>NZ_FYDT01000050.1:0-45551 GCF_900187585.1 Pseudomonas sp. Irchel 3E19
GCGACATCAGTCATTACCTGATGCATCGGTACAACTGGATTAGACCGCACCAATTCAACAACGGACTGGCCCCAGCTCAGGCCGAGAAAAAACTTAACGTCGTGTCCGGGATTAGTTGACCACTACATTCCGACAGCACATACCTCCGAGCATCGAGCGAAGAGCAGGACACCCGCCGCGCCCGGGCATCGCTCGAGCAATTCGCCACCGACCACAACAAGGTGATCGCGAGCGTCTACTTGGAGAACGTCAGCGGCGCCTCGGCAGACCGGCCTGAGCTGCTGCGCCTGCTCAATGACGTCTTGCTGGTGGAGTCGATAGACCGCCTCTCGCGCCTTCCCGTGGAAGACTGGCAGAAGCCGAAGTCGGCGATCGACTCCAAAGGCCTGCGCATCGTTGCGCTCAACCTGCCGACGAGCTATCAAGGAATGCAGGACACAAAGGGAGACGAGTCCACCGGCCGGATGCTGGGCGCGATCAATTCCATGCTGGTGGAAATGATGGCCGCGATCGCACGCAAGGATTACGAGCAGCGCCGCGAACGCCAGGCGCAGGGGATCGCAAAGGCTAGGGCCGTCGGCAAGTACCAGGGTCGGCCGATAGATGAGGATCTGCACAAGCGCGTGAAGGAGTTACTGGCGGCAGGTCTTGGAGTGCGCGCCGCGGCTCGAAACGCCTCATGCTCAACGACGGTTCTGAAGATCAGGGACCGGGACCACAGTAACCCTTTAGAAAGCGGTAAGGGTGGAAGATTTGGAAACGATGGCGGTGACGGTAAGGGCGGTGGCGGCGGGCGATGCCCAAGCCTTATTGCCAGTTCGCGTTGAGAAGAAGACAGCGCCGGCCAGATCATATGAACGCTCGATAGCTTCATCTCCCGCAGGTCCTTTTTATGCTGATCACGCCGAAGGGCAACCTTGAAAAAAGAAGGGCTATGGTCGACGTCGTTCTCCTTCAGCCTCCACAGAACCACGAAGGCGAATTTCGGAGAAAGGTACCCATGGCCTTGATAGTAGCGAAGTGCGTTAGCGAGTATTGAGCCGCCCTCTGCGTCGGCGAGCTTCTGCAGCGATCGCAAGCAAGCATCGTCGCGCATCTTCTGCGTCAATCGATCCAGCTTTTTCTGTGTGTCCTTTGCGGAGAGTTTTCGGCCCGCTTCAAATACCGAAACACCGAATCTGAGGATGCACTGAGAACCCACCCAAAGCGCGTGGCCTGTGAGCGCGTTTCGAATCTCAAACTGATAGCGTAGCGACTCCTGATCACAAAGCTCACACGTCTCAGTCGGGTGCTCGTGATCCCTCACCACGTCCTTAAAAGACCACTCCTCGAAGGCCTCTGGCAGCGTCTTGCCTACAGACAGCGGAATGATGTTTTCCCAGACTCGCTGCGGGTAACTCGCCATGACCTGGCTCCTACTTCGTCCTTGCTTGATCGGAGTCGGCTTATTGCGAATCCGCCCTTTCCGCACCACGTTATCGAGCGGAATGCTGTCACCCTGCTGTCACAAGCATTCTTAACAACTGATCAGTAGCCGTGAAGCCCTTATTTTACTGGTGCCCGAGACAGGAATCGAACCTGCGACCTTCGCGTTACGAGTGCGCTGCTCTACCGGCTGAGCTACACGGGCAGTGGGCTAAACCTAGCACCGGTTTTCACAAAAGCAAAGATCGCAGCCTGCTGTAGCGCCTGCACGATCTGGTTATCACACCGTTTGTGTAGGAGCTGCCGCAGGCTGAGATCTTTTGATCTTATGCCAGACAAAAAAATGCCCCGCCGTTTTCACGGAGGGGCATTTTTATTGCGCTAACGCTTTGGGCTGATTAAACGCCCGAAGCCTTGGCCGCTGCCACGTCTTTGATGGACAGCTTGATACGGCCGCGGTTGTCCACGTCCAGTACCAGCACTTCCACTTCCTGGCCTTCTTTCAGGATGTCGGTCACTTTCTCAACGCGAGCGTCGCTCAGCATCGAGATGTGAACCAGACCGTCCTTGCCCGGCAGGATGTTGACGAATGCGCCGAAGTCGACGATGCGCTCAACCTTACCAACGTAGATCTTGCCGATCTCGGCTTCAGCGGTGATACCCAGAACGCGCTGACGAGCAGCTTCTGCAGCTTCCTTGGTTTCGCCGAAGATCTTGATCGAACCGTCGTCTTCGATGTCGATCGAAGCCTTGGTTTCTTCGCAGATCGCACGGATGGTCGCGCCACCTTTACCGATAACGTCACGGATTTTGTCGGTGTCGATCTTCATCGCGATCATGGTCGGAGCGTTGGCCGACAGTTCGGTACGCGACTGGCCGATGATCAGGTTCATCTGACCGAGGATGTTCAGGCGCGCTTCCAGGGCTTGGCCCAGAGCGATTTCCATGATCTCTTCGGTGATGCCCTTGATCTTGATGTCCATCTGCAGTGCGGTAACGCCTTTGGCAGTACCGGCTACTTTGAAGTCCATGTCGCCCAGGTGGTCTTCGTCACCGAGGATGTCGGTCAGGACTGCGAATTTCTCGCCTTCCTTAACCAGACCCATGGCGATACCGGCAACCGGCGCCTTCATCGGCACACCAGCGTCCATCAGGGCCAGGGAAGCGCCGCAAACGGAAGCCATCGAGCTCGAACCGTTGGATTCGGTGATTTCCGAAACCACACGGATGGTGTACGGGAACACGTCAGCGGCAGGCAGCATTGCCGAAACCGAGCGACGGGCCAGACGGCCGTGACCGATTTCACGACGACCAGCACCACCCATGCGACCACACTCGCCTACCGAGAACGGAGGGAAGTTGTAGTGCAGCATGAACGGGTCTTTTTTCTCGCCTTCCAGGGTGTCCAGCAGCTGTGCGTCACGGGCGGTGCCCAGCGTCGCGACTACCAGGGCCTGGGTTTCGCCACGGGTGAACAGCGCCGAACCGTGGGTCTTCGGCAGAACGCCGACTTCGATGTTCAGCGGACGTACGGTTTTGGTGTCGCGGCCGTCGATACGTGGCTTGCCGTTTACGATGTTTTCGCGAACGGTGCGGTATTCGATTTCGCCGAAAGCAGCTTTGACTTCAGCGGAAGTCGGCTGGCCTTCTTCGCCGGACAGCTTGGCAACCACTTGATCCTTCAACTCACCCAGGCGAGCGTAACGGTCGGCCTTGATGGTGATGGTGTAAGCCTGGGAGATCGCGTCGCCGAACTCGGCACGGATAGCGCCCAGCAGCTCGGTGGCTTCAGGCTGTGGAGCCCAGTTCCAGGTTGGCTTGGCAGCTTCAGCGGCCAGTTCTTTGACGGCGTTGATCACCACCTGGAATTCGTCGTGAGCAAACAGTACTGCGCCCAGCATCTGGTCTTCGGTCAGCTCTTTGGCTTCCGATTCAACCATCAGCACGGCGTCGGAAGTACCGGCAACAACCATGTCCAGGCTCGAAGCAGCTTGCTGCTCGTAAGTCGGGTTCAGCAGGTAGCCGGTGCTTTCGTGGAAAGCCACACGCGCGGCGCCGATCGGGCCGTCGAACGGGATGCCCGAGATAGCCAGGGCAGCCGAGGTACCGATCATCGCAGCGATGTCCGGATCGGTCTTCTTGCTGGTGGAAACGACGGTGCAGACAACCTGCACTTCGTTCATGAAACCTTCAGGGAACAGCGGACGGATCGGACGGTCGATCAGTCGGGAAGTCAGGGTTTCTTTCTCGGAAGGACGGCCTTCACGCTTGAAGAAACCGCCAGGGATCTTACCGGCAGCGTAAGTCTTTTCCTGGTAGTGAACGGACAGAGGGAAGAAGCCCTTGCCCGGATCGGCTTGCTTGGCACCAACAACGGTCACCAATACGCTGACGTCGTCGTCAACGGTGACCAATACTGCGCCGGAGGCCTGACGGGCGATACGGCCAGTCTCGAGGGTAACGGTCGACTGACCGAACTGGAATTTTTTGATTACCGGGTTCACGGTGTCCTACCTTCTTTGTGGCTCTTGGGGGAACTGGTTTCTTGCGAAATTCTTGGGCAATGTCGGGAATCGGCCCAACGCCTGTCCAGGGTAAAACGTGTATCCAGATAAAACTTGAGGCTGGGAGCCTGCCGGACGTCGGCGGAAACCGCCGGCGTCTGACAGACAACCAACCTCATAGCGCAATCGCTTATTAGCGACGCAGACCCAGGCGACCGATCAGAGTCTGATAACGACCCAGATCCTTGCCTTTCAGGTAGTCCAGCAGCTTGCGACGCTGGTTTACCATGCGGATCAGACCACGACGGGAGTGGTGATCTTTACCGTTGGCCTTGAAGTGACCTTGCAGCTTGTTGATGTTGTGGGTCAGCAGTGCAACTTGCACTTCTGGCGAACCGGTGTCACCAACAGCTTGCTGGTAGTCAGCAACGATTTGAGCTTTTTCTTGAACGTCGAGAGCCATGAGGCAATCCTTTTATCAGGAAACTGTTTCAAAGAAACAGCTTCAACAGGCCAGGGACAAATCCCTGTATCTATAAATGAGTCGTGACCGTGCCTGTTAACAGCCACACTCGCCAGCCTGCTGTTACACAGACTGGTTTCGGTCATTCCGACCGAATCAAACGACGTGGCGCGATACGCCCGTCTTCGCTCACTTCACCGATACCGATGAAGCGACCATTGTGATCCTGTACCCGCACCATGCCGAACTTCGGAGCATCCGGGGCACGTACCGGCTGGCCGTTGAGCCAGTAGAACGCGCTCGCTTCCGAAAAGTGCAGCAGCGGCCAATCCTGCAGGCCGCTGTCCGGTGGCATCAGGAAGCGGTCGACCGCTTCGTTGCCGCCTTCGGCATGTACCGCTTCGAGCTCTTCGAGGGTGACAGTCTGCGCCAGGGTGAAAGGCCCGGCCTGGGTACGGCGCAATTCTGCGACGTACGCACCACAACCGAGTTGCTCACCGATATCCTCCACCAGGGTGCGGATATAGGTGCCTTTGCTGCAGTCCACCGCGAGACGCGCAGTATCGCCTTCGAAGGCCAGTAATTCCAAGCGCGCAATAGTAACAGAACGCGGTTCGCGCTCCACTACTTCGCCTGCACGGGCCAGCTTGTACAGCGGCTGGCCATCACGCTTGAGCGCCGAGTACATCGGCGGTATCTGACTGATTTGACCGCGAAATTTCGGCAAGGCAGCCTCAACATCGGCGCGACCAACGGTCACCGGGCGCTCCTGCAAAACCTCACCCTCGGCATCCGCCGTGGTGGTGGTCTTGCCCAGTTGCGCCAGGGTTTCATAAGCCTTGTCGGAATCGAGCAGATACTGCGAGAACTTGGTTGCCTCACCAAAGCACAGCGGCAATACGCCGGTGGCCAGCGGATCAAGACTGCCAGTGTGCCCGGCCTTCTCGGCGTTGAGCAGCCAGCGAACCTTCTGCAACGCGGCGTTGGAGGTGAACCCCAGCGGCTTGTCGAGCAGGATGATACCGCTGACGTTACGACGGATACGTTTGACCTGAGCCACCGAGTTACTCCTTGGTGTCTTCAGGTTCAGCAACTGCCGGGTGCTGATTGTCTTCAGCCACGGCGCGCTCGATCAGGGCCGACAGGTGCGCGCCACGGACGACGGATTCGTCGTAGTGGAAATGCAATTGCGGCACGCTGCGCAGCTTCATTTCGCGGGCCAGTTGCATACGCAGGAAACCTGCGGCGGCATTCAGCACCTTGATGCTTTGCGCGATGTCTTCGGCGTTGTCCTGCCCCATCACGGTGATGAAAATCTTCGCGTGACCCACGTCACGGGAAACTTCCACTGCGGTAATGGTGACCAGACCGACGCGCGGATCTTTGACTTCACGACGGATCAGCTGGGCCAGCTCACGCTGCATCTGATCGCCGATACGTTGGGTACGGCTGTATTCTTTTGCCATGATTTGTTACCTGTTACTGCCTCACGGTGAAACCCGCAAGGTCTGAAAGCGGCAAACGCCCGGCCTGACAAAAGCCAGACCGGGCGTTGCGTTTAGAGTCCGGGTGATGCGCCGCACATTACAGTGCGGCCAACCATCACGGCTCCTGAAGTGCGCGAGTTAGAGGCTGCGAGCAACCTGAACCTTCTCGAAGACTTCGATCTTGTCACCGACTTTGACGTCGTTGTAGCTCTTAACGCCGATACCGCATTCCATGCCGGCACGTACTTCGGAAGCGTCATCCTTGAAGCGGCGCAGGGATTCCAGCTCGCCTTCGAAGATAACGATGTCTTCACGCAGTACGCGGATCGGACGGTTACGGTGCACAACACCTTCGATCACCATGCAGCCTGCGATCGCGCCAAACTTCGGCGAACGGAACACGTCACGCACTTCGGCAATACCCAGGATGTTCTCGCGAACATCGCTGCCGAGCATACCGGTCAGGGCTTTCTTGACGTCTTCGATGATGTCGTAGATCACGTTGTAGTAACGCATATCCAGACCTTCCTGCTCGACGATCTTCCGTGCGCCAGCATCGGCACGCACGTTGAAGCCGAACAGTACAGCGTTGGAAGCCAGTGCCAGGTTGGCGTCGGATTCGGTGATACCACCGACACCGCCACCGACTACGCGCACTTGCACTTCGTCGTTGCCCAGGCCATTCAGAGCGCCCTGCAAAGCTTCCAGCGAACCACGGACGTCGGATTTGAGGACGATGTTGAGCGTCTTCTTCTCTGCCTGACCCATGTTTTCGAAGATGTTTTCCAGCTTGCCGGCGTGAGCGCGAGCCAGTTTGACTTCGCGGAACTTGCCTTGACGGAACAGAGCCACTTCACGGGCTTTCTTCTCGTCTGCAACTACGCTCATCTCGTCGCCAGCGTCCGGGGTACCGTCCAGGCCGAGGATCTCGACAGGGATGGAAGGACCGGCTTCCTTGATTGGCTTGCCGTTCTCGTCGAGCATGGCGCGAACGCGGCCATAGTTCGAACCGACCAGCACCATGTCGCCTTGGCGCAGGGTACCGTCTTGAACCAGAACGGTTGCAACCGGGCCACGACCTTTGTCGAGACGCGATTCAACCACAACACCACGGCCAGGAGCCGAAGGGGTCGCTTTCAGTTCGAGAACTTCGGCTTGCAGCAGAACAGCTTCGAGCAGTTCGTCCACGCCAGTACCGACTTTCGCCGAAACCGGTACGAACGGCGTATCACCGCCCCACTCTTCCGACGTCACGCCGTGAACCGACAGTTCGCTACGGATGCGATCGAGATCAGCGCCCGGCTTGTCGATCTTGTTGACTGCAACCACCAGTGGAACGCCAGCCGCTACCGCGTGCTGAACAGCTTCAATGGTCTGCGGCATTACGCCGTCATCGGCTGCAACGACCAGAATCACGATGTCGGTCGCCTTGGCACCACGGGCACGCATTGCGGTAAACGCGGCGTGACCCGGGGTGTCGAGGAAGGTGACCATGCCGCGTTCGGTTTCAACGTGGTATGCACCGATGTGCTGGGTGATACCACCGGCTTCGCCAGCAGCTACCTTGGCACGACGGATGTAGTCGAGCAGCGAGGTCTTACCGTGGTCAACGTGGCCCATTACGGTCACGACTGGAGCACGGGAGAACGACTCACCTTCAAACTTCAGGGACTCGGCCAGGGAATCTTCCAGAGCGGTGTCGCTGACCAGGGTCACTTTGTGGCCCAGTTCTTCGGCTACCAGTTGAGCAGTTTCCTGATCAAGCACCTGGTTGATGGTCGCTGGAGTACCCAGTTTGAACATGAACTTGATGATTTCCGCAGCCTTGACCGACATCTGATTGGCGAGATCGCCAACGGTGATGGTCTCGCCGATCTGCACATCACGCACGACAGGGCCGGTTGGGCTCTGGAAACCGTGAGCGTTGCGCTTCTTCAGCTTGGCCTTGCCGCGACCACCACGACGGAAGCCATCGCTTTCTTCGTCGGTAGTGCGTGGCGCGACACGTGGTGCTGGTGCTTTCTCTTTGACCGATGCGCGATGCGGAGCGTTTTTACGCTCGCCATCACCACCGCCACTGCGACGATTGTTGTCGTCGGCACGTGGTTTGTCCGGACGGCGCTGTTCGTTCTGCTTGTTACGAACGTCAGCAGACGGTGCCGGAGCGGCGGCCACCGGTGCGCTTTCGCGTACTGGTTCGGCAGCTGTAGCCGGCGCCGAAACGGCGGCGCTGATAGCGGTTTGCGCAGCAGCAGGCTGGCGACGCGCTTCTTCTTCGGCGCGTTGCTTGGCTTCTTCTTCAGCCTTCTGACGGGCAGCATTTTCTACTGCGCGACGCTCATCCAGTTCACGTTTGCGCTCGGCTTCGATTTCTTCCGGGCTACGCTGTACGAAAACTTTCTTCTTGCGAACTTCAACGCTGATGCTCTTGCTGCCAGCAACACGCAGGGTGCTGGTGGTTTTACGCTGCAGCGTGATCTTGCGTGGTTCTTCCACTTTCGCCTTGTGGCTGCTCTTCAAGTGAGTCAGCAGGGATTGCTTCTCACTGTCAGTCACATTTTCTTCGGCGGCGGTGTGCGGCAGACCTGCCTCACGCATCTGCTGCAACAGGCGCTCTACCGGTGTTTTGACCTCATCGGCCAGTTGTTTCACCGTGACTTGCGTCATGCACTTCTCTCCTCAGGCCGCGCCTAATTACTCGAACCAATGGGCTCGGGCGGCCATGATCAACTTGCCGGCACGATCATCGTCAATGCCGTCGATGTCGAGCAGGTCGTCAATAGACTGCTCGGCCAGGTCTTCGCGGGTAATTACGCCGCGCACCGCCAGTTCCATCGCCAAATCCTTGTCCATACCCTCAAGCGAGAGCAGGTCTTCGGCCGGATGGGCGTCTGCCAGCTTTTCCTCAGTAGCGATGGCTTTGGTCAACAAACGATCCTTGGCACGAGCGCGAAGCTCGTTGACGGTGTCTTCGTCAAAGCCGTCGATGTTGAGCATTTCTTCCAACGGTACGTAGGCAATCTCTTCCAGGCTGGTGAAGCCTTCATCTACCAGCACCTGTGCCAGGTCTTCGTCGACTTCCAGCTCGTCGATGAAGTTGCGCAGGATGTCGCCGGTTTCTGCTTGCTGCTTAGCCTGGATGTCCGATTCGGTCATCACGTTCAGGGTCCAGCCAGTCAACTGGCTCGCCAGACGCACGTTCTGACCACCACGACCGATGGCCTGAGCCAGATTGTCTGCGCCAACGGCGATATCCATGGCGTGGGCATCTTCGTCAACGATAATTGCCGCAACCTCAGCCGGGGACATGGCGTTGATCACGAACTGAGCCGGGTTGTCGTCCCACAGGACGATATCAACACGCTCGCCGCCCAACTCACCGGACACTGCCTGGACGCGCGAACCGCGCATACCGATGCAAGCGCCCTGCGGGTCGATGCGTTTGTCTTTCGAGCGAACGGCGATCTTGGCGCGCGAACCCGGATCACGGGACGCTGCCATTACTTCGATCAGCCCTTCAGCAATTTCCGGCACTTCGATGCGGAACAACTCGATAAGCATTTCCGGCGCGGTACGCGACAGGATCAGCTGCGGGCCGCGGTTCTCGGTGCGGATTTCCTTGAGCAGCGCACGCAGACGTACGCCGACACGGAAGGTTTCGCGAGAGATGATGTCTTCACGGGCCAGCAACGCTTCAGCGTTGTTGCCCAGATCGACGATCACGTTATCGCGGGTGACTTTTTTCACGGTGCCGGAGATGATTTCCCCCAGGCGCTCGCGATAGGCGTCGACCACTTGAGCGCGCTCGGCTTCACGCACTTTCTGCACAATGACTTGCTTGGCAGTCTGTGCAGCAATGCGGCCGAACTCGATGGATTCGATCTTTTCTTCGACGACGTCGCCAACCTGGGCGCCTGGATGCGTTTCGGCAACCTTGCTCGGCCAGGTTTCGATAGCCGGATCGTCGAGATCATTCTCTTCGACAACCGTCCAGCGACGGAAAGTTTCGTAAGAACCGGTGTGGCGGTTAATTTCCACACGCAGGTCAACTTCGTCTTCAAAACGCTTTTTGGTAGCAGTGGCCAGAGCCAGCTCCAGCGCTTCAAAAATTACGCTTGCCGGTACGCCCTTTTCATTGGATACCGACTCAACAACCAGCAGTACTTCTTTGCTCATCGTACGCCTCGCCTTTCGCAAGCCATTGGATCCGCGGGATCCGCGTCTCAGTCAAAACTGGGAATAATGTTGGCCTTGTCGATCATATCGATCGGCAACAGGAACTCATGGTCTTCTACCTGCACCACGACGTCCTGTTCTTCTACACCGCGCAGAAGGCCCTGAAAGTTGCGTCGACCTTCAAAAGGCGAGCGCAGCTTGATCTTCACTTGTTCACCGGCAAATTTTGCAAACTGCTCAAGAGTGAACAGTGGGCGCTCCATGCCAGGCGAGGAAACTTCGAGGGTGTATTCAACGGAGATCGGATCTTCAACATCCAGTACACCGCTGATCTGACGGCTGACAATGGCGCAATCGTCCACCAGCACACCGCCCTCTTTATCAATATAAACGCGCAACATCGAGTGACGACCTTGAGCCGAGAACTCGATACCCCAGCATTCATAGCCTAGGGCCACGACCACCGGGGCCAGCAAGGCCTGCAACTCTTCTAGCTTGCTCGACACCTGAACCCCCTAGTGCATGATATGTGCATGCTATGCAAAATAAAAAAATGGGCTTAACGCCCATCCTTGAAACGCCGTCGAACAGCGGCGTTGAAAGTGTCCAGCTAACAAAAAGCCCCTTAAAAGGGGCTCCTTAAACTGGTTGCGGGGGCCGGATTTGAACCGACGACCTTCGGGTTATGAGCCCGACGAGCTACCAGACTGCTCCACCCCGCGACAAAGCTGGGGCAGAAGTATACGACCGATCCCTTATAGGGTCAATGTAACCTTCCACCTGCAAGAAAGCCCGCAACAGCGGGCTCTCCTGACTAATTGGTACCGAGAAGGGGACTCGAACCCCTACACCCTATGGGCACAACCACCTCAAGGTTGCGTGTCTACCAATTCCACCACCTCGGCAAAACTACGTTTGAAACCCTTCTTACTTCTGCTCTTGAGCTGGAGGTACGTCAGTCGCTGGAGTAGCCGACTTTTGCTCTTGAAGCACCGGGACATCATCAGAAGCCGGTTGTTGTTGCTTAGGTACTTCCAACACTGCTGGATCTGGTAATCCTGCTTGAGTCAGCTCATGAGCCTTCTCTTTAGCAAAGTAACCTAACCCCAAGCTGGTTATGAAGAAACCGGCGGCAAGTATAGCAGTAAACTTACTAAGAAAGGTAGAGGAACCTTGGCTTCCGAACACAGTATTTGAAGCACCTGCTCCGAAAGACGCGCCAGCGTCCGCACCCTTACCCTGCTGCAGCAAAACCAGAGCAACTACGCCCAATGCACCCAGCAGATGAAAAACGACTACGACTGTTTCCAGCATTTTTTCAGTTTCCCGCGGCGCGACAAATCGCACCGAACTCATCTGCATTCAGGGAAGCTCCACCAATGAGCCCCCCATCGATATCCGGCATGCCGAACAGTTCGACCGCATTGGCCGCCTTCACGCTGCCGCCGTATAGAAGCCGCACACCTCGTGCGATTTCAGAATTTTCTGCCGCCAACTGCTCGCGAATGGCTTTATGCACATCCTGCGCCTGCTGCGGCGTTGCAGTCAGCCCGGTGCCAATGGCCCAGACTGGCTCGTAAGCAATGACTGCCTTGGCAAAAGCACCAACACCCAGCTCCTCGATGATGCTGCCCAGCTGACGCCCGACAACCTCAAGAGTTTTACCGGCTTCGCGCTGCTCGAGGGTCTCCCCCACGCACAACACCGGAATCAAGCCACATGCCTGTGCCGCTGCGAACTTGCGATTCAGCACTCCGTCTCGCTCACCCATTATCTGGCGGCGTTCAGAGTGCCCGACAAGCACTAGGGAACAACCTGCATCCACCAACTGACTCGGCGCAATTTCACCGGTCAATGCACCTTGCATGGATTCCACCGCAGAATTCTGCGCACCGACCGAAATCGATTTGCCTTTCAAACCATCAATCACTTGATTGATATGCAAGCAAGGCGGGAATACCGCGACATCAACACCGCTTGGCAAGGCCAGATGACGAAGGCCGTTGATCAGCTCAGCGACGCTGGCGCGGGTACCGTGCATCTTCCAGTTACCAGCTACCATAGGGCGACGCATGCTGTACCTCGTCGGTCAAAGTGGGCGCAGATGTTACCCAACACAATCATGGCTTGCAAGCCGAATCAGGCAGAAACTTCAGTTACCAGTTTTGCCAGTTCTTCAGCATAACCGCGAACCTGCGCTTCGTCCTCGCCTTCGACCATTACACGCACCAGAGGCTCTGTACCGGACTTACGCAAAAGTACGCGTCCACGCCCTGCCATTGCTTGGGTCACGCGCGCGCCGGCTTCCTTGACTGCCGGATGCTCCAGCGGGTTTTCGCCACCACCGAAACGCACATTGATCAGCACCTGAGGGCACTTGCGCAAGGCTTGTCGGGCTTGTGCGAGGCCTTCGTTACGCGCCTTGAGCGCCATCAGCACTTGCAACGCAGCAATGATCGCATCGCCAGTGGTCGTGTGATTGAAGCAAACGATATGCCCTGAGTTCTCACCACCGACCAGCCAATTCCGCTCCAGCAATTCGGCGATCACGTAGCGATCGCCGACATTGGCACGAATAAATGGAATCGAAAGCTCTGCGAGCGCCAACTCCAGACCGAGGTTACTCATCAGGGTGCCAACTACGCCTCCCTGCAATTTTCCACGCTCATGCAGGTCACGGGCAATGATGAATAGCAAATCGTCACCATCAACGATGGCGCCAGTGTGATCGACCATCAGCACCCGATCACCGTCACCATCAAAAGCGATACCCAGATCAGCGTGTTCCGCCAGAACCGCTGCCTGGAGCTGACCCATATGGGTAGAGCCGCAGTTGTCGTTGATATTCAAACCATTAGGCTGGGCCGATAACACGACGACTTGTGCACCCAACTCGCGAAAAACGCTTGGGGCAACCTTATAGGTCGCACCATGGGCACAGTCGATGACGATCTTGAGCCCGGCAAAACTGGCGCCTGTAGGCACACTGCTCTTGCAGAACTCGATGTAACGACCAGAGGCATCGTTGATTCGCGACACCTTGCCGATCTTGCTCGACTCGACCACGGTCATAGGCGTGTCGAGCAGCTCTTCGATCATCAACTCCAGCTCATCCGGCAGCTTGGTCCCCTTACCGGAGAAAAACTTGATGCCGTTATCATCATGCGGATTGTGCGAAGCACTGATCACGATGCCTGCCTCAGCCTGAAAAGTGCGCGACAGGTACGCAATGGCCGGCGTCGGCATCGGGCCAAGCAGCATCACATCCGCACCTGCAGACGTCAGCCCAGCCTCAAGCGCCGACTCGAACATGTAGCCGGAAATTCGTGTGTCCTTACCGACCAGCACCTTGCAGGCGCCCATCTTGCGGAACGCCATGCCGGCAGCCCAGCCGAGCTTGAGCATGAAGTCAGGAGTAATAGGATATACACCGACTCGACCACGAATGCCGTCAGTACCAAAGTATTTCTTGCTCATAAGCGCTCCATCTTTCTTATTCGGCTGAATCGACGGCCGCGATCATCCGCACCACATCTACCGTTTCTGCCACATCATGGACGCGCAATATACGCGCCCCTTTGACCGACGCCAATGCAGCCAGTGCCAGCCCACCATGCAGGCGCTCGCCCACTGGACGATTCAACGCATGCCCGATCATGCTCTTGCGTGAAACACCAACCAATAACGGTCGACCCAACGCATGCAGGGCTTCCATATGCTTGAACAAGCTTAGATTGTGCTGCAAGGTTTTGGCGAAGCCGAATCCAGGATCAAGAATGATTCGCTCGGACGGAATACCCGCCAGCGCACATTGAGCCATGCGCTCGGCGAGAAACTCGCCTACCTCCCGAGTGACATCCTGATACTGCGGATCGTCCTGCATATCACCGGGCTCACCGAGCATATGCATGAGGCAGACGGGCAATCCTGTGGCCGCCGCCGCATCCAGGGCGCCGTCTCGTCGCAGCGATCGCACATCGTTGATCAACCCGGCACCCAGTCGCGCTGTTTCGCGCATCACGGCGGGAGTTGAGGTATCGACCGAGATGATCACGTCGAGCTCGCGATTGATCAGCTCCACAATAGGCGCCACGCGCTCCAGCTCTTCCAGCGGTGATACCGCGCGAGCGCCAGGGCGAGTGGATTCGCCACCAACATCAATCAGCGTCGCGCCAGCCGCAACCATGCCTTCAGCATGGCGCAAGGCCGCGTCGATCTGAGCGTATCGGCCGCCATCGGAGAAGGAATCGGGAGTGACATTAAGAATACCCATGACATGCGTCCGGGCCAAATCAAGAACCCGGTTGCCGCAAGGCAACCGTGTCAGGGACTGTACAGAAGTCATTTCAAACCTTAAACGTCAGCAGCCGGACCGCCAATTGGTGTTTCCGGACGCTCATCCTGAACAACCGGAGGCGGCGGCGTACCGGTGCCACCCGACCAGTCGCGAGGCTCACGCGGGGTACGGCCAGCCATGATGTCGTCGATCTGTTCAGCATCGATTGTTTCGTACTTCATCAGAGCATCAGCCATGGCATCGAGCTTGTCACGGTTGTCCGTGAGGATCTGCTTGGCAGTGCCGTAGCACTGATCAATGATGCTGCGTACTTCGGAGTCGATCAGTTTGGCAGTCTCACCGGAGAAGCTAGCAGCCTGACCACCACCGCCGCGACCGAGGAATACTTCACCCTCTTCTTCGGCATACATCAGTGGACCGAGTTTTTCCGACAGACCCCATTTGGTCACCATGTTCCGCGCGATCTGGCTGGCACGCATGATGTCGTTGGAAGCACCAGTGGTCACACCGTCAAAACCAAGGGTCATTTCTTCAGCAATACGGCCGCCGTACAGCGAGCAGATCTGGCTGATCAGCGCACGCTTGGACAGGCTGTAACGATCTTCTTCCGGCAGGAACATGGTCACACCCAGCGCACGACCGCGCGGAATGATCGAGACCTTGTAAACCGGATCATGCTCAGGCACGACGCGGCCAACAATAGCGTGGCCAGCTTCGTGGTAAGCGGTGTTCTGCTTCTCTTTCTCGGACATGACCATCGATTTGCGCTCGGCGCCCATCATGATCTTGTCCTTGGCCAGTTCGAATTCTTTCATCTCGACAATACGCTTGCCCGCACGAGCCGCAAACAGCGACGCCTCGTTGACCAGGTTGGCCAGATCAGCACCAGAGAAACCCGGAGTACCGCGAGCGATGACGGCCGGAGCAACGTCGTCACCCATTGGCACTTTACGCATGTGAACCTTGAGAATCTGTTCACGACCACGGATGTCCGGCAGGCCGACCACGACCTGACGGTCGAAACGGCCCGGACGCAGCAGCGCAGGGTCAAGTACGTCAGGACGGTTGGTCGCGGCAATCACGATGATGCCGTCATTCATTTCGAAGCCATCCATCTCAACCAGCAACTGGTTAAGAGTCTGCTCACGCTCGTCGTGACCACCCCCCATGCCGGCGCCACGGTGACGACCGACGGCATCGATTTCGTCGATGAAGATGATGCACGGCGCGTGCTTCTTGGCCTGCTCGAACATGTCACGAACACGGCTAGCGCCGACGCCCACGAACATCTCGACAAAATCGGAACCGGAAATAGTGAAGAACGGCACCTTGGCTTCGCCGGCAATCGCCTTGGCCAGCAAGGTTTTACCGGTACCCGGAGGACCGACCATCAGCACACCGCGAGGAATCCGGCCGCCCAGACGCTGGAACTTGCCCGGATCACGGAGGAACTCGACCAGTTCGCCAACTTCTTCCTTGGCTTCATCGCAACCGGCAACGTCAGCCAGAGTGGTTTTCACCTGATCTTCAGAAAGCAGACGCGCCTTGCTCTTGCCGAAGCTCATCGGCCCGCCCTTGCCACCGGCACCGCCCTGCATCTGGCGCATGAAGAACATGAACACCGCGATGATCACCAGGATCGGGAAGCTGGCCACCAGGAGCTGGGTCCAGATGCTTTGCTGCTCAGGCTGCTTGCCTTCGACCACAACGTGGTTGTCGACCAGGTCGCCGATCAGGCCATTGTCCTGAATCGCCGGACGAATGGTCTTGAAGCTATCGCCGTCATTGCGCTTGCCGGTAATCACATAGCCATCAACCGCTACGCGCTCGACCTTGCCATCCTTGACCTGCTGGATGAAGTCGGAATAGTTGAGGGTCTGCGGCTCGTTAGGGCTGGAGAAGTTGTTCATCACCGTCACCAGGACAGCCGCGATGATCAACCACAGGATCAGATTCTTTGCCATATCGTTCAATTAACTACCCTCTGAAGCAAGCTCCGCTACTGGCGCGCGCTTCGCATGATATTCACCGGCCTAACTTACTACATTACCTACAACTCTGGCAGGCGCCGTCTGTAACCCTTTGTGAAACACTTTCTACACAATATTCGCTTATGCACGCGAGGCGAAATACGAAAAACCTATCACCCCGCACAAAAACCTCGTTTTATTCACTGCGACCGCGGTAGCCCCAAGCCAGCATGTATTGCTCGCGGGAACTGCCACGGGAAGAATCCGGCTTGATCATCTGGATCTTGTCGAATTTCTTGCGAGCGTCCTTCAGGTAAACATCAAACCCTTCGCCCTGAAAAATCTTGATCACGAAATTACCACCCGGCTTGAGGATCCGCTCCGCCAAATCAAGCGCCAGCTCGCAAAGAAACATGGCTTTGGGCATGTCCACTTCGGGTGTACCACTCATATTGGGGGCCATATCGGAAATCACAAGGTCCACCTGCGAATTACCTACGGCCTCTAGGATCCGAGTAAGCACTTCGTCTTCGGTGAAGTCACCCTGGATGAAAGTCACGTCGGGAATGCTGTCCATTTCCAGGATGTCCGAGGCGATCAGACGGCCCTGACCACCGATCAGGCGGCTAGTGACCTGCGACCAGCCGCCGGGGGCTGCACCCAGGTCGACAACGCTCATACCCGGACGGATCAGCTTATATTTTTCCTGGATTTCCAGAAGCTTGTAACTCGCACGCGAGCGGTAGCCATCCTTCTGCGCCTGCTTCACATAGGGATCGTTGACATGTCTTTTCAGCCAACCAAGGCTTGTCTTGGAACGCGCCATTGGGCACCTCGTTGATTAGGGTCGTGATTAATTGGGCGGATCCACGAACCCTCGGGTAAAATGGCCGCCATTTTACAGAATCCAGACGAAAGGGTCAGATTATGCCGCTCACTCCAGAGCAGAAGAAACAGTACAAATCCATTGGCCACCACCTGAAACCAGTTCTGACTGTGGCTGATAACGGTTTGACTGAAGGTGTGTTAGCCGAACTTGAACGCGCGTTGGCGGATCACGAGCTGATCAAAATCAAGCTCAACATCCTCGATCGCGAGTCGCGCCTGGCGCACATTGCAGAGCTGTGCAAGGTTGGCAAGGCGGATCTGGTACAGGTCATCGGCAAGATGGCACTGGTTTACCGCAGGAACTTCAGCGCCAACAAGCAGCTGTCGAACGTTCATCGCTTCAAGTGATGACAAGGGTCAAGGGTGTGCTTCGCGCACCCTGCCACTCCATCCCGGCACCGGCTGCATCACCAGCACCAGCCCGGAAAACCCCAGCACCAGATAGCTGAACACCTGCCAGCGCTGCGCATCCGGCCAGCCGACACGCACTGCGACATACATCGCACAAGCGTACAACGCCATCAACAGCACCTGCCCGCGAAAATCCCGCCATAGACTGACAAGGCCTTCGGCCTGTACCAGCACCAAAGCCTGAAATATCACGCAGGCGGCGGAAAACCCAACCACCAGCACTTCAAATGCACTGGCGACCTCATCAATCAGCAGCGGCGCCAAGCCAATCTTGCTCAACGCCGGCTGCAAACCGAGATGAATCAACCATAGACCGCCGACCCACAACATCTGGGTCAACTGCCAAAGCATGGCGCCCGCATGCAGCGGGCGCCGGGTTTCAGATGTGACGGACTTCGACAATCTCGTACTCGATAACGCCACCCGGCGTTTTCACGGCAACCACGTCGCCTTCTTCCTTGCCGATCAAGGCACGGGCCAAGGGCGAGCCGACCGAAATCTTGCCGAGTTTGAAGTCAGCCTCATCCTCACCCACGATGTGATAAGTGACGCTTTCGTCTGTCTCGACGTTGGCGATTTCGACGGTGGTACCGAAAATCACTTTGCCGGTGTGAGGAATGGTCGTAACGTCGATGATGACCTGGTTCTGAATCCGGCCCTCGATGTCACGAATCCGCGCCTCGACCATGCCCTGCTGTTCGCGGGCGGCATGGTATTCAGCGTTTTCCTTCAAATCACCCAACTCGCGGGCCGTTCCGATGTCCTGGCTAAGCTTCGGACGAACGACCTTGGTAAGGTGAGTGTGTTCCTCTTCCAGGGCGCGAGCGCCCTGAACAGTCATTGGGTACTTGGTTATGCTCATGCCTTCAATCCTGCGTGTAGATCCTGCAAGCGACGCACGGTCTTTTCCGGACCGAACTTCAGCGCTTCACAGATAGCTTCGCCCGCTGCAATGGTGGTGGTGCAGTAAATCTTGTGCTGCAGGGCATTACGACGAATGGAGTAGGAATCGGCGATCGACTGACGACCTTCGGTAGTGTTGATGATCAGGGTGACTTCGTCATTTTTGATCATGTCGACCACGTGCGGACGACCCTCGGTCACCTTGTTCACACGGCGCACTTTCAGACCTGCGGCTTCGATCAGCTTGGCAGTACCGGCAGTGGCAACCACTTCGAAGCCCAAGTTGATCAGATCACGGGCTACACCTGCAACCAGCGGCTTGTCGTCGTCGCGCACGCTGATGAACGCAGTACCACCGGTCGGCAGCACTTCGCTGGCACCCATCTGGGCTTTGGCGAAGGCTTCACCGAAGGTGTCACCGACACCCATCACTTCACCGGTCGACTTCATCTCTGGACCGAGGATCGGGTCAACGCCAGGGAATTTGGCGAACGGAAACACCGCTTCTTTCACGCTGTAGAAGTTCGGGATGATTTCTTTGGTGAAGCCGATTTCCTTCAGAGTTTTACCGGCCATCACGCGAGCCGCGATCATCGCCAGGGAAACACCGATGCACTTGGACACGAACGGCACGGTACGGGAAGCGCGCGGGTTGACTTCGATGACGTAGATGTCTTCGCCTTGCAGCGCCAACTGCACGTTCATCAGGCCGACAACGCCCAGCTCCAGAGCCATTTTCTTGACCTGTTCGCGCATCTCGTCCTGGATGTGCGCTGGCAGCGAATACGGCGGCAACGAGCAAGCAGAGTCACCGGAGTGAACGCCAGCCTGTTCGATGTGCTGCATGATCGCACCGATTACCACGTCTTTGCCGTCGCAGACCGCATCAACGTCCATCTCGATGGCACAGTTGAGGAAGTGGTCGAGCAGCACCGGGCTGTCGTTGGACACTTGCACCGCGTCACGCAGGTAACGCTTGAGTTCGTCTTCCTTGTAGACGATCTCCATCGCACGGCCGCCCAGTACGTAGGACGGACGCACCACCAGCGGATAACCGATTTTCGCGGCAGCACGAACAGCTTCGTCTTCGCTGCGCACGGTGGCGTTTGGCGGCTGACGCAGGTTCAGGCGCTCAACCATTTGCTGGAAGCGCTCACGGTCTTCGGCACGGTCGATGGCATCAGGGCTGGTGCCGATGATCGGCACGCCAGCGGCTTCCAGGGCACGAGCCAGTTTCAGCGGAGTCTGGCCGCCGTACTGGACGATCACGCCTTTCGGCTTCTCGACGCGGCAAATTTCCAGTACGTCTTCCAGGGTGACCGGTTCGAAGTACAGACGGTCGGAGGTGTCGTAGTCGGTGGAAACGGTTTCCGGGTTGCAGTTGACCATGATGGTCTCGTAGCCGTCTTCGCGCAGTGCGAGGGCAGCATGTACGCAGCAATAGTCGAACTCGATACCTTGACCGATACGGTTCGGGCCACCACCCAGAATCATGATCTTGTCGCGACCCGACGGCGCGGCTTCGCACTCTTCCTCGTACGTCGAGTAGAGGTAAGCGGTGTCGGTGGCGAACTCGGCGGCGCAGGTGTCAACGCGCTTGTAGACCGGGAACACTTCCAGCTTTTGACGATGCGTGCGCAGGTTTTTCTCGGTGACGCCCAGCAGCTTGGCCAGACGCTGATCAGAGAAGCCTTTGCGCTTGAGCTTGAACATCAGGTCGCGGTCGATAGCGGACAGACCGAGGGTCTTGACCTTCTCTTCTTCCTTGATCAGATCTTCGATCTGTACCAGGAACCACGGGTCGATCATGTTCATGCCGAAGATGTCTTCGACCGACAGACCGGCGCGGAACGCGTCAGCCACGTACCAGATACGCTCGGCGCCCGGCACGGTCAGTTCGCGCTTGAGGATGCTCATGCTTTCCGGGTTGCTCAGGTCGAGCTTCTCGTCCAGGCCGCAAACGCCCACTTCCAGACCGCGCAGGGCTTTCTGCAGGGACTCCTGGAAAGTCCGGCCGATGGCCATGACTTCACCCACCGACTTCATCTGAGTGGTCAGGCGCGCGTCAGCCTTGGCGAACTTCTCGAAGGCGAAGCGTGGCAGCTTGGTGACGACGTAGTCGATCGACGGCTCGAAAGACGCCGGGGTCTTGCCGCCGGTGATGTCGTTCGACAGTTCGTCGAGGGTGTAGCCCACAGCCAGTTTGGCGGCGACTTTGGCGATCGGGAAACCGGTGGCTTTCGAGGCCAGCGCCGAGGAACGCGATACACGCGGGTTCATCTCGATCACGACCATACGGCCAGTGTTCGGGCAGATACCGAACTGCACGTTGGAACCGCCAGTCTCGACGCCGATCTCGCGCAGTACCGCCAGGGAGGCGTTACGCAGGATCTGATATTCCTTGTCGGTCAGGGTCTGAGCCGGAGCCACGGTGATCGAGTCGCCGGTGTGCACGCCCATCGGGTCGAAGTTTTCGATCGAGCAGACAATGATGCAGTTGTCCTTTTTATCGCGGACAACTTCCATTTCATATTCTTTCCAGCCGATCAGCGATTCGTCGATCAGCAGCTCTTTGGTCGGCGAGAGATCCAGACCACGCGCGCAGATTTCTTCGAACTCTTCACGGTTGTAGGCGATACCGCCACCGGTGCCGCCCATGGTGAAGGACGGACGGATGATGCATGGGAAGCCGAGGGTTTCAAGAACCGCGTTGGCTTCTTCCATGCTGTGGGCGATACCGGAACGCGGGCACGCCAGGCCGATGGATTTCATCGCCTTGTCGAAACGCGAACGGTCTTCAGCCTTGTCGATAGTGTCGGCGTTGGCACCGATCATTTCTACGCCGAACTTCTCCAGAATGCCTTCGCGCTCCAGGTCCAGGGCGCAGTTCAGCGCGGTCTGGCCGCCCATGGTTGGCAGCACCGCATCCGGACGCTCTTTCTCGATGATCTTGGCAACCGTCTGCCACTTGATCGGCTCGATGTACGTGGCGTCGGCCATGTCCGGGTCGGTCATGATGGTGGCCGGGTTGGAGTTCACCAGGATGACGCGGTAACCCTCTTCGCGCAGGGCTTTACAAGCCTGGGCGCCGGAGTAGTCGAATTCGCAGGCCTGGCCGATAACGATCGGGCCAGCGCCGAGAATCAGGATGCTTTTAATGTCTGTACGTTTTGGCATGGGTTTGTCACTCAAATCCGCAGGTCAGTCGGCAAGCCGTCTTGATCGATTTCTGAAGTCTCGAAGGGGCCGCCGGGGTCGGGGCCGCCCTCGAGGGGCTTCTCTCTACAGTCTCAAGGCGAACGCTTAGCGTCGCTTGGCCATCTCGTTGATGAAGCGGTCGAACAGTGGCGCCACATCGTTCGGGCCCGGGCTCGCTTCAGGGTGGCCCTGGAAGCTGAACGCGCTCTTGTCGGTGCGCTCGATACCTTGCAGGGTGCCGTCGAACAGCGACTTGTGAATCGCGCGAACGTTGCCCGGCAGGGTCGCTTCGTCTACCGCGAAACCGTGGTTCTGGCTGGTGATCATCACGACACCAGTGTCCAGATCCTGAACAGGGTGGTTGGCACCGTGGTGGCCGTGGCCCATTTTCAGGGTTTTGGCGCCAGAGGCCAGGGCCAGCAGTTGGTGACCGAGGCAGATGCCGAACACCGGAACTTCGGTTTCCAGGACTTCCTTGATCGCCTTGATCGCGTAGTCGCATGGCTCCGGATCACCAGGGCCGTTGGACAGGAACACACCGTCCGGCTTCAGTGCCAGCACATCAGCAGCAGGGGTTTGCGCAGGCACCACGGTGACGCGGCAGCCGCGCTCGACCAGCATGCGCAGGATGTTGACCTTGACGCCGTAGTCGTAGGCAACCACGTGGTATGGCAGCTCGGAAGCATCGATGGTCGCGTGGCTGTCGGTTTTCAGATCCCAGACAGTCGAGCGCCATTCGTATTGCTTCTTGGTGCTGACGACTTTCGCCAGATCCATGCCCTTCAGGCCCGGGAAGCCTTGCGCAGCGGCAATGGCGGCTTCTTCGGAGATGTTGTCGCCAGCCATGATGCAGCCGTTCTGTGCGCCTTTCTCACGCAGGATGCGGGTCAGGCGACGGGTGTCGATACCGGCGATAGCCACAACGTTGTTGGCTTTCAGGTAGTCGGACAGGGACATCGTGTTACGCCAGTTGCTCGCTACCAGTGGCAAGTCACGGATGACCAGGCCAGCAGACCAGACGCGGTCGGACTCGGCGTCTTCCGGCGTGGTGCCGGTGTTGCCGATGTGCGGGTAAGTCAGGGTAACGATCTGTTGGGCGTAGGAAGGATCGGTAAGGATTTCCTGATAGCCGGTCATTGCGGTGTTGAACACCACCTCACCAACGGTTTGACCGTCGGCACCAATGGCTTCGCCGCGAAAAATGCTGCCATCAGCAAGGGCAAGTATGGCTGGCTTAGTCAAGAAGACCTCCCGTAAATAACGCATGAAAGGGCGATCGCAGGTTGTAAAAAAGCGGAGTGACGTATGGACACGTCACCCCGCTTCTTCACTGAATTATTCTGCGCGCTTTTAGTGGACACACTAAAGCTGTAGCTTACAGAAAAAGGCTTTTTGGGTCCACCGCTAAAGAGCCTTAAAGGCCGGAGAATGCGACAGGACGTCGCCAAGCAGAGAAAAACCAGCGCAAACAGGGCGTTTGCGCCGGGTTCAGCAATAAATCAACGTAGGTCGAGTACGTCTTGCATGTCGTACAGACCCGGCTCGCGACCCTCCAGCCACAGCGCGGCACGGACCGCCCCCTTGGCGAACGTCATGCGGCTCGATGCCTTATGGGTGATCTCCAGACGCTCACCTTCGCAGGCGAACAGCACAGTGTGATCACCCACCACATCACCACCACGCACGGTAGCGAAACCGATGGTTTCACGCTCACGGGCACCGGTGTGGCCTTCACGACCATAGACCGCAACTTTCTGCAGATCACGATCCAGTGCATCGGCAATCACTTCACCCATGCGCAACGCCGTGCCCGACGGAGCATCGATCTTGTGCCGGTGATGCGCCTCGATGATTTCGATGTCGGCATCGTCACCCAACACACGAGCCGTCATCTCGAGCAGCTTCAGCGATAGATTCACACCAACGCTGAAATTGGCCGCGAACACGATCGGAATATCTTTCCCAGCCTCGACCAGCAGATGCTTTTGCGCCGCATCCAGCCCGGTAGTGCCGATGACCATGGCCTTGCCAGCCTTACGGCAGAACGCCAGGTTTTTCAGCATCACTTCCGGCAGCGTGAAGTCGATCAATACGTCGAACTCCTCCGCCACGGCTTCCACATGGCCGGACAGCGGCACGCCGATGCGCCCCAGCGAAGCCAACTCACCGGCATCCACACCGATCAGCGTACTGCCAGGACGAACAATAGCAGCCGTCAAACCGGTCAGCGGCGCGCGCTGTTGCACGGCCTCAACCAGAATCTTGCCCATGCGCCCGGCGGCGCCCATCACTGCAATACGTCGCATGCCGACTCCTTACAAATCGCCGAAGAAGCGCTTCACGCCGTCGAACCAACCGGTGGTTTTCGGGGAATGGCTGTTGTCATCCGCCAAGGAACTGCGGAACTCTTCCAGCAATTCGCGCTGACGACGATTCAGGTTGACCGGGGTCTCGACCGCTACACGACACATCAAATCGCCCGCACCACCGCCACGCACCGGCGCCACGCCCTTGCCGCGTACACGGAACTGCTTGCCGGTCTGAGTGCCTTCAGGGATTTTCAGTTTGACGCGACCGTCGAGGGTCGGAATTTCCAGCTCGCCGCCCAACGCTGCATCGACAAAGCTGATCGGCACTTCGCAGAACAAATGCTTGCCGTCACGCTGGAAGATATCGTGTTCACGGACGTTGATGACCACGTACAGGTCGCCAGTCGGACCACCCTGAGTACCCGCCTCGCCTTCGCCGGACAGGCGAATACGGTCGCCGGTGTCGACGCCGGCCGGCACTTTGACCGACAGGGTTTTGTACTCTTCGATGCGACCGTCACCGTGGCAGGAATCGCACGGATCGGAAATGATCTTGCCCTGGCCATGGCAGCGCGGGCAGGTCTGCTGCACCGAGAAAAAACCTTGCTGCATGCGCACCTGACCGATGCCGCCGCACGTTGGGCACGTCGAAGGCGACGAGCCTTTCTTGGCGCCCGAGCCATCGCATGGCTTGCAATTGACCAGCGTCGGAACGCGGATATTCACGGTCGTGCCGCGCACCGCTTCTTCCAGATTCAGCTCCAGGGTGTAGCGCAAGTCGCTGCCGCGCTGAGCGCCGCCACGGGAACCGCCGCGACCGCCACCGAAGAAGTCACTGAAAACATCGCCAAAGATGTCAGAGAAGTTCTGACCACCGAAACCGGCGCCGCCACCACCCATGCTCGGGTCGACACCGGCATGACCGTACTGGTCGTACGCTGCACGCTTGCTGGAATCGGACAGCACTTCATAGGCCTCGTTGGCCTCTTTGAACAGTTCTTCCGATGCTTTGTCATCGGGATTACGGTCCGGGTGATGTTTCATCGCCAGACGACGATAGGCCTTCTTCAGGTCCGCATCGCTTGAGCCACGCTCAACACCCAACACTTCGTAATAGTCACGCTTTGCCATAAGTCTTTGCACTCTTGAGGACGTTCGGCAAACCCCTCCTGAGGATGGCCAAACTCGCTGAGCCCCAATACAGGCCCGGACCCAACTCACGTCAATTCAACGATCCTGGTCTTTGTTTCATGCGGTACTTACGGCGCGAAAAGCAGGAGCATTTTCGGCCATACCACCAGCATTCGAACCTTGTCGCATGCTGTAAAAATTCGCGTATTCCAGATACGCCAACGCGGGAGCAAGCTCCCGCGCGGCGACATCCTACCAGTCACCGCCTAAAGGCAGTCAACCGGCCGACCAACAACTTACTTGTGGTCTTTGACTTCTTCGAACTCTGCATCGACAACGTCGTCAGCCTTCTCAGCCGATTCGCCTTGCGGGGCTGCACCATCAGCTGGCTGAGCCTGTTCGGCGTACATCTTCTGAGCAACCGGAGCGGAGACCTTCGACAGCTCTTCAACCTTCGCTTCGATGGCAGCCTTGTCGTCGCCTTTAACAGCGACTTCCAGAGCAACCACAGCCGCTTCGATCGCGGTCTTCTCTTCTGCGGTAACTTTGTCACCCGCGTCAGCAATCATTTTGCGAGTCGAGTGAACCAGTGCATCACCCTGGTTACGGGCAGCGGCCAGCTCTTCGAACTTGCGGTCTTCCTCGGCATTCGCCTCGGCGTCACGCACCATGCGCTCGATTTCTTCGTCGGACAGACCGGAGTTGGCCTTGATCACGATCGACTGGGTCTTGCCGGTAGCCTTGTCTTTCGCGCCGACGTGCAGGATGCCGTTGGCGTCGATGTCGAAGGTCACTTCGATCTGCGGCACGCCACGTGGAGCGGGTGGAATGTCGGCCAGGTCGAACTTGCCCAGGGACTTGTTCTGTGTGGCTTGCTTACGCTCGCCCTGCAGGACGTGAATGGTCACGGCGCCCTGGTTGTCGTCGGCAGTCGAGAACACTTGCGATTTCTTGGTAGGAATCGTGGTGTTTTTCTCGATCAGCGCAGTCATCACACCACCCATGGTTTCGATACCCAGGGTCAGCGGGCTGACGTCGAGCAGCAGAACGTCTTTCACGTCACCGGCCAGAACGGCGCCCTGAATCGCAGCACCCATGGCAACAGCTTCGTCCGGGTTGACGTCTTTACGCGCTTCTTTACCGAAGAAGTCGGTAACCAGCTTCTGCACCAGCGGCATACGGGTCTGACCACCGACCAGAATCACGTCGTTGATCGCGCCAACGTCCAGGCCTGCGTCTTTCATGGCGATGCGGCAAGGTTCGATGGTGCGCTGAACCAGGTCTTCAACCAGTGCTTCGAGCTTGGCACGCGAGATCTTCACGTTCAGGTGCTTAGGACCGGTCGCGTCTGCAGTGATGTACGGCAGGTTGACGTCGGTCGACTGAGCGGACGACAGCTCGATCTTGGCTTTTTCAGCAGCTTCTTTCAGACGCTGCATGGCCAGCGGGTCACCTTTGAGGTTCATGCCGCTTTCTTTCTTGAATTCGTCAACGAGGTAGTCGATCAGACGAATGTCAAAGTCTTCACCGCCCAGGAACGTGTCACCGTTGGTGGCCAGAACTTCGAACTGGTGCTCGCCATCAACTTCAGCGATCTCGATCACGGAAACGTCGAAAGTACCGCCACCCAGGTCATAAACGATCACGGTGTGATCGCCCTTGGCCTTGTCCATACCGTAAGCCAGAGCGGCTGCGGTTGGTTCGTTGATGATACGTTTTACGTCCAGACCGGCGATGCGGCCGGCGTCTTTGGTCGCCTGACGCTGGCTGTCGTTGAAGTAGGCCGGAACGGTGATCACCGCTTCGGTCACTGGCTCGCCGAGGTAGTCTTCGGCGGTCTTCTTCATTTTCTTCAGAATTTCAGCCGAGATTTGTGGCGGCGCCATTTTCTGGCCGTTCACTTCAACCCAGGCGTCGTTGTTGTCAGCCTTGACGATCTTGTAAGGGACCATCTGGATGTCTTTCTGCACAACTTCTTCGTCAAAACGACGACCGATCAGACGCTTTACTGCGTACAGAGTGTTGTGCGGGTTGGTCACTGCCTGACGCTTGGCGGACTGGCCAACCAGAATTTCGCCATCGTTGGCGTAAGCGATGATCGACGGCGTGGTACGCGCGCCTTCAGCGTTTTCAATAACTTTTGCTTTGCCGTTTTCCAGCACGGAGACGCAGGAGTTGGTAGTCCCCAGGTCGATACCGATAATTTTGCCCATGTTAACTCTCCCGAAACTTTGGATTTGGATGCCGCAGCAGTGGTGGCTGACTGCGGTAGCACTTAAACGCTTGACTTCTAAATGGGGGCCTTGCGGCTAATTTCAAGCCTTCTCGTCAATCGAAGGCGAAATTGGCGCAGGCGCCTTGCTGACCACGACCATCGCCGGACGCAGCAGACGGCCATTGAGCTGGTAGCCTTTCTGGAACACCTTGAGAACACTGTTCGGTTCTACGTCTGCGCTTTCCTGCATGGCCATTGCCTGATGCTGAACGGCGTTGAACGGTTCGCCATGCGGATCGATCGCTTCAAGCTGGTAACGCTTGAGGGTGTCGTGGAACATTTTCAGGGTCAGCTCGATGCCTTCGCGCATCGGACGGATGCTTTCGTCGTCCGGGTTCGACAGCTCGAGGCCGCGCTCCAGGCTGTCGACGATCGGCAGCAGGTCGCTGGCGAATTTTTCCAGCGCAAACTTGTGCGCCTTCTCCACGTCCTGCTCGGCACGACGACGGACGTTCTGCAGATCGGCAGCGACTCGCAGAGACTGATCCTGCGCGGCGGCCAATTGCTCTTCGAGCACTTGTACACGGGTCGCCAGGTCGTCACCCGAACCCTCGGGCGCCTGATTGGCTTCTGGGTTTTGCTTATCTACTGTCTGTTCGTCAGCCATAGAATTCTCCTTTCAATATCGTCCGCGAGTTCAACTCGCGCTTCTGCCCCGATATATGGGGCCGCAAAATCAGGCTTCAAGGGGCTTAAAGCATTAACCCTACAAAAAAGTGCTGCTTTTTTCATTCCTCGATGCGCTAAGCATTCCCGCCTATCAAGCAAATCGAGCTAAGGGAGGGCATTGTCAGCCTCAAACAAAACACTGTATAAATAACCAGACCTCAAGCTTGGGAGCGGCCTTTATGCTGGTGCACCTGTCCGTACACAACTACGCCATCGTTGAACATCTCGATCTCGAACTTGATCGAGGGATGAGCGTGATCACAGGGGAAACCGGCGCAGGCAAGTCGATCATGCTCGACGCCCTGGGCCTGACCCTTGGCGATCGCGCCGACAGCGGTGTGGTTCGCCCGGGCGCCGACAAGGCCGATATCCTGGCGACTTTCGATCTGGTCGATATCCCCGAGGCCAGCGCCTGGCTGGCCGAGCGCGATCTGGACATCGACGGTCCGTGCATCCTGCGTCGGATCATCACGTCTGAAGGACGCTCTCGCGG
Organism: Pseudomonas sp. Irchel 3E19; assembly: GCF_900187585.1. Lineage (NCBI taxonomy): Bacteria > Pseudomonadati > Pseudomonadota > Gammaproteobacteria > Pseudomonadales > Pseudomonadaceae > Pseudomonas > Pseudomonas sp. Irchel 3E19. The sequence goes on from NZ_FYDT01000050.1 coordinate 28,600, forward strand.
CTATATCAACGGTACTCCCTGCCCGCTTGGCGACCTCAAGTCCCTCGGCGAACTGCTGATTGATATTCATAGCCAGCATGAACACCAGTCTCTGCTGAAGACCGACACCCATCGCCGCCTGCTGGACGAATACGCGGGCGCGACCGATCTCGCCCGTCAAGTGCAATTGGCCGCACAGCGCTGGCGCCAGACCCGCCAGGAGCTGGAGCGCCTCTCCAACTCCGGCGACGAACAACGCGCGCGCCATCAATTGCTCAGCTACCAGCTCGAAGAACTGGAAAACCTCGGCCTCGGTGATAACGAGCTCGAACAGCTGGAACAGGAACACAAAAACCTGACCAATGCCGAAACCCTGCTTGGCATATGCCGACAAGTCGTCGAACAGTGCAGCGAAAGTGATTCCGGCAATGTGCTGAACGCACTGACTGCCAGCCTTAACCGCCTGTCGAGCGTGAACAATTCGGTTGGCGCCCTGGGCGAAGCCAGCAGTTTGCTGACCAGCGCGCAGATCCAGGTCGAAGAAGCGGTCGGCGAACTCAATCGCTTTCTTGATAACTTCGATGCCGATCCGGCGCGCCTGCAATATCTGGAAGAGCGCCTCGACGCTATTTATACGTTGGCACGCAAGCACCGTATCCAGCCGACCGAAGTCAGTGAAATGCAGCAAAAGCTGCTGGATGAGATCGAAACCCTCAACGCCAATGACGAATCCATCGAGCGCCTGGGCGAAGAACTGGCCGCGTATGCCCGCCACTATCAGGAAAAGGCACGGGAGCTCAGCGATCTGCGGCATCAGGCTGCCGGCATCCTGGCCAGTGCAGTGGAGCAGGAAATTCAGCGCCTGGGCATGCCTGGCGGTCGATTCATCATTGAACTGAAAGCCAACAGCAGCGACGAACTCTTGCCTAACGGGCTCGAACAGGTCGAACTGCTGGTTAGCGCCAACCCCGGCCAGCCGATGAAGGCGCTGGCGAAAGTGGCGTCCGGCGGTGAGCTGTCGCGGATTAGCCTGGCGATTCAAGTCATCACCGCACAGACCTCTCGCGTTCCAACACTGGTGTTCGACGAAGTCGACGTGGGCATTGGCGGCCCGACCGCTGAAATTGTCGGGCAGCTGTTGCGCCGGCTCGGTGAGCGCGGGCAGGTATTGACGGTGACACACTTGCCGCAAGTGGCGGCGCAGGGTCATCAGCATCTCTTCGTGCACAAAGTGCGCGGTACAGAAGCGACGCACACCGCTGTCTCCAAGCTAAGCAAAAACGACCGTATAGAAGAAGTAGCGCGGATGCTCGGCGGTATCGATCTGACCAAAGAGTCCTTGGCTCACGCCAAGAAGATGGTTGTCACCGCGAAAGTTTAGGCACAGTAGAAAGCACGAAGGCGACCCTTGGGTCGCCTTCGTTCGTTTCGCGAATGTGAAATTCGCGCGACATGCTTACTTTTTCTTGCGGACGTACAGCACCAGATTGTGATCAACCATCTCGAAGCCATGCTTCTCGACGATCGTTTTTTGAAGCTTTTCGATTTCTTCGTCGAAGAACTCAATGACTTCGCCCGACTCCACGTTGACCATGTGGTCGTGGTGACCACCATCGGCCAATTCGAATACCGCGTGGCCACCGTCGAAATTGTGACGGACCACGAGGCCAGCCGCTTCGAACTGGGTCAGAACACGGTAAACCGTGGCCAGACCGACGTCCTCGCCAGCTTCCATCAACGCCTTATAGACGTCCTCGGCACTCATGTGACGCTGCTCGGTGGAGTCGAGCATTTGCAGGATCTTGACCCGTGGCAGGGTCACTTTGAGGCCGGCTTTGCGTAGTTCGCTATTTTCAACCATGGTCAGCTTTCTCGCGATGCTGCTTCGCAGCTTCTCTTAATGCGGGTATGATCGGCGTTTACGTTGTCCCAGCCAAGATAGTGGAAGTCGCCCACCGATGCAAAACACCAAGCTCTTGCTAACCAGTTTCACCTTTGTGGGACTGCTCGCACTCGCCGGTTGTTCATTCCCCGGGGTTTACAAAATCGACATCCAGCAGGGCAATGTCGTCACGCAGGACATGATAGACCAGTTACGCCCGGGAATGACCCGGCCGCAAGTACGGTTTATCATGGGCAATCCCCTGCTTGCCGACACGTTCCATGCCGATCGCTGGGATTATCTGTACAGCCTGCAACCGGGTGGCGGTGAACGCCAACAGGAACGCATCAGCGTTATTTTCAACTCAAACGACCAGCTTGTCAGCCTGTCCGGTGACTTTATGCCGGGCGTCAGCCGTGACGAAGCCATTCTCGGCAAGGACAGTGGCACGACCGTGACCGCTCCTGCTGAAAACGCCGAGAAGCCACAGCCGGAAAAACCGGCCAAGCCAGGTTCCTTGCTGGATCAGATCCAGAAGGACGTCGATGGTGTAGAAACCGTTCCGGTTCCGACGCCAGAGCCGCTGGACACCTCGCCGCAATAATTTGCGACGCAATAAAAAACCCGGAAATTCCGGGTTTTTTATTGTCTGCGGTTTGGCTTCTCACTGATTTCGAGCTTTCGCCTCGGCAGCCTTGGCGGCACGCAAGCGCCGCACTTCCTTTGGATCGACGAGCAACGGGCGATAAATTTCGATGCGATCCCCCGCCTGAATCAGGCGAACCTGAGGATCGGCAATCACTTTGCCGAAGATCCCCAGCGGGCACCCAGCCAGATCCAGCCGAGGAAACTCGTCGCCAATCCCTGACTTGAGCAACGCCTCACGCACGGTAGATCCTTCGGGGACACAAACCGTGCGCAAGACCTGACGATCAACGGCCGCATACACGACCTCTATCTCGATCACAGCCTTAACCATGCATCTGCTTGGCGCGCTGGCAGAATGCATCCACCAGCGTATTCGCCGCCTGATTGAACAGCGGCCCCAAGGTGGCTCGCACCAACGGACCGGCATAGTCGAACGACAGATCCAGACTGATCTTGCAGGCCTTCTCGTTCAACACCTTGAACACCCAGACGCCGTGCAACTGATTGAACGGGCCTTCTTCGAGGTTCATCTCGATCGACTGCCCCGGCACCAGCGTATTGCGCGTGACGAAATGCTGACTGAGGCCGCCCTTCGCCACGCCAACACTGGCGCGCATATGCTCTGGCGAGCTTTCCAGCACCTCGGCAGACGAACACCACGGCAAGAATTCCGGGTAACGCGCCACGTCGTTGACCAGGTCATAAAGGAACTGGGCCGGGTAAGGCAGCAAAGCTGATCGTTGAATATGTGTCGTCATGTAAGCGTTACTTCCAGAGCTGAGCGGCAAACACTACAACAATGCCGATAGGCGCCACGTAGCGCATCAAGAACAAAGACAGGGCAAACAGCGCCGGATGTCGGATCGACAGCTCATCACGCACCGCTTCACGCCCCATCACCCATCCGGCAAACAGTACGAAACACAGTCCACCCAGCGGCAACATGATCCGCGAGGTGAAGAAATCGATCACGCCGAAGAAATCCAGACCGCTCGCCGCACCCCATTGATAGAGATGGAACATCCCGCCTTCGTTCACGAAAAATTTGGCTTCCTTCCAGATATTGAAGGAGAACACCGTACCCAAACCGACGAACCAGCAAATGAATGCCAGCCAGAACGTCACCCAGGCGCGGCTGACTTTGGTGCGCTCAACCAGATAAGCCACCATCGGCTCCAAGAGGGAAATCGCCGAACTCCAGGCAGCAATCGCCACCAGAACGAAGAAGACCACTCCCATCAGTTGACCGAAAGCCACGTTACCGAAAGCGAATGGCAGACTGACGAACATCAGGCCAGGCCCTTCGCTAGGATTCAGACCGCCGGCAAACACAATCGGAAACAAGGCCAGACCAGCCACCAGCGATACGAAGGTATCCAGCAGTGCTACGCCCACCACCGTGCCGGACAACGACGTGTTCTTCGGCATGTAAGCACCGTAGATCATGATCGAGCCCACGCCGACGCTCAGCGAAAAGAAAGCATGCCCCATCGCTGGCAGCAGACCGTCGAGGACTTTTTCCGGGTGGAAATCGAACATGAAATGCACGCCCTCCATGAAGTGCCCGGTGGTCATGCTGTACCCCAGCAGCACCAGCACCATCACGAACAGCAGCGGCATCATGATGCGCAGGCTGCGCTCAAGGCCGGCAACCACGCCTTTAGCGATCACCAGCGCCGACAGCAGCATAAAAATCGTGTGCCAAAGTGTCAGGCGCCACGGATCGGCAATGACATTGCCGAAGTAGGCGCCAACCTGATCGGCCGTGGCCCCCTGGAAGTCGCCGCGGCCCATATCGACGATGTAATCCAGCGACCAGCCGCCCACCACACTATAGAAAGACAGGATCAGCAGCGCCGTAATCATCCCGGCAAAGGCGCCCCACGACCACTTGGCCGAGTGCCCGGCTTCCAGCGCCAGTACCTTCAAGGCGTTGGCCGGGCTCTGCCGGGCGCGCCGGCCGATCAGGGTTTCAGCGAGCATGACGGGAATGCCGATCAAAGCGATACACGCCAGAAACATCAGCACAAAGGCGCCGCCGCCGTACACCCCGACCATGTAGGGGAACTTCCAGATACTACCCAGTCCCACGGCCGAACCGGTCGCGGCGAGTATGAATACCCAGCGGCTAGCCCAACTGCCGTGGACAGAAACCTTGTCTGTCGACATCGTTTATCACGCCCAAGCGTTAGAAAAAGAGGCCGCATTGTCCGGGATTCACTCAACCTGCTCAAGCACGCAGCATCACCGTAGCCGACGGCCGTTTATCTCCATATAATGCCGCCCCTATGGCTAAACAGAAGAAACACCCAACAGGGACCATCGCGCAGAACAAAAAGGCGCGACACGATTACTTCATCGAGCACAAGTTCGAGGCTGGTCTGGTCCTGGCCGGCTGGGAAGTAAAAAGTCTGCGGGCAAGCAAGCTGCAACTGGTCGACAGTTACGTGCTGCTCAAGGATGGCGAAGCGTGGCTGCTCGGCAGTCACATCACGCCTCTGATGACCGCCAGCACCCACGTCATCGCCGACCCGGTGCGCACGCGCAAATTGCTGCTCAACCGCCGCGAGCTGGAAAAGCTCGCCGCCGCTGTGCAGCAAAAAGGTTACGCCTGCGTATGCCTGTCCTGGTACTGGAGCAAGCACATGGTCAAGTGCGAGATTGCTCTGGGCAAGGGCAAGAAGGAATACGACAAGCGTGACACCGAGCGCGAACGCGATGCGGGTCGTGAGTTGCAGCGTGCGGTGCGCAACAAGGGCAAGGAAGATTAATTTCTTCTGCCTTTAGGTCGTATTCGCGAGCAGGCTCGCTCCCACATTTGGAATGCATTTCAAATGTGGGAGCGAACCTGCTCGCGAAATCAGTTTCAGATCAACCCCGAAACACCTGATCACATCCCCTTGCGCCGCTCGGCCCGAGCCATGCGCTGAACCTCTTGCCGCACCTCTTCCAGCACTTCCTGCACATACAAAATGTGTCGGCTTGAGACTTCCCGTGCCTGCTCTGCGCGCCCTTCGATAATCGCCAGATACAATTCCCGATGCTGAGTGATCAACATGTCGCGGGTTTCAGTGCGCTGCTTGTACATCCCGCCGATGTTGGTCACGACGTTACGCTTGAGCAGGTCGAATAACCCGCGAATGGTGTGCAGCAGCACGGCGTTATGGCTGGCCTCTGCGATTGCCAGATGAAACTTCGCATCCGCCGCCCCCTCTTCCGCCCGACTCACGTCGTCATAGCGCGAATAGCAGTCCTGTAACTCTTCGAACGCAGCAGTCAGCCGTTCGCGATCGACATCGGTGGCGCGCAATGCCGCGTAATAGGCACACGATGCCTCCAGAGTGTGGCGAAATTCCAGCAGATCGCGCTGCGCCTCGGGATTGCTTTCCAGCAATTGCAGCAGTGGATCGCTGAACGTCGAACCGAGACTTTCCACCACGTAGTTGCCGCCGCCCTGGCGACTGACCAGCAATCCCTTGGCCGCCAGTTTTTGAATCGCCTCACGCAACGACGGACGTGATACGCCAAATTGCTCGGCCAGCGCGCGCTCGGCCGGCAGCCGCTCACCGGACTTCAACGTGCCCTCTAGGACCATCCCCTCAAGTCGCTCGACAATATCGTCAGACAAACGGCGCTGCCGAATTTGATCAAACCCCATCACTCATTTCTCCACGATCCCGATCGCTCGCCGGGCTCTCTATTCTGGCCTATCGGCGCCTTCTCGACACCTACCAGCGACACCGGCCAAAACCGGATCAGATGTGTTCTGCACCGCTCATTCGATAAAAGTTTCAGGGCGACAAATTGACACACCGCCATCAAGGCTTTTACCCTAGCCAACAGCGATTGTAAATTGGTCTTACCAATTATCCAAGAACGCTGACAGTGCCTGACCAACAACAATTAGGGGCCACCCCATATGCAAACCTGGCAACAGCTCTACAGCCCGCTCGGCAGTCTCGGCGTCTCCGCACTCGCGGCCGTCATCCCCATCGTTTTCTTCTTCCTCGCTCTGGCGGTGTTTCGCCTCAAAGGCCATGTGGCCGGCAGCATCACGCTGGCCTTGTCCATCGCCGTGGCGATCTTCGCGTTCCAGATGCCGGTCGATATGGCTTTCGCCGCTGCTGGTTATGGCTTCGCCTACGGTCTGTGGCCGATTGCCTGGATCATTGTCGCGGCGGTATTCCTCTACAAACTGACGGTCAAAAGCGGTCAGTTCGAGGTCATTCGCAGCTCGGTGCTATCGATCACCGACGACCAGCGCTTGCAGGTATTGCTGATCGGCTTTTGCTTCGGTGCGTTTCTGGAAGGTGCCGCCGGCTTCGGCGCCCCGGTGGCGATTACCGCCGCCCTTCTTGTCGGACTGGGCTTCAATCCGCTGTACGCCGCAGGCCTGTGTCTGATCGCCAACACCGCGCCGGTAGCCTTCGGCGCACTGGGGATTCCGATCATCGTTGCGGGCCAGGTCACTGGCATCGACGCCTTCAAGATCGGCGCCATGACCGGCCGTCAGCTGCCACTGCTGTCGCTGTTCGTGCCGTTCTGGCTGGTGTTCATGATGGACGGCATGCGCGGTGTACGTGAAACCTGGCCGGCCGCACTGGTCGCGGGCCTGAGCTTTGCCATCACTCAATACTTCACGTCGAACTTCATCGGCCCGGAACTGCCGGACATCACCTCGGCCCTGGCCAGCCTGATTTCCCTGACCTTGTTCCTCAAAGTCTGGCAGCCGAAACGCACCGCAGGCGCGCAAATCGCCGGCGCCACTTCCAGCGCCGCCATCACCGGCAGCGTCGGCGGTTTCGGCCAGAAGCGCGCCACCGCGGTTTCCCCTTACAGCCTCTGGGAGATTTTCATCGCCTGGTCGCCGTTCCTGATCCTCACCGTGCTGGTGACGATCTGGACGCTGAAGCCTTTCAAAGCCATGTTCGCCGCTGGTGGCTCGATGTACGCGTGGGTGTTCAACTTCGCGATTCCGCACCTTGATCAACTGGTGATTAAAACCGCACCGATCGTGGCCGCGCCAACCGCGATCCCGGCCGTGTTCAAACTCGACCCGATTTCCGCGACCGGCACAGCGATCTTCTTCTCCGCGCTGATCTCGATGCTGGTGCTGAAGATCAACTTCAAAATTGGTCTTACCACTTTGAAAGAGACCTTCTACGAACTGCGCTGGCCGATCCTGTCGATCGGCATGGTGCTGGCCTTCGCCTTTGTCACCAACTACTCCGGCATGTCTTCGACGATGGCCCTGGTATTGGCCGGTACTGGCGCAGCCTTCCCGTTCTTCTCGCCGTTCCTTGGTTGGCTGGGCGTGTTCCTGACCGGCTCGGACACCTCGTCCAACGCCCTGTTCAGCTCGCTGCAAGCCACTACCGCACATCAGATCGGCGTTAACGACACTCTGCTGGTAGCGGCGAATACCAGCGGCGGCGTGACCGGCAAAATGATCTCGCCACAATCGATCGCCGTGGCCTGCGCCGCGACCGGGCTGGTGGGCAAGGAATCGGATCTGTTCCGCTTCACCCTCAAGCACAGCCTATTCTTTGCAACGATCGTCGGCCTGATCACGCTGGCGCAGGCCTACTGGCTCACCGGCATGCTGGTGCACTAAACCTACACGCGACATGGAAAAAACCGACGCCGGTGGGTGATGCCGGCGTCAGCAATTCACAACCCGGTCTGTAAGGCTGCTGAAAGCAACGCTCTTTATATTCAGCAGCCGCAACAGACGGATAACCGGGACCACCCGGAGACACGCCTGATGAGCGAGCTTTATTACAACGCCGTGCCGAACGCGACCCGCGTTGCACCGCCACTGCCCGAACCTCGGCAATACCCCAACGAGAAACCGTCGCGGGTCTACCTGTTCGGGACGTGCGTGGTCGACCTGTTCTACCCCGAAGCCGGGATGGACGCGATCCACTTGCTGGAACGCGAAGGGATCAAGGTCGAGTACCCGCAAGGGCAGAGTTGCTGCGGACAACCGGCCTACACCTCGGGTTACACCGAGCAGGCGCGGACCGTGGCGCGCTCGCAACTGGCGCTGTTTGCCGGGGATTATCCGGTGGTGGTGCCATCGGGTTCCTGCGCGGGGATGTTGCGCGAACATTACGCCGACTTGTTCAAGGACGAGCCGCAAACATTGAAACAGGTCCAGGCCCTCGCGGCCCGCACCTATGAACTGGCCGAATTCCTCTTGTTCGTCTGCAAGGTGCAGCTCAAGGACAGCGGCGAACCGGTGAAAGTGGCGCTGCACACATCGTGTTCGGCACGTCGCGAGATGAACACCCACCTGCACGGCCGCGAGTTGTTGGCGCAGTTGAGCAACGTGGAACGGGTCAATCACGACCACGAAAGCGAATGCTGTGGCTTCGGTGGGACATTCAGCGTCCGTATGCCAGACATTTCCGGCGCGATGGTAGCTGACAAGACCCGGGCGCTGAAGGAATCCGGCGCGCACAAGGTGTTGAGTGCCGACTGCGGCTGTTTGATGAACATCAACGGCTCGCTGGAAAAACAGCAGGAAGCTTTGCGCGGGCAACACTTGGCGAGCTTCCTCTGGCAGCGAACCGGGAGTGCGCAATGAGCACCTCGACGATTATTCCTACGGTTGCCGTAGAAGAAGATTTCCGCACCCGGGCGCACAACGCCTTGGGTGACCCACAGTTACGGAACAACTTCCGCACTGCAATGGATTCACTGATGACCAAGCGGGCAGCGGCTTTCAGCGATGCCCACGAAAGAGAACACTTGCGTGCTCTGGGCAATTCGATCAGAGCGCGCGCGCTCTCCAAGTTGCCCGACCTGCTCGAGCAACTGGAACAGAACCTGACCCGCAACGGTGTGACAGTGCACTGGGCGGAAACGGTGGACGAAGCCAATGGCATCGTCTTATCGATCATCCGGGCTCACGAGGCGCGGCAAGTGATCAAGGGCAAATCGATGGTCAGCGAAGAGATGGAGATGAACCATTTCCTCGAGGCTCAAGGTGTTGAATGCCTGGAGTCCGACATGGGGGAATACATCGTCCAGCTCGACCACGAGAAGCCTTCACACATCATTATGCCGGCGATCCACAAGAATGCCGGTCAGGTCGCGTCCTTGTTCCACGACAAACTTGGCGTGGAGTACACCAAGGACGTTGACCAACTCATTCAGATCGGTCGCAGAGTCCTGCGGCAGAAATTCTTCGAAGCGGACATCGGCGTCTCCGGTGTCAACTTCGCCGTGGCCGAAACCGGCACCCTGTTGCTGGTGGAAAACGAAGGCAACGGCCGCATGACCACCACTGTGCCGCCGGTACACATCGCCGTCACCGGCATCGAAAAAGTCGTGGAGAACCTGCGCGATGTTGTGCCACTGCTGTCACTGCTGACCCGCTCGGCACTGGGCATTCCAATCACCACCTACGTCAACATGATCTCCGGCCCGCGCAAGGAACACGAACTCGACGGCCCGCAGGAAGTGCACCTGGTACTCCTCGACAACGGTCGCAGCCAGGCCTTCGCCGACAGCGAATTGCGCCAGACCCTGAACTGCATTCGCTGTGGCGCCTGTATGAACCATTGCCCGGTCTACACCCGTGTCGGTGGCCATGCCTATGGCGAGGTTTACCCGGGGCCGATCGGCAAAATCATCACCCCGCACATGGTCGGCCTGGCGAAAGTCCCCGACCACCCAAGCGCTTCTTCGCTGTGCGGTGCCTGCGGTGAAGTGTGTCCGGTAAAAATTCCTATCCCTGCTTTACTGCGTCGCCTACGCGAAGAGAACGTCAAAGCGCCGGACAGCCCCCATCAAGTGATGCGCGGCCAGGGCAGCAAGTATTCGCGCAAGGAACGCTTCATCTGGAACGCCTGGGCGAAGCTCAACAGCTCGCCGACCTTGTATCGACTGTTCGGCTTCTTCGCCACGCGCCTGCGTGCGCTCACTCCAAGCAACGTCGGCCCATGGACGCAGAACCACAGCGCGCCGAAACCCGCCGCCCGCTCACTGCATGACATGGCCCGCGAGCATCTGGCCAAACAGGGAGACCGCTGATGAGCGCCAAGCAAAATATCCTCGGCAAACTACGCAAAAGTCTGACCGGCGCTACGCCGATTGCCGACGACTTCGATGTCGATCTGGTGACCCAGCCTTACACCTACAGCGCCGAACAACGCATCCCGCAACTGCGCAAACTGATGGAAGCGGTACACACAGAAATCCATCTGAGCACTGCCGCAGAGTGGCCGGTGTTGCTTGCGCAATTGCTGCACGATCGCCAGTTACCGAGTCTGCTGATTGCACCGACAACGCCCCACGGGGAACGCATCACACAACACTGGGCGAACAATCCTGATCTGCCGGCACTGAATTCCTACGACCGGCCGATGGAAGAATGGAAAGCCGAGTTGTTCAACGATACCCCGGCCAGCCTCACCGGCACCCTCGGCGCGATCGCGGCCACGGGCAGCCTGATCCTCTGGCCGACCCGCGAAGAACCACGCCTGATGAGTCTGGTGCCACCGGTACATTTCGCCCTGCTCAAGGCCAGCGAAATCCGCGACAACTTCTATCAGGTGCAACAGGAATTCGGGTGGGCGCAAGGCATGCCGACTAACGCGCTGCTGGTGTCCGGCCCATCGAAAACCGCTGACATCGAGCAAGTGCTGGCCTACGGCGCCCACGGCCCGAAAGACCTGGTGGTGCTGATTCTGGAGGACCAATGACGTTACCAGCGGCTTTCCTGCGTGATGCGCAACAACTGATTCCGGTCGAGCGCCGTTTTGACGATCCGCTGTCGACCTTGGCCTTTGGCACCGATGCCAGTTTCTATCGACTGATTCCGCAACTGGTCATCCGCGTCGAGTCCGAAGACGAAGTGGTGGCACTGCTGCAACTGGCCCAGCGCGACCATGTGCCGGTGACCTTCCGCGCCGCCGGCACCAGCCTTTCGGGGCAGGCCATCAGCGACTCCGTTTTGATCGTGCTTGGGGATAACTGGAACGCTCGGGAGATTCGCGGCCAAGGTATGCAAATCCGCCTGCAACCGGGGGTGATCGGCGCGCAGGCCAATGCCTGGCTGGCCCCGTTCGGACGCAAGATCGGCCCGGATCCGGCGTCGATCAACGCCTGCAAGATCGGCGGCATCGTCGCCAACAATGCCAGCGGCATGTGCTGCGGCACCGCGCAAAACACCTATCACACGCTGGCCGGGCTTCGTCTGGTGCTGGCCGATGGCACGCGCCTTGATACCGAAGACGCCGCCAGTGTCGCAGCCTTTCGCGCAAGCCATGGCGATCTGCTCGAACGCCTGGCGACTTTGGGTCGCGAGACCCGCGCCAACGCCGAACTGGCCGCGCGAATCCGCCACAAATACCGTCTGAAAAATACCACCGGCCTGTCGCTCAACGCTCTGGTCGATTTCGATGAGCCTGTGGATATCTTGAGCCACTTGCTGGTCGGCTCCGAAGGTACGCTCGGCTTTATCAGCGCAGTGACTTACGACACCGTGATCGATCATCCGAACAAGGCTTCGGCGCTGATCGTGTTCCCGGATGTGGAAACCTGCTGCAACGCCGTTACCGTGCTGAAGAGCCAACCGGTGTCCGCGGTGGAACTGCTGGATCGGCGCAGCCTGCGCTCGGTGCAGGACAAACCGGGCATGCCTTCTTTCGTACAACAGCTGTCGAGCAATGCCTGCGCGCTGCTGATCGAATCCCGCGCCGCGTCTTCCACGTTGCTGCAGGAACAACTGGCGCAGATCATGGCGTCGCTCAGCAGCTTCCCGGTGGAAAAGCAGGTCGACTTCACTGAAGACCCTGTAGAAAACGCCCGGCTCTGGGCGATCCGCAAGGACACTTTCCCCGCTGTCGGCGCAGTGCGTAAGACCGGCACCACGGTGATCATCGAAGACGTGACCTTCCCGGTCGAGCAACTGGCCATCGGTGTGAACCGCTTGATCGAGCTGTTCGACAAACATTCTTACGACGAAGCAATCCTTTTCGGACACGCCTTGGAAGGCAATCTGCATTTCGTCTTCACCCAAGGCTTCAACAGCGCGGAAGAAGTCGCACGCTATCAAGCGTTCATGGACGACGTCGCGCAACTGGTGGCGGTGGAATTCGGCGGCTCACTGAAGGCTGAACACGGCACCGGGCGCAACATGGCGCCGTTCGTGGAGCTGGAATGGGGCAGTGATGCCTATCAACTGATGTGGCAGCTCAAACGCCTGCTCGACCCGAACGGCATTCTTAACCCGGACGTGGTGCTCAGCGAAGATCCGCAGATCCACCTCAAGCACCTGAAGCCGCTGCCGGCGGCTGACGAGATTGTCGATAAGTGCATCGAGTGCGGCTTCTGCGAACCGGTTTGCCCGTCGAAAGGACTGACCCTGAGCCCGCGCCAGCGCATCGTGATCTGGCGCGACATTCAGGCGAAAAAACGTGCAGGCGTCGACACCACAGAACTGGAAGAAGCCTACGAATACCAAGGCATCGATACCTGCGCGGCGACCGGCTTGTGCGCGCAACGTTGTCCTGTAGGCATCAACACCGGCGACTTGGTGAAAAAGCTTCGTGGCCGACACGCGACGCATCAGAAAACCGCTGACTGGATCGAAGGAAATTTCGCCAAGACGCTGCAAGGCGCACGCTTTACGCTGCATGTGGCCAACGGTGCACGGATGTTGCTGGGTGCGCCGCGTCTGACGAAGCTTTCGGCGACTCTGACACGGTTGTCCAAAGGCCAGGTGCCGCTGTGGACGAACGCGATGCCGCAACCGGAGAAGGCCATTCGTTTCAGTCCGAGCGTGTCGGACGAACGCCCGCGAGTGGTGTATCTGGCCGCGTGCGTATCGCGGGTCATGGGCCCGGCGGCGGGTGATAAAGAACAGATGTCGCTGTACGACAAAACCCGTGGACTGCTGGAGAAGGCCGGATATCAAGTGGTGTTCCCGGACAACCAAGACAACCTCTGCTGTGGTCAGCCCTTCGCCTCCAAAGGTTATGCCGAACAGGCTGAACACAAGCGCCAGGAGTTGATCGGCGCACTGCTGCATGCCAGTCGCGGCGGGATCGATCCGATCTATTGCGACACCAGTCCGTGCACGCTGCGACTGGTGCAGGATGTCGGCGATGTTCGTCTGGATCTGTACGACCCGGTGCGCTTCATCCGTACGCATCTGCTTGATCGACTGGAGTTCACACAACAGGACGCACCGATTGCCGTACACGTGACGTGCAGCACTCAGCATCTTGGCGAAAGCCAGGCGCTGATTGACCTGGCGCGCAAGTGCAGTAAAAACGTGGTGATTCCGGAGGGCATTCATTGCTGCGGGTTTGCTGGCGACAAGGGTTTTACCACGCCGGAACTGAACAGCCATTCGCTGCGCACACTCAAGGACGCGGTGCAGCATTGCAGTGAAGGGATTTCCACCAGTCGCACGTGCGAAATCGGCCTGACACAGCATGGAGGGATCGACTTTCACGGCCTGGTTTATCTGGTCGACAGGGTCACTCAGGCGAAGGCCTGCTGAAGAAAAACAGAACCCTTGCGCGAGACGACAGTCCACTGAACAAGCCCCGAACGCTCGGGGCTTGTCCTCTTTTCGGTGGTCTGCTTTGACGGTCAGCGAAATCTGGATTCCTCAGTGCAAAGAGATACTCATGAAGCGTTCTGTACTGTTAGGTCTGTTTGTTACTGCCTCTATGCTGGCGTCCACTTCGTTCGCCGCCGACAAGCCAGAAAGCCTGTGCGATGCCAATTTGAATCAAATCGAAAGTGCCAAGACGCAATACCAGACATCGTCCGATCTGAATGCACGCGTCTCGGCCAGTGTGAGTAAAGCCCGCGCCCTCAAGGCCCAAGGCAAAACCGATGAATGTCTGGCCGAAACCCAGCAAACCCTTCTGGAAATCCAGAAAACGACGGGGAACACCAACAAATAACCCGAGAGCCGACTAACCTTCGAGTCGGCCTTATCGGTTTGAGTGGGTGAGCGGACTTTTCATACCCGCTACAAAAAAACCGAATTCCTGCGTGCCGTCGCGGTCGATTGAACAGGCCCGCGACGAAACGTGGCCTGTTACGACCTCGGCATCGCCGCCAGATCGTCCGGCAGCACCGAGCCCAACCGTTCAAGGAGATACCCATGAAGCTTTCTGCAATTGCTGGATTGTTCATCGCTGGTGCCCTGCTGACGTCGCCGGTGTTTGCGGCAGACAAAGACCTTTGTGCCGGGAATCTTCAAACCATCAAGGACTTCGAGACCAGCCAGCCGGCTCTTTCGGAAAATACCGACGACAACATCAAAGCTGCCCGGGAAAAAGCCGAAATGGCTCAAAAAGCCGGGAATGACAAGGAATGCGTTGCGATCACTTCCAACGTAGTCACCAAAATACAAACTCGTAATCCTGAAAATAAATGACGTACCAGAAGGCCAACCTTCGGGTTGGCCTTGTCCGCCGATTGGCGTACACTGCGCAGGCTTGTTGCTCGCCAAGATGTACAGAGCAACGAGTTCGGGGCCGTTTAGGATTCGACGCCGGTTGCGAAACTTTAGGTGCATGCCGACTTGGTAACAGAAGTCGTAAATCCACTGTTGCAACTACTTATAGTTGCCAATGACGACCAATACGGTGTTGCTCTCGCTGCTTAATTGCAGCTGACAATGCTCCTGGTACCTTCGGGTCCAGCAATCATCAGGGGATGTCTGTAAACCCAAAATGATTGTCATATAGAACAGAATCGCCGTGCAGTACGTTGTGGACGAAGCGGCTAAAACTTACACAACTCGCCCAAAGCACCCTGCCCTTCGGGTCGCTGAGGGTTAACTTAATAGAAACGGCTACGCATGTAGTACCGACAGCGGAGTACTGGCGGACGGGGGTTCAAATCCCCCCGGCTCCACCAAATAAGCGTTACAAATCAGGCACTTAGCGTTTCTCGCAAGTGCCTTTTTTGTGCCTGAATGGGTGGTTTTGGCTCGGTTATGCCAGCTTAATGACAGCCTTTGTAGTGATCCTGTAGCGTTTCCAATATCTGCATTCCCGCCCACCGTGGTCGAGATCAGCAAGGAGAGATGCGATGCTGTTGACGAGGGATGAGGTAGCCGACCTGACCGGCTACGAACGGCCTGCAACACAATCGCGCTGGCTGCGGGAAAATTCCTTTCCATTTATTCTCGGCGGGGACGGACATCCGAAGGTGTTGCGCCAAGTCGTTATCAGTCGTCTCGGTGGGCAGTGCGAGACCAAGAGGACCCCAGAGCTTCGATTGAAATAATATTTGATCTCACTTTTATCGTTGGGTGCGCCATGAGCAAACTGACTCTCACTGAATGGGCTAACGATCACTTCAGAACGCCACCCAGTCCCAATACGCTGAGAAAATGGGCGCGCGAAGGGCGAATCACTCCTACCCCGATCAAGCATGGACGCAATTATTACGTAGAGTCGAATGCTCACTATCGTGAACCGGCGCGGCTTGATAGGACGACTGGAAGAAGTCTGGTTGAGAGAATAAAGGCGGCTCGAAGAGGGCAAGGATCATGAAAATTCTTTCTCAGGTTACGGTGAGACTTCCCAGGCTCATGGAGGCCAGCGAGTACCGCAAGCTGCGCTATGCAGGTAATAAACCTAGGGGGCTTTCTCAATTAGTTTCCCCGCCGCGTTGTCGCCTTAAAGCGGGCAAGGCCAAGCGCAGGCCGCTGGGAATGGTGTTCCCTTTCCAAGGCCTGCAACGCAGCCTGGCCCGCTTTAAGGCACAACCCGAAGGGCCGGGCCTGTTGACGCTTCAAATGAGTAACCGGAGTAAGTCGCAAACCATGACCACCGCGCGCTCGTAAGTTATTGACGTCACCTCAGGTGATTCTGAACGTCACAGGGACGGCCAGCGATGGGATCTCTAGGCGCTGATGACCTCGCTCGCAGCCGGTCTTCGACAACTCATCGCGTTGCAAATCGGAATGCTGGTCGTCCGTCGAAACATCCGCACAACTGATCGGCATACTGGTTCCCGCTTATCCGATAGCAATCTGGTATGGTCAGACATTGAAAGAGGGCAACAGATATTCGCTGCTTTTCATAAGGTTCTTGGCGCTATCCTGATCGCAGGCACTGTGCATCCATCAATCCATCATTGTCGGTACGAATGGAGAGCCGTAGAGTTTGATCGAATGGCTTGTCAAAAAGTGACTGACATCGCCGCTCGCCACTAAACTACCCCAGCAGCCTTATTGTTCAACGAAGGAACTTTTTTATGTTCTGCCATCCACCTGTCCGAACGCGCTTTGCAACTGTCCTGATGGCTGAGCTCCTCTTGCTTGCTGGCGCCATGCATGTCCCGACGGCCGTAGCGACCGAGCCTCAAGTTGAGGTGACGCAGCTGCTGAAAACAACGCACTCGTGGGACGGGGTTCAATATCGCACGTATCCAGATGGCCAGCCGGAAGTATCGGTAC
>NZ_FYDT01000079.1:0-19014 GCF_900187585.1 Pseudomonas sp. Irchel 3E19
GCGTTCGGGCGGGTCTATACATGCCTGGATTGGTTGCACTGAAGCACAACAAAGCAATCATCGCCATGAAGGACCGCTTGAAGGCCAACGGCAAGGCCCCCAAGCAAATCATCTGTGCAGCGATGCGTAAGCTGCTGCATTTCGTCTATGCCGTTCTCAAATCGGGTCAGCCATTTGACCCGAAAATTGCCCTTGCCCGATGAGGGGCAAGACGGTATCTACAGTGGGATTGATGTACACCCTGTAGGAGCTGCCGAAGGCTGCGATCTTTTGCTTTTGGGGTGTTCCCAACCACGCACCAACTTGTTACCGAACGCCCCAGCGTGGCGCAAAACCACGCTCTCGTAACAATCCCCCAACTCCCCAAATCACCCCCGCGAAAAAATTTCATCCACGCCAGAGCCCTTGATTCAGGAGCCCTCCAGCCCTGCATCCGATTTTTCTTGAGCACCCCTCCTGCAAGTTGGCCGCTTGATTGCATATGCTTGTATGTACAAGTAAAGACGTATGCGTATGAGTCGCTCGAGACTCTCCGCAGCGTCCACTGATTCGCTTGTCGCGCATTGATGCACGCAGGCTGCTTGCCCACTGCCAGGGTTGGTTTGAATTGATCGCTGAGGAGTCTTTTTCGTGACTGACAACAAGATGACCACTGCTACTACATTTACAAAGCATCGCGACGTCGAAATCCGTGCCGCACGCGGCAACAAGCTGACCGCCAAGAGCTGGCTGACCGAAGCGCCGCTGCGCATGCTGATGAACAACCTTGATCCGGAAGTCGCCGAGAACCCGAAAGAGCTGGTGGTCTACGGCGGTATTGGGCGTGCCGCGCGTAACTGGGAGTGCTACGACAAAATCGTCGAGAGCCTGACCAACCTGAATGACGACGAGACCCTGCTGGTGCAATCCGGCAAGCCGGTCGGCGTGTTCAAGACCCACAGCAACGCCCCGCGCGTACTGATCGCCAACTCCAATCTGGTGCCGCATTGGGCGAGCTGGGAACACTTCAACGAACTCGACGCCAAAGGCTTGGCCATGTACGGCCAAATGACCGCCGGCAGCTGGATCTACATCGGCAGCCAGGGCATCGTCCAAGGCACCTACGAAACCTTCGTTGAGGCCGGCCGTCAGCACTACAACGACAACCTCACCGGCAAGTGGGTCCTGACCGCCGGTCTGGGCGGCATGGGTGGCGCTCAGCCTCTGGCCGCGACCCTGGCCGGCGCTTGCTCGCTGAACATCGAATGCCAGCAGGTCAGCATCGATTTCCGCCTGAAAAGCCGTTACGTCGATGAGCAAGCCACTGACCTCGATGACGCGCTGGCACGCATCGCCAAGTACACCAAAGAAGGCAAGGCGATCTCCATCGCGTTGCTGGGCAACGCTGCGGAAATCCTGCCGGAACTGGTCAAGCGCGGCGTACGCCCGGACATGGTCACCGACCAGACCAGCGCCCACGACCCACTCAACGGCTACCTGCCGGCCGGCTGGACCTGGGACGAATACCGCGCCCGCGCCAAGACCGAACCGGCCGCTGTGATCAAGGCTGCCAAGCAGTCGATGGCCGTGCACGTCAAAGCGATGCTGGAATTCCAGAAGCAAGGTATCCCGACTTTCGACTACGGCAACAACATCCGTCAGATGGCGCAGGAAGAAGGCGTCGAAAACGCATTCGACTTCCCAGGCTTCGTACCGGCCTATATCCGTCCGCTGTTCTGCCGTGGCATCGGCCCGTTCCGTTGGGCGGCGCTGTCGGGTGATCCACAAGACATCTACAAAACCGACGCCAAGGTCAAAGAACTGATCCCGGACGACGCGCACCTGCACAACTGGCTGGACATGGCCCGCGAGCGCATCAGCTTCCAGGGTCTGCCGGCGCGTATCTGCTGGGTCGGTCTGGGCCTGCGCGCCAAGCTCGGTCTGGCATTCAACGAAATGGTCCGCAGCGGCGAGCTGTCGGCGCCGATCGTGATCGGTCGTGACCACCTCGACTCCGGCTCGGTCGCCAGCCCGAACCGCGAAACCGAATCGATGCAGGACGGGTCCGACGCTGTGTCCGACTGGCCACTGCTCAACGCTCTGCTCAATACCGCGAGCGGCGCGACCTGGGTGTCCCTGCACCACGGCGGCGGCGTCGGCATGGGCTTCTCCCAGCACTCGGGCATGGTGATCGTGTGCGACGGTACCGACGAAGCGGCCGAGCGAATCGCCCGTGTCCTGCACAACGACCCGGCCACTGGGGTCATGCGTCACGCCGATGCCGGTTACCAGATCGCCATCGATTGCGCCAAGGAGCAGGGTCTGAACCTGCCGATGATTACCGGCAAATAAACGCAACTCTGTGGGAAATGCTTTGGGTGGGAGTGGGCTTGCTCACGAACGCGCTGGATCAATCAGCACATGTTTCGAATGTGCCGACCACTTCGCGAGCAAGCCCGCTCCCACCAAAAGCAACCCACGCAAGACGCTCAGTGAACTCGAATAACAATCCACAGAGGTTGAACCATGGCTGTCAGTCCCGATCGTGCAGGCAACAAACCGTTGATCGAAAGGCGTTCGATCGACTACATCCCGGAAGCGGAAAGACACGGTCGTCTGTTCAGCCAATTCACCTTGTGGATGGGTGCCAACCTGCAAATCACCGCGATTGTCACCGGGGCATTGGCCGTGGTGCTGGGCGGTGATGTGTTCTGGTCGTTGATCGGTCTGTTGATCGGTCAACTGCTGGGCGGCGGCGTGATGGCGCTGCATGCGGCGCAAGGGCCGAAACTGGGTCTGCCGCAGATGATTTCCAGCCGCGTGCAGTTCGGCGTTTATGGCGCAGCCATCCCGATCGTGTTGGTGTGCCTGATGTACCTGGGCTTCACCGCAACGGGCACGGTGCTTTCCGGCCAGGCGCTGGGCCAGTTGTTTGGCGTCAGCGACAGCATCGGGATTCTGATTTTCGCCAGTGTCATCGTGCTGGTCACCGTGATGGGTTATCGGGTCATCCACTGGATTGGCCGCGTCGCCAGCGTCATTGGCGTGATTGCCTTCGTTTTCCTGTTTTGGCGTCTGATGAGCCAGACCGACGTCGGCGCACTCCTGCAAATCCGCCATTTCAGCTGGAGCAGCTTCCTGCTGGCGGTATCGCTTGCGGCCTCTTGGCAGATCGCTTTCGGCCCTTACGTGGCTGACTACTCGCGCTACCTGCCGAGCAAGACGTCGGCGCTGAAAACCTTTTTCGCCGCGGGCGCCGGATCGGTGATTGGCGCCCAAGTGGCGATGATCCTCGGTGTGTTTGCTGCCGCTTCAGCCAACGGCCAGTTCGCCGGCCACGAAGTGGCCTACATCGTCGGTCTGGGCGGAACCGGTGCCACCGCTGCGCTGCTGTACTTCAGCATCGCATTCGGCAAGGTGACCATCTCGACGCTGAACTCCTACGGCAGCTTCATGTGTATCGCCACCATCATCAGCGGTTTCAAAGGTCATCTGCAGGTCTCGCGCATGCAGCGTCTGGTCTTCGTGCTGGTGATCGTCGGCGCGGCGACGCTGATCGCGCTGCTCGGCCAGCACTCGTTCCTCGGTGCGTTCAAGTCTTTCATCCTGTTCCTGCTCGCCTTCTTCACACCGTGGAGCGCGATCAATCTGGTTGACTACTACTGCATCACCCGCGAGCGCTATGACGTGCCGGCGCTAGCCAATCCGAACAGTCGCTATGGCCGCTGGAACATGCTCGGTATCAGCGTCTATGTCTTCGGGGTGCTGGTGCAGTTGCCGTTCATCTCCACCAAGTTCTACACCGGTTCCCTGGTAGCGGCCCTCGGTGATGTGGATATCTCCTGGATCATCGGTCTGGTGCTGCCCGCCGCCGTGTATTACGTGTGCGCCAAAAAATGGCACAGCCCAGTGCCCGATCAACTGATTCTGCCGGTCGGGCAGGACAGCGTTGTACAACCTAAAACAAGTGGGGCCACTCGCGCTGCGGCGCAGGCCTGATTGGACGTGGACAGGGCTGGATGCCTCTTGACTGCCGTAAGCCAATTCATGATTAGGAGCGTCGCAACAATGAAATCGAACAAGACCCTGCTGACTACATTGCTGTCCATGGGCCTGTTGGCCAGCGCTGGCGCAACTCAAGCCGCCGGCTGGTGCGAATCGGGCAAACCGGTGAAATTCGCCGGTCTGAACTGGGAAAGCGGCATGTTGCTGACCGACGTGCTGCAAGTGGTGCTGGAAAAAGGTTATGACTGCAAGACCGACAGCCTGCCGGGCAACTCCATCACCATGGAAAACGCCCTGAGCAGCAACGACATTCAAGTGTTCGCCGAAGAGTGGGTTGGCCGCAGCGAGGTCTGGAACAAGGCCGAGAAGGCCGGCAAGGTCGTCGGTGTCGGCGCTCCGGTCGTCGGCGCGGTTGAAGGCTGGTACGTGCCACGTTACGTGATCGAAGGCGACGCCAAGCGCAAGCTTGAACCGAAAGCCCCGGATCTGAAAAACATCGCTGATCTGGCCAAGTACTCTGCCGTGTTCAAGGACGCCGAAGAGCCCTCCAAGGGTCGTTTCTACAACTGCCCGGCCGGCTGGACCTGCGAGCTGGACAACAGCGAAATGCTCAAAAGCTACGGCCTGGAAAGCAGCTACACCAACTTCCGTCCGGGCACCGGCCCGGCGCTGGATGCGGCGGTGCTGTCGAGCTACAAGCGTGGCGAGCCGATTCTCTTCTACTACTGGTCGCCAACCCCGCTGATGGGCCAGGTCGATCTGGTCAAACTCGAAGAAAAACCGGGCGTCGACAAGACCGTGACGATCAAGGTCGGCCTGTCCAAGACCTTCCACGAGCAGGCCCCGGAGCTGGTCGCCGTACTGGAAAAGGTCAACCTGCCGATCGACCTGCTGAACCAGAATCTGGGGCGCATGGCCAAGGAACGTATCGAGTCGCCAAAACTGGCGAAAATCTTCCTCAAGGAACATCCTGAAGTCTGGCACCCATGGGTGAGCGAAGACGCAGCCAAAAAGATCGACGCGGCCTTGTAGGTCGAGTTTCTCCGGCTGCCGGCCACGGCAGCCGGACGCTTGATCGCAACCCCTTGATTGAGAGTCTCTTATGTTTCCCGAAAGCTTTACCTTTTCCATCGCCGACTGGGTCAACGGTTGGGTCGATTCGCTGGTCACCAACTACGGTGATGTGTTTCGCCACATCTCCGACACGCTGCTTTGGGCCATCGTCAACCTTGAAGGCATGCTGCGTGCGGCACCGTGGTGGTTGATGCTGGCGATCGTCGGTGCCGTCGCCTGGCATGCCACGCGCAAGGTGGTGACCACGGCGGTGATCGTCGGTCTGCTGTTCCTGGTGGGCGCTGTCGGCCTGTGGGACAAACTCATGCAAACCCTGGCGCTGATGATGGTCGCGACGATCATTTCGGTGCTGATCGGCATCCCGCTGGGGATTCTCTCGGCGCGCAGCAATCGCCTGCGTTCGGTGCTGATGCCGCTGCTCGACATCATGCAGACCATGCCGAGTTTCGTGTACCTGATCCCGGTGCTGATGCTGTTCGGCCTGGGCAAGGTGCCGGCGATTTTCGCCACGGTTATCTACGCTGCACCGCCGCTAATCCGCCTGACAGATCTGGGCATCCGCCAGGTCGACGGCGAAGTCATGGAAGCGATCAATGCCTTTGGTGCCAATCGCTGGCAGCAACTGTTCGGCGTGCAACTGCCGCTGGCGCTGCCAAGCATCATGGCCGGGATCAACCAGACCACCATGATGGCCCTGTCGATGGTGGTGATCGCCTCGATGATCGGTGCCCGGGGGCTTGGTGAAGACGTACTGGTGGGGATTCAGACCCTCAACGTCGGACGGGGTCTTGAGGCCGGTCTGGCGATCGTGATTCTCGCAGTGGTCATCGACCGCATCACTCAGGCGTACGGTCGGCCACGGCATGAGGTGAGCAAATGAACAACGCAACCGTGAGCAAGATCGAAGTCAAAAACGTCTTCAAGATTTTCGGCAACCGCGCCAAGGATGCCTTGGCCATGGTTGGCCAGGGCAAGACCAAGGATCAGGTGCTGAACGAAACCGGTTGTGTGGTCGGGGTCAACGACTTGTCGCTGAGCATCGGCACCGGCGAGATCTTCGTGATCATGGGCCTGTCTGGCTCTGGCAAGTCGACGCTGGTACGCCACTTCAATCGCCTGATCGACCCGACCAGCGGCGCGATCCTGGTCGACGGCGTGGACATCCTGCAATACGACATGGACGCCCTGCGCGAATTTCGCCGGCACAAGATCAGCATGGTGTTCCAGAGCTTCGGCCTGCTGCCGCACAAGACCGTCCTCGACAACGTCGCCTACGGCTTGAAAGTGCGCGGCGAGAGCAAGCAGATGTGCAACGAACGCGCGCTGCACTGGATCAACACCGTGGGCCTCAAGGGCTACGAAAACAAATACCCGCATCAGCTGTCCGGCGGCATGCGTCAGCGTGTCGGCCTGGCCCGTGCATTGGCGGCGGACACCGACATCATCCTCATGGACGAAGCGTTCAGCGCCCTCGACCCGTTGATCCGCGCCGAGATGCAGGACCAGTTGCTGGAGCTGCAAAAGACCCTGCACAAGACCATCGTCTTCATCACCCACGACCTCGACGAGGCGGTGCGTATCGGCAATCGCATTGCGATTCTCAAGGACGGCCGCCTGATCCAGGTCGGCACGCCAAGAGAGATCCTGCATTCGCCGGCGGATGAGTATGTCGACCGGTTCGTGCAGCGGCGGGCGGCGGTGGTTTAGGCAGTTTTGTGTTGGCTGGGCCGGCGCCTTCGCGAGCAGGCTCGCTCCCACAGGGGGTACGCATTCCAAATGTGGGAGCGAGCCTGCTCGCGAAGGCGGCGGTAAAGCTGCATCAGTGTTCGGATGAGGTTGAAGATGTCCCAGGCTGAAAAAATCGTTATCACCGGCAGCCCTCTGCGTTGGCAGTACGTGGTCGCCGTTGCCCGTCACGGCGCGCAACTGGAGCTGTCGAGCGACACCTGGGCGCGCATCGAAAACGCCCAGGCCATTGTCCAGCGCATTGTCGTCAGCGGCGAGCGCGCCTATGGCGTCAATACCGGTCTGGGCGGGTTGTCCAACGTTTCGCTTAAAGATGAACAACTCAGCCAGCTCTCGCGCAACACCTTGCTCAGCCACGCCTGCGGCGTCGGTCCGGCACTGCCCGACGAACAGACCCGCGCGATCATCTGCGCCGCGATCCACAACTACAGCCATGGCAAGTCCGGCCTCCATCGTCGGGTTGTCGAAGGGCTGCTGGCGTTGCTCAATCGCGGCATCACTCCACAAGTGCCGTCGCAAGGCTCGGTGGGCTACCTGACGCACATGGCGCACATCGGCATCGCGCTGCTCGGCGTGGGTAATGTCAGCTATCGCGGGCAGATCGTTTCTGCGCAACAGGCCTTGGCTGAAGAGGGCCTGCAAGCGGTGCAACTCGGCGCGAAGGATGGTTTGTGCCTGGTCAACGGCACGCCGTGCATGACCGGCCTCAGCTGTCTGGCCATCGCTGATGCCACACGTCTGCTGCAATGGGCCGATGTCATTGGCGCCATGAGTTTTGAAGCCCAGCGCGGTCAGATCGATGCGTTCGACGCCGAGATCATCGCGTTGAAACCGCATCCGGGCATGCAGCAAGTTGGGGTCAATCTGCGTGCGTTGCTCGATGGCAGTGAAGTGATTGCTTCGAGCAAGGGCATCCGCACTCAGGATGCGCTGAGCATTCGCTCGATCCCGCAGGTGCATGGCGCTGCGCGCGATCAACTGGAGCATGCAATCAAACAAGTCGAAGCCGAACTCAATGGCTGCACCGATAACCCGCTACTGTTGGGCACGCCGGATAATTTCCGGGTCATGTCGCAGGCCAACCCGCACGGTCAGTCGGTGGCGATGGCGGCGGATTTGTTGGCGATTGCCATGGCGGAAATCGGCTCGATTGCCGAGCGTCGTCTCGATCGTCTGGTCAACCCGCATGTCAGCGGTCTGCCGGCGTTTCTGGTGGCCAATCCGGGGGTGAACTCCGGGATGATGATCGTGCAATACGTCGCCGCGTCGCTGTGTGCGGAAAACCGCCAATTGGCGCAACCGGCGGTGCTCGACAACTACGTCACTTCCGGGTTGCAGGAAGACCATCTGAGCATGGGCACCAGCGCTGCGCTGAAGCTGCATCGCGCGCTGGAAAACTGCACGCAGATCCTTGCCATCGAATATCTGTTGGCGGCGCAGGCCTTTGAGTTCCTCAAGGAACAGCGCTTTGGCGCGGGCACTGACCGGGCGTGGCGACTGCTGCGCGAAAAGGTCCCGGCCTACGACCAGGATCGCTGGCTGGCGCCGGATATCGCCGCCGCCGCGAGCGTGTTGCAAGACCCGAATTCGCTGTACAACATTTTACCGAATCTGCACTGACCAATACCCATACCAGCGTGCCAAGGCGCGGATCGCTCAGAAGGCGAGAGGCGACGGATAACGGAATGCTCCGGAGCGACTGGTAGTTAATAACAAACTCTCAAAAGGAGCATTTAAATGACTGCGCTGAACCTGATTCCCGGCCAACTGAGCCTGGCCCAACTGCGTGACGTCTACCAGAACCCGGTCAAGCTGACGCTCGACAACAGCGTATCGCAGCAGATCGAAGCCAGCGTTGCCTGCGTCGAGCAGATCCTCGCCGAGAACCGCACCGCCTACGGCATCAACACCGGTTTCGGCCTGCTGGCCTCAACGCGTATCGCCAGCGAAGACCTGGAAAATCTGCAGCGCTCGCTGGTGTTGTCCCACGCCGCTGGCGTCGGTCAGCCGATCAGCGATGACTTGGTGCGTCTGATCATGGTGCTCAAGGTCAACAGCCTTAGCCGTGGTTTCTCCGGCATCCGCCGCGTGGTAATCGATGCGCTGATCGCGCTGATCAATGCCGAGGTCTACCCGCACATTCCACTGAAAGGGTCGGTGGGTGCTTCCGGTGACCTCGCGCCGCTGGCGCACATGTCGCTGGTGCTGCTGGGCGAGGGCAAGGCGCGCTACAAGGGCGAGTGGATGGATGCGACCGAAGCGCTGAAAGTCGCCGGTCTGACGCCGCTGACGCTGGCGGCCAAAGAGGGGCTGGCGCTGCTCAACGGCACTCAAGTGTCGACTGCGTTTGCCTTGCGTGGCCTGTTTGAAGGCGAAGATCTGTTCGCAGGTGCCATTGCACTGGGCGGTCTGACGGTTGAAGCGGTATTGGGCTCGCGCTCGCCGTTCGACGCGCGTATTCACGCCGCTCGCGGCCAGAAAGGCCAGATCGACGCTGCCGCCGCTTACCGTGACCTGCTTGGTGAGCGCAGCGAAGTCTCCGATTCGCACCAGAACTGCGAGAAGGTTCAAGACCCGTACTCGCTGCGCTGCCAGCCGCAAGTCATGGGCGCGTGCCTGACCCAGTTCCGCCAGGCCGCCGAAGTGCTGGCGGTCGAAGCCAACGCCGTGTCGGATAACCCGTTGGTGTTTGCCGCTGAAGGCGATGTGATTTCCGGCGGCAACTTCCACGCCGAACCGGTGGCCATGGCTGCTGACAACATGGCCCTGGCCATCGCCGAAATCGGTTCGCTGAGCGAGCGCCGCATCTCGCTGATGATGGACAAGCACATGTCGCAACTGCCGCCGTTCCTGGTGGCTAATGGCGGGGTCAACTCCGGCTTCATGATCGCCCAAGTGACTGCGGCGGCACTGGCCAGCGAAAACAAGGCACTGTCCCATCCGCATTCGGTGGACAGCCTGCCGACTTCGGCCAACCAGGAAGATCATGTGTCGATGGCCCCGGCGGCCGGCAAGCGCCTGTGGGAAATGGCCGAGAACACGCGCGGGATTCTCGCGGTGGAGTGGCTGGCGGCGGTGCAGGGGCTGGATCTGCGTAACGGCCTGAAAACCTCGGCGAAGCTGGAAAAGGCCCGGGCGATTCTGCGTCAGGAAGTGCCGTTCTATGAGAAGGACCGGTTCTTTGCGCCGGACATCAATGCAGCGACCGAGTTGTTAGCTTCGCGCTGCCTGACCGAGCTGGTTCCGGCGAACCTGCTGCCTAGCCTGTGATGGACTCTTCGCGAGCAAGCCCGCTCCCACAGTTGGAATGCGTCCCCCTGTGGGAGCGGGCTTGCTCGCGAATCGATTTTGAACAAGACGAGGACTTGGGATGAAAACCCTCTGGCAACACTGCCACGTCGCAACCATGGCGCAAGGCGTCTACTCGATCATCGAGGACGCGGCCATCGTGACGTCCGGTGCGCTGATCGAGTGGATCGGCCCGCGTAATCAACTGCCCTCCGGCGAATACCCGGCGGTCAATGACCTGCAAGGCGCGTGGGTCACCCCGGGCCTGATCGACTGCCACACCCACACGGTGTTCGGCGGCAACCGCAGCGGCGAATTCGAAAAGCGTCTGCAAGGCGTCAGCTATGCCGAGATCGCGGCGCAGGGCGGCGGCATCGCCAGCACCGTGCGCGCAACTCGCGAAGCCAGCGAAGACGAACTGTTCGCCAGCGCCGCCAAACGTCTGAAAAGCCTGATGCGCGACGGCGTGACCACGGTGGAAATGAAGTCCGGCTATGGTCTCGATCTGGCCAACGAACGCAAAATCCTTCGGGTCATCCGTCGCCTGGCCAAAGAGCTGCCGATCAGCGTGCGCAGCACCTGTCTCGCCGCTCACGCGTTGCCGCCGGAATACAAGGATCGCGCCGACGATTACATCGACCACATCTGCGCTGAAATGCTCCCGGCGCTGGCCGCCGAAGGTCTGGTCGATGCCGTGGATGCCTTCTGCGAATACCTGGCATTCTCGCCGGAGCAGGTCGAGCGCGTGTTCATCACCGCTAAAGAATTAGGTCTGCCGGTGAAGCTGCATGCCGAGCAATTGTCCTCGCTGCACGGCTCCAGCCTGGCTGCGCGGTATCACGCGTTGTCCGCCGATCACCTGGAGTTCATGGACGAAACCGACGCCATTGCCATGGCCGGATCCGACACCGTCGCGGTGCTGCTGCCGGGGGCGTTCTACTTCCTGCGTGAAACCCAATTGCCGCCCATGGACGCCCTGCGCAAGCACAAGGTGAAGATCGCCATCGCCAGCGACCTCAACCCCGGCACCTCGCCGGCCTTGTCGTTGCGGCTGATGTTGAACATGGCCTGCACCTGTTTCCGCATGACCCCGGAAGAGGCGCTGGCCGGCGCGACCATTCATGCCGCGCAGGCGCTGGGCATGGCTGACACCCACGGTTCGCTGGAAGTCGGCAAGGTCGCGGACTTTGTCGCTTGGCATATCGATCGTCCTGCGGATCTGGCCTATTGGCTCGGCGGTGATCTGGACAAACGCGTCGTGCGTCACGGCGTTGAATCAAGTCTGTAGGAGAGCGGTTGTGGATAAGGTTCTGAACTTCAAACAAGGGCGCGTGCCGCTGTTGATCAGCATGCCCCATGCAGGTCTGCGCCTGACGCCTGCGGTCGAGGCTGGGCTGATCCCGGATGCGAAAAGCCTGCCGGATACTGATTGGCATATTCCGCAGCTCTACGATTTCGCCGAAGAGCTCGGTGCCAGCACTCTGGCTGCCGAGTACTCGCGTTTCGTCATCGACCTGAACCGGCCGTCCGACGACAAGCCGCTGTACGCCGGCGCCACCACCGGGCTATATCCCGCGACTTTGTTCGATGGCATCCCGTTGTTCAAGGAAGGTCTGGAGCCTTCGAAAGATGAGCGCGCGACTTATCTGGAGCAGATCTGGACGCCGTACCATCGCACCTTGCAGGAAGAGCTGGCGCGGCTGAAGGCCGAGTTCGGTTACGCGTTGCTGTTCGACGCGCACTCGATCCGCTCGGTCATCCCGCACCTGTTCGACGGCAAACTGCCGGACTTCAACCTCGGCACCTTCAACGGCGCGAGCTGCGATCCGCAACTGGCCACGCAACTGGAAGCCATCTGCGCGCGTCATGGCGAGTACAGCCATGTGCTCAACGGTCGCTTCAAGGGCGGTCACATCACCCGTCATTACGGCAACCCGGCCGAGAACATCCATGCCGTGCAACTGGAACTGTGCCAGAGCACCTACATGGAAGAGTTCGAACCGTTCCGCTACCGCAGCGATCTGGCCGAGCCAACGCGGGTGGTGCTCAAGGAGTTGCTGCAAGGCTATCTGGCCTGGGGCAAATCTCGCTACACCGCATAACCCACTGTGGGAGCGGGCTTGCTCGCGAAGGCGTCGCACCAGTCAACCTATGGGTTGAATGACACACCGCTTTCGCGAGCAAGCCCGCTCCCACAGGTTTTGTATGCAACAGAAAAATTGCGACAGCGCACAGGCATGCTCATTGACGTAAATCGGGTTTATGATGCCCAACGGCAGAATAATAGAAGTCCCCCCTGGGATGACCTCGACCCCTTACGGAGCGCGCAATGCAGACTTTGTTTCCGCAGATCAAACCCCACGCCCGGCACGATCTGGCTGTCGATGACACGCATACGCTGTACGTCGACGAAAGCGGCTCACCGGAAGGCTTGCCGGTCGTGTTCATCCACGGCGGCCCCGGCGCCGGTTGCGACGCGCAAAGCCGTCGCTATTTCGATCCGAACCTGTATCGCATTGTCACCTTCGACCAGCGCGGCTGCGGACGCTCCACCCCGCACGCCAGCCTGGAAAACAACACCACCTGGGATCTGGTCGCCGACCTCGAGCGTATCCGCAAGCACCTGGGTATCGACAAATGGGTGTTGTTCGGCGGCTCGTGGGGTTCGACCCTGGCGCTGGCCTATGCGCAAACCCATCCGGAGCGCGTACATGGCCTGATCCTGCGTGGGATCTTTCTCTGCCGTCCGCAGGAAATCGAGTGGTTCTATCAGGCTGGTGCCAGCCGTCTGTTCCCCGATTACTGGCAGGACTACATTGCCCCGATCCCACTGGACGAGCGCGACGATCTGCTCAACGCGTTCCACAAACGCCTCACCGGCAACGATCAGATCGCCCAGATGCACGCTGCCAAAGCCTGGTCGACCTGGGAAGGGCGCACCGCGACCCTGCGACCAAACCCGCTGGTAGTCGATCGTTTCTCCGAGCCGCAACGCGCCTTGTCGATTGCGCGGATCGAATGCCACTACTTCACCAATAACGCCTTCCTTGAACCGAATCAGCTGATCCGCGACATGGGCAAGATTGCTCACTTGCCGGGCGTGATCATCCACGGCCGTTACGACGTGATCTGCCCGTTGGATAACGCCTGGGAACTGCATCAGGCCTGGCCGAACAGCGAGTTGCAGGTCATTCGCGATGCCGGGCATGCCGCGTCCGAACCGGGTATCACCGATGCGTTGGTGCGTGCCGCCGGTCAAATGGCTCGGCGTCTGCTCGACCTGCCGCCCGAAGAAGCATGAAGGGGCTTTTACAGCGCGTGCGTGGCGCGCGAGTCGAAGTGGCGGGAGAGGTGGTTGGCGCGGTAGATCAGGGTTTGCTGGTGCTGGTGGCGGTCGAACCCGACGACACGCGCGCCAGTGCCGACAAACTTCTGCAGAAGCTGCTTAACTATCGGGTATTCAGTGACGCTGAGGGCAAGATGAACTTGTCCTTGGCAGATGTGGGCGGCGGGTTGCTGCTGGTCTCTCAGTTCACCCTGGCCGCTGACACCAAAAGCGGGTTGCGCCCGAGCTTCTCGACCGCCGCCCCTCCGGCGCTGGGTAAGGAATTGTTCGACTATCTATTAGGCAAAGCGAAACAGGTGCATGGCACTGTGGCATCAGGTAGATTCGGCGCCGATATGCAGGTGCATTTGGTCAACGATGGCCCTGTTACCTTTTTGTTACAGACCTGAAAGCACCTGAAACACCTTTTTAGGAACTTTCGACTGTTTTTAGGGTGTTTTCGCGATAAATACTTGGTTACCCCTGATGCGTTGTCACGCGGGCTACTAGATAATCGCGCGCTATGGGGATCAGCGTTCGTTGGTCCATTTTTGACTTAGGTAGAGACTTGTCTGGATCCGATTGGGGAATCATTTTGCCCCAGCGGAGTCGGAACAATGCTCGCCAACCTGGTATGAGCGGTCTGTACGGCCATTTTTGCCAGCATTATTTCGAGGGCCAGGGAGTCAGAGACAAGGCGCTGCGACGACTCATAGCCTGCTATGGGGAGGAGCAGCAACGCAGTATCTGGCTTCCTGGAACCGAAATAAGCTGACAAAAATGGCCACACAGACGGCTTGCTGGCCGTTGGTTTTTTGATCTGTTTTCGGCGAGGGTTGCTCGTGATCGTTAGTCCCTGTAATGCAGCAAAAATGTCTGCCAAACGCATGCGAAGTGCCCTGGTAGCGGGTTCGGCGCTCCTGTGCCTGCTCAGCGCCGGTCAGCTTTGGGCGTTCAATCTTGACGATGTATCCGCCAAGGCTAAAGAGCTGGCCGGGCAGAAGTTCGAAGCCCCGCGCAGCAACCTGCCGAACGAATTCCGCGACATGAAGTTCGCGGATTATCAGAAAATCCGCTTCCTCACCGAAAAGGCTGAGTGGGCTGATCAGAAGACGCCGTTCAAACTGTCCTTCTATCACCAGGGTATGCACTTCGATACACCGGTGAAAATCAACGAAATCACGGCCAATACCGTCGAAGAGATCAAATACGATCCTTCGCGCTTCGATTTCGGTGACCTGAAATTCGATCCGAAAGCCACCGAACAACTGGGTTATGCCGGTTTCCGTGTGCTGTACCCGATCAACAAGGCCGACAAGCAAGACGAAATCATGACCATGCTCGGCGCGAGCTACTTCCGCGTCGTCGGCAAGGGCCACACCTACGGTCTGTCGGCCCGTGGTCTGGCGGTCGATACCGCGCTGCCGTCGGGTGAAGAATTCCCACGTTTCCGTGAGTTCTGGATTCAACAGCCGAAGCCGGGCGACAAGCATTTGGTGATCTTCGCCCTGCTGGATTCGCCGCGTGCCACCGGTGCCTACCGTCTGATCCTGCGTCCGGGCAGCGACACCATTGTCGACGTCAAAGCGCAGATGTTCCTGCGCGACAAGGTCGGCAAACTGGGCATCGCGCCACTGACCAGCATGTTCCTGTTCGGCGCCAACCAGCCGTCGAAAGTCCTCAACTATCGTCGTGAACTGCACGACTCCAGCGGTCTGTCGATCCATGCCGGCAACGGCGAGTGGATCTGGCGTCCACTGAACAACCCGAAACACCTGGCCGTGAGCAACTTCAGCGTCGAAAACCTGCGTGGTTTCGGTCTGCTGCAACGTGGCCGTGACTTCAGCCACTACGAAGACCTCGACGACCGCTACGACAAGCGCCCAAGCGCCTGGATCGAGCCGAAGGGCGACTGGGGCAAAGGCACCGTCGATCTGGTCGAAATTCCGACCGCTGACGAAACCAACGACAACATCGTTGCGTTCTGGAGCCCGGAAAAAATGCCGGAGCCAGTCCAGCCGCTGGACTTCGCCTACCGCATGCACTGGACCATGGACGAAGCGGCGATTCACGCGCCGGACAGCGCCTGGGTTGCGCAGACTCTGCGTTCGACCGGTGACGTCAAGCAATCGAACCTGATCCGTCAGCCGGACGGCAGCGTTGCCTACCTGGTCGACTTCGAGGGCCCATCGCTGGCCGCTCTGGCGCCGGATGCCGACGTTCGCAGTCAGGTCAGCGTTGGCGACAACGCCGAACTGGTCGAGAACAGCGTGCGTTACAACCCGGAAACCAAGGGCTGGCGCTTGACTCTGCGCATGAAGATCAAGGATGCGAGCAAGTCGACCGAGATGCGTGCCGCACTGGTGCAGCCAATCGTGACCGCTGATCTGGCCAAGTCTTCGGTGCCGGCGTCCAACTCGTCCGTCGCCAAGGCCGACAAGGTTGCCGCCAAGCAACAAGAGAAGCTCGACAAGGAAGCCAAGGCAGCCGAGGCCAAGCAGGCCGACGCCAAGCCAGCCGCAGATGCCAAGGACAAGGCCAACAAAGACGCCAAGCAGCCAGTTGCTGCGGACGCGGCCCCAGCCACACCGGAATCGGCACCGACTGAAGAAGTCCTGACCGAGACCTGGAGCTATCAGTTGCCTGCCGATGAGTAACTCTCAAGTACAGCCAGAGACTCTGTCCGAGTATCTGGCGCATCTGCCGATGACCGACGAGCAGCGCGCGGAACTCGCGGGCTGTCAGTCGTTCAGCGAGCTGCATCAACGCCTGTCGTCCTCGACGTTCGACGCCCCTGCCGAAGCCGCCCAGGCTTCGGTGGGCAAGCGCCTGACCCTGAGCACTGCCGAAGAGCTTGAGGAAGCGGAAATGCTGGTGCTCGACGCCAGCGGTCGGGTCAGTCTCAAAGCGACACCGCCGATCCGTCGAACCAAAGTCGTGCCGGAGCCATGGCGCACCAACATTCTGGTGCGTGGCTGGCGGCGTCTGACTGGTCGCACAAACCCGCCGCAACCGCCGAAGGACGAGAACGTCCTGCCGGCCGCGCGCTGGCGCACTGTCGGTTCGATCCGCCGCTACATTTTGTTGGTGCTGATGCTCGGCCAGACCATCGTTGCCGGCTGGTACATGAAAGGCATCATGCCGTACCAGGGCTGGTCGTTCGTCGATCTGGACGAAGTCCTGCACCAGCCGCTGCTGCAAACCGCCACGCAAGTGCTGCCGTATGCGCTGCAAACCAGCATCCTGATTCTCTTCGGGATTCTGTTCTGCTGGGTGTCGGCCGGTTTCTGGACGGCGCTGATGGGCTTCCTCGAGTTGCTCACCGGTCACGACAAATACCGTATTTCCGGCAAAAGCGCCGGCAACGAGCCGATTGCCAAAGACGCCCGTACCGCGCTGGTGATGCCGATCTGCAACGAAGACGTACCCCGGGTATTTGCCGGTCTGCGCGCCACCTTCGAATCGGTTGCCGCCACCGGTGATCTGGATCGTTTCGACTTCTTCGTCCTCAGCGACAGCAACGACACCGACATCTGCGTGGCCGAGCAACAGGCCTGGCTGGACGTCTGCCGCGAAGCCAAGGGCTTCGGCAAGATCTTCTATCGCCGCCGTCGTCGTCGCGTAAAACGCAAGAGCGGCAACCTCGACGACTTCTGCCGTCGTTGGGGCGGTGACTACAAGTACATGGTCGTCCTCGACGCTGACTCGGTCATGAGCGGTGAGTGCCTGACCAGTCTGGTGCGCCTGATGGAAGCCACGCCGGACGCCGGGATCATCCAGACCGCGCCGCGTGCGTCGGGCATGGACACTCTGTATGCGCGCATGCAGCAGTTCGCCACCCGCGTTTACGGGCCGCTGTTTACCGCCGGTCTGCACTTCTGGCAGTTGGGTGAATCCCATTACTGGGGGCACAACGCGATCATCCGCATGAAGCCGTTCATCGACCACTGCGCCTTGGCGCCGTTGCCGGGCAAGGGTGCATTCTCCGGGGCGATCCTGTCTCACGACTTCGTTGAAGCCGCGCTGATGCGTCGTGCCGGTTGGGGCGTGTGGATTGCCTACGACCTGCCAGGCAGCTACGAAGAACTGCCGCCGAACCTGCTTGACGAACTCAAGCGTGACCGTCGCTGGTGCCACGGCAACCTGATGAACTTCCGCCTGTTCCTGGTCAAAGGCATGCACCCGGTACACCGTGCGGTGTTCCTGACTGGTGTGATGTCCTACTTGTCGGCGCCGTTGTGGTTCTTCTTCCTGGTGCTGTCGACCGCGCTGCTGGCAGTGAACACGCTGATGGAGCCGCAGTACTTCCTTGAACCGCGTCAGCTCTATCCGCTGTGGCCACAATGGCACCCGGACAAGGCTATCGCGCTGTTCTCGACGACCATCGTGCTGCTGTTCCTGCCGAAACTGTTGAGCATCATCCTGATCTGGGCCAAGGGCGCGAAAGAGTTCGGCGGCAAGTTCAAAGTGACCCTGTCGATGCTGCTGGAGATGCTGTTCTCCATGCTGCTGGCGCCGGTGCGGATGATTTTCCACACCCGTTTCGTACTGGCCGCGTTCCTCGGCTGGGCCGCGACCTGGAATTCGCCGCAACGTGACGACGACTCCACACCATGGAGCGAAGCGGTCAAGCGCCACGGCCCGCAGACCCTGCTGGGCTTCTGCTGGGCGCTGCTGGTGATCTGGCTGAACCCGAGCTTCCTGTGGTGGCTGGTGCCGATTGTCGGTTCGCTGATGCTGTCGATCCCGGTGTCGGTGATTTCCAGCCGTGTCGGTCTGGGCCTCAAATCCCGTGACGAGAGCCTGTTCCTCATCCCTGAGGAATACAATCCGCCACAGGCGCTGCTGGCGACTGACCAGTACACCCACGAGAACCGTTGGCATGCACTGAATGACGGCTTTGTCCGTGCAGTGGTCGATCCGCAGCAGAACGCCTTGGCGTGCTCGCTGGCGACCTCGCGTCACGGTCAAGCCGAGCCGATTGAATGGCTGCGTCAGGAACGTGTGCGTCATGCGATCAAGGTCGGCCCTGCCGGGTTGAATAACCATGATCGTCTGCA
The DNA here is from genome assembly GCF_900187585.1 of Pseudomonas sp. Irchel 3E19. Lineage (NCBI taxonomy): Bacteria > Pseudomonadati > Pseudomonadota > Gammaproteobacteria > Pseudomonadales > Pseudomonadaceae > Pseudomonas > Pseudomonas sp. Irchel 3E19. Next base: position 18,478 of record NZ_FYDT01000079.1, read on the forward strand.
ACTGCTGAGCGACCCTGTTGCCTTGGCGCGCCTGCACGAGCAAGTGTGGGCCGAAGGCCACGCCGAGTGGCTGGATGCATGGCGGGCTTCGGTGAAAGCCGATCCGCATGCGCCGCTGTTGCCGTTGCGACCGCTGAGCATGCAGGCTCAGCCGGCCTGATAAGAAGCCCCGCGAAAGCGGGGTTTTTTTTGGTTCTTCACGGATTACCGGGAAAGACGCTCTTGATTTTCATGAAAAAGAATTCGCTATCCCGGTAACCGTACGCCATCCGTTTGATAACCTTTATTCGATTGTTTATGCCTTCCAACTGCCCCGTGTGCATCGGCCAGCGAACCCGGCTGACGATTCCCCGCCAGTAACCCTTTAGCCGTTTGGCGAACAGGATCAGAGCCGGTATCGCGCTTTCATCAGCGTGGCGCAGCCATTGCTTCCAGGCTGATCTCCAGCCCCAGGCGGTACTTGGCGTCCAGAGCGTTTTGAGTTCAGCTTTCATCAAGTAGACCGTCATCAACGCTTGGTTGGCCGCCAGCAAATCC
>NZ_FYDT01000090.1:0-11548 GCF_900187585.1 Pseudomonas sp. Irchel 3E19
TTGCTCGGCAGATCGGCTTGCAGCCGGTGACCACACCAGTGCGTAGCCCGCAGAGTAATGGCATGGCCGAGAGCTTCGTGAAGACGATCAAGCGTGACTACGTGGCGCACATGCCCAAGCCGGATCGAGAAACGGCGTTGCGTAACCTGGCAATTGCCTTCGAACATTACAACGAGCAGCATCCGCACAGCGCCTTGAACTACCGTTCACCGAGGGAGTTCAGGCGCTTGGCAGTGGCATCAATTTAACGGGGAGTTGGTGTCCGGTTTTGTAGGGGCAAGTCCATGCGATCTTTTGATCTTTAACTGATATCTCGCCGAATTCGCACAACGCCCATCTTCATCCCAAACGGACGAAACACGGCGTTCAGCGACTTCAGCGTCTGATTACCCTCACCGTGTTCGATGTGCACCAGGGTACGCACCGAGATCTTGCACATTTTCGCGAACTGGGTTTGATGCAACCCCGTCACTTCTACACGTAAGCGGCGAACGGCTTCGCCGATCTCAAGCGTTCCCTGTGCCAGCGCTTCCCTTATGTTTTCAATAAGCACAGTGCGTTCGGCAACGGTCAGGCTCATTTCAGATCCCACTCTTTCAATCGCTGCTCCAGATTCTTCAATGCGATGCCTGGGTGATTCATGGTTCGGTCCGGCAGACCGCTCTCGGTCAAAATATCGGGAAGGGCCGCGAGGCCTTTTGCATCCATACGCAGGCGCTCGAATGAATCAGGCGCGTCGGCCAAAGCAGCCAAGGGATCATCCGGGTCTGCAATATCAGCCAATGCACGACAAACGCCTCGCCAATCGACATCACCCGCCCTTTCCAACGCTTTCGGCCATTTAGTCGTACGGGTAACGCCTTCATCGTCCATGACCATCGGCGCCAAGTCATAAATGGGCGCAAGTCGAAACGAACTTGCCCCACGAATGATCGCGGTATTGCGGCCATGGTTATCCGAGTTACCGAGAATTTTGTTGATCAGATCCCGACGCAAGTAGTCCGCCACCAGATCGGGAATCTGATTCGCTTGCCCTGCCTCACGCCAAAGACCGGCAAGCATGCGAATCACGTCCAAATGGTCCATCGCGCTGCCTGGTGTTGTCACGTTAGCCAGCGAATAAATCGATTCGACTGCGTAACGCTCAACACCTTGAGCGGTTACCCGACGGTCAAAACGCTGCATCCACAAGCTGGGTTTGGTCGCTTCTTCCAATGCCAGCCCCTGTGATGCGACCGTTTCGATGCCTAACGTCTGAAGGGCTCTGTAGTAGTGGAATTCACTTCGCAAAATGTCCTGATCGGTCTGGTTGCCTTTGTTGCGGGCAAACTTCACAAACCAGTGTTGACTGACCTCTGAATCCTCAAGGACTGCATCGGGGAACAGGAGGCCCGCCTTGTCCTCTGCCAACAGAAGCTTCGGTGCTTCCCCCCCCGCCCCCGTCGCACCGCCAATGGCGGCACCCAGTTCATAGGCGTACTCGAGAAACCGGTTGTCACGCAGGATCACGTCCTGACGCTGAAATCCAATGGGCTCTCGCTCATCCACAGATTCGGCAGACTCCTTTATCCGCATGTTGCCGATGGGTGCCGCTGTACTTCGACCCAACAGATAAAGATCGGCGCTGATGCCTGCGGGTTTTTCTTGCCCCACGCGAGCAAGAAGAAAACGTTTCGCCGCACCGGCAGGAGCGATGTCATGGATGAAGGCTGGTACAGCGGATCGCCGGCTATCCCATTCCAATGGGAACCGTACACTCACAGCTTTTGAGAACGGCGACCCTATCTCGTCGAAGTTATCGAAGAGATAGGTGGTTTGATAACCGAAATCGCAGCGACTCTCGAAACCCTTTTCGGGGTCAGCGAAACTCAGAATCATCGCGTCATGCCATTGCCCTGCCGTGAATATCTGTAATGTCAGGTCGTACATACGCTTTGCACCTGCATTTAAATGCACTTTAGCGAAGGGTTTTCATTAATAACTGCAATATAGTGCATATTTAATCGATGACCACGAATACATCTGCAACAAAATGCAGAAAAGCACCCATAACGGCTTTCCCAACCCATGTGCTGGCAGCACATGCGAATGCGCCGCCAGCGCGTTGATCATTCCGTTGGCACTAACCTGTCCAGCACCCGATTAACCGCCAGCTCTGCCAGCATCACCACCTGAGCGATGCCTTGCAGGGTTTTGCGGTGGGTACCTTCAACCTGCGCGATATGGTTGTTGATCATAACGGTGGCCGAGCCAAGGGTCTCAGTGGCATCTGCCAGCAAGGACTCGTTGTCGGCCTCGGGGCTTGCCATGTACAGCGTGTTGGGTTTGTAAGGCGCGGCCATGATGTCGGCCGCCGATGGGCGGAGATAGTGGTCGAGGGCGCGCTCTGCGGCTTCGTGAAATTTCTTTGAATCGGGCGATTCGTAGGGGGATGCCGAGTCTGTCGTCGGTGGGTTTGGCGTTGGTTTGAACATGGTGACTAACCTCTGTGAGGCCGCCATCTTTTCACCGCTAAGCGAAAGGGTGGCGGCTGTGCGCAAGTTAGCGGACCGGTAGTCACCAAAAACCCGGTGCACCCGAAGGTGCCATGCGCACAGCCACCATCAAGTGCAGGCGAATGCCTGACTGGATAGATATGTGCAACCGTAGTGACTAGCCGGGCCGCTAAGCCCGATCACTGGAAATCAGTGATGCAAACCAAGTTACGCAGCCAGCCAAAGGCGCACAAGCCGGCGGATTCTGGTGCATGCGTAGGCAGCGGCGCAAGGATTTGTAGGTCGCAAGACGTAAAGCCAACAGGCTTTAAACAAGAGTGACGACAGAGGTTTACCGCACAAGAATAATTGGCGATTTATCTGTCTTGTTTCACCTACATGCCGATCAGGCACAGGCTCAAGGAGTCACAATGCGTTCGTCATGCGGGATGGCTCCTACACCCTGTAGGAGCTGCCGCAGGCTGCGATCTTTTGATTTTGTCTTAAGCGAGTTTCTGCGCCAGCACCGCAATGTGCTCCGGGCCGATCCCGCAGCAACCGCCCAGGTGACTGGCCCCGCGCTGCTGCCAATCACGCGCCCAATGCAGATAACCCGGCGGATCGAGATCTTCGCGCAACGGGTCGAGTCCGTCATTGGCCGTGGCTTCTTTCGGCTGTGGCGGGAACGCGTTGGCATACGCGCCGATGTGAATCTTCACCCCCAGACGTTCGAAGGTTTCGCGCGCTGCATCAATGGCTGCACCGATCACTTCCGGCTGACTGCAATTGAACAGCAGCGTCTCGACGCCCAACTCGGCGGCCACCGCAGCGGCTTCGGCCACCGGCTCGCCGGAGCGCAAGCGCGGCACTTCGTCGGTGTCTTCGTCCTTCAAGGTAAACGACAACCAGAACGGTTTACCGTCCTGCGGCAGCCCGGCGTGGATGACGCGCGCCTCGACGATCGAGCTCTGGGTTTCCGCCAGCCACAGGTCAACGTGCGGGGCCAGACCCTTGACCAACGGGTTGAGCAATTCGGTCACCCGGGACGCCTCGAACAGATCCGGGCGATAGGAGCCGAACAACGGCGGCAACGAACCCGCGACCCGCACGGCTTTGCCCGACGCCTCTACCGCACGCCGCGCCAGTTCACCGGCCAATGCCGCCAGCGCCTGACCTTCAGCGGCGAAACGCTCTTCGCCGATGTGGAATGGCACCACCGCGTAGCTGTTGCTGGTGATCACATTAGCACCGCTGGCGATGTAGGCGGCGTGTACCGCTTCCACCGCTTGCGGCGCTTCGCTCAGCGCCAGCGCCGACCACTCTGGCTGCCGGAATGGTGCACCGGCGCGTTGCAACTCACGGCCCATGCCGCCATCGAGAATTACTGTGCTTGCTGCGCCCATATGCCTTTCACTCATAAGCTTATGAAAATAACTCACTACCAGAGTCGTTCTTATAACTATTTAATACGCACCATTCGGTTAATAACAACCTCTTTTTTTACCAGGGATCGACTGTGAAATTTCAACCGCTACTGGCCCTGGGCCTGACGATTCTGGCCGCCTCCACCCAAGCCTTTGGTGGCGTCACGCTGGATCGCATCGAGCAAAAAAGAGAGCTGGTCGGCGTGTTGATGGAAAGCTATCCACCCTTCTCGTTCCTCAACGATCAGAACCAGCTCGACGGCTTCGACGTTGATGTGGCCAAAGCCGTGGCGGACAAACTCGGGGTCAAGCTGCGCCTGGAAACACCGTCCTGGGATGTCATCGCCGCCGGCCGCTGGAGCGGCCGTTACGACATCTGCATCTGCTCGATGACCCCGAGCAAGGCCCGCGCCGAAGTGTTCGATTTCCCGGTCGAGTACTACGCTTCGCCAGCCGTGATCGTGGTCAACGCCAAAGACGGTCGCATCCACAGCGCCAAGGATCTGAGCGGCAAGAAAGTCGGCCTGACCAGCGCCTCCAGCTACGAAAGTTATCTGAACAAGAATCTGGTCATCGAAGGCGCGGAAGACACGCAGTTGCAGTACCCGTTCGAGGAGGTGCAGATCGCCCCGTATGACACCGACAACGTCGCCTTCCAGGACTTGGGCCTGGGTGCCGGCGTGCGTCTGGATGCGATCCTCACCAACCTCGTCACTGCCCAGCCGCGCCTGAATGAAGACAAACGCTTCAAGCTTGCTGGCGAAGCGCTGTACTCGGAGCCGAACTCGGTGGCCATCGAAAAGGGTGACGCCCAGTGGGATGCGAAAGTGCGCGAGGTATTTGCGCAGCTCAAGCAGGACGGCACCCTGAGCAAGCTCTCGCAGAAATGGATCGGCGCCGACATCAGTCAATGACTTCTTTCCCCACTCCACCCCAGCCACCGCAACCGGTGGCTGAATCACGTCTGCGCCGGCTCTTCGGTTTTCGTACGCGGCTGTACCTGACCTGGGCAGTGATGTTCTGCCTGTTCGCCGGGTTCTTCCTGAGCTTCGACCTGAAGTTCTCGATCATCCTCGACAAGCTGCCCAACCTGGTCGGCCTCAAGCTGGCACCCAACGGCTTCTTGCAAGGTGCGGCGCTGACGTTGTTTCTGTGCGTATGCTCGATCGTCACGTCGTCATTGCTGGGCTTCGTGACGGCTTTGGCGCGACTGTCGAAAAGCGCCGTGGCCTTCGGCATCGCCAGTTTCTACGCCTCGTTCTTTCGCGGCACGCCGCTGCTGATCCAGATCCTGCTGATCTACCTCGGCCTGCCGCAGTTGGGCATCGTGCCCGGCGCCATCGTTGCCGGGATCATCGCGCTGTCGCTGAACTATGGCGCCTACCTCAGCGAGATCTTCCGTGCCGGTATTCTTGGCGTCCCGTATGGCCAGCGAGAAGCGTCGCTGGCGCTGGGCATGCGCGAGAGCGTGATTTTCTGGCGCATCACCCTGCCCCAGGCCATGCGCACGATCATCCCGCCGACCACCAACCAATTCATCTCGATGCTCAAAGACTCGTCGCTGATCTCGGTGATGGGCGTTTGGGAAGTGATGTTTCTGGCGCAGTCGTATGGCCGCTCAAGCTATCGCTACATCGAAATGCTCACGACCGCGGCGATCATTTACTGGGTGATGTCGATCGGGCTGGAGCTGATTCAGGCGCGGATGGAGCGGCATTACGGCAAGGCTTACGAGCGCCGGACTTAAGGTGTTCTGCAACAGCGCAGACATCATTCTGTAAAAACCCATCGCTATACAGGACGGCCCGCTTATAACAAAAGGCCGTCCACCATGCCCTTCCCGCCTCAGCGCCTGTCCCTCGCCATCGCCCTGTTGATCGCCACCACGGCCGCCCACGGCAAAACCGTGCAGATCGACACCGCCACCACCGCCGCGCAAACCTTGGGCGGCAGCGACACGCTGACGATTTCGGCGCCGGGCAGCATCACCAACAGTGGCAAGGCCGTCAGCCTGAAGGACAGCACCAGCGGCGCCGGGGTGGTGATCGATAACTCTGGCAAGATCATCTCCAGCGGTGGCCGGGCCATCGACAGCAGCGGCGACCTGACACAGGCGCGCAACTACGCCCTCTACAACCGCAGCGGCGGGCAGATTCTCGGCGCCAACGATGCCCTGCGCATCGACAGCAACTTCGTCAGCGGCAGCCTGTTGATCGACAACAGCGGCATCATCCGCTCGACCACCGGCCAAGGGCTGGATCTGGATGCGCTGCGCAGCGACGGGGTGAAAACCACGATCATCAACCGCGACGGCGGATTGATTCGCGGCGACGCCAGCGACGGCATGAAGACCGGCGCCAACGCGACGATTACCAACTACGGCGAGATTTCCACGGGTGACTCGCATAACGCCGACCAGAAGTACGACGGTATCGACATCGATACGGCGACGGGCGTTTCGATCACCAACTACGGCATCATTTCCGGCGGCCGCCATGGCATCACCACCGACCTCGGCGCAACACTGATCAACTACGGGCAGATCACCGGGCGCAATGGCTCCGGCTTCGGCTCCGATGGCGACGGCACGGTGATCAACCACGGCACCATCACTGGCGCCTACTCCGGGCTGCAACCCAACGGTGACGGCGACGGCGTGGACATCGACAAGATCGCCCATATCGAAAACTACGGCACCATCCAAGGCGTCGGCGCGGGCGGTGTCGACAAGGGTGGTTTTGCCAATGGCAGTGAGGGCATCGCCCTCGGCGGCGGCTACATTCTCAACGCCAGTGGCGCGCTGATCAGCGGCGCCACCAGCGCTATTCTGGTGGACGACGGCAGTGGCGGCTCGGGGCTGGCGGCGACCACGCTGGAGAACTTCGGCACCATCCAGGGGCTCGACGGTTTTGGCGTGATGTTCGTCGGCGAGTTTGCCGACAGTGTGATCAACGGCGGCACCCTCAGCGGCAGCAATGGCCTGGCGCTGGACATGGGCGCTGGCAACGACAGCCTGACCCTGCGCAACGGCAGCCGCTTCGTCGGTGCCGTCGATGGCGGCAGCGGTTATGACCGGGTGGTGATGGACGACGCCGCGGGCGGCAACTTCGGCCAGAGTCGCAACTTCGAGTGGCTGGAGGTCAGGCAAGGCGCGTGGACGTTGACCGGAACGGGTGACTTCAGTGACGGCGGCGCCGTGCGCAACGGTGCGACGCTGATCAACCAGGGTGGTATCGCCGGCGACCTCACCGTGGATGCCGGTGGTGTATATGCAGGGGGCGGATCGGTGGGCAGCCTCAACGTCAACGGCACATTACGTACTGACACGAGTCTGGGCCGAGCGACGATCGTGCATGACTTGAACATGAGTAGCGTTTCCACCCTCGCCTACGGCGTCAATGCCGACGGCAGCAACGCGCCGGTGCAGGTCGGCGGCACCGCGAATCTCAACGGTGCGACCCTGGCGGTGAATCCCGGCAGCGGCACTTATCCGTGGCAGAGCCATTACACCGTGCTGCAAGCCGCGCAGGTCAACGGCACCTTCGGCAAGATCACCAGCGACTACGCGTTTCTCACGCCGACGCTGGCCTACACGCCGACTCAAGTCGACCTGACCTACACCCGCAACAACGTCGCCTTCAATGAGTTCGCCGCCACCGGCAACGGCAGCAACGCCGCCACCAGCCTGGCCTAAATGGGCAAGAACAACGCGCTGTACAACGCCTTGCTCAACACCACCCAAAGCACCGCCGGCGCGGCCATCGAACAACTGACCGGCGCCAGCAATGCCAACCTGACCAGCGCCACCCTCGGAGCCAGCAGCCAGGTCGGTAGCAGCATGCTTTCGGCGATGCAGCAGATCAGCGGCAGCCCGGGGCTGATGGTCGGCCTCGATCAACGAGACACACCGGTGTTGGCGGCCAACGGCGTACCGTCCGAGGCGCGCAACCTGAATGATCCAAACGCTCGCGGCCGCCTGTGGCTGCAAGCCATCGGCGGCTACGGCAAGCTTGACGGCGAACACGGCAGCAGCGGTCTGGAACAACGCACCAAGGGCAGCGTGCTCGGCGCCGACTGGTCGCTGAATCCGCAATGGCGTCTGGGCGTGCTCGGCGGTTATTCGAAAACCGATCTGGACGCCACCGGCGTCGATGGCAATGTCGAGAGCTGGCACGCCGGCGTTTATGCCCTGCATCAGAACGGCCCGATCTCCCTGCGCCTCGGCGCGGCCTACAGCGGCCATCAAGGTGAAAGCAAACGCACCATCGCTTTCAACGGTTTCAGTGATCGCCCCAAAGGCGACTACAACGCTGACAGCCAGCAAGCCTTCGCCGAACTCGGTTACGCCATGGGCAGGGGCCGCCTCAGCGCTGAACCGTTTGCCAGCCTCGGCTATCACCGCTACCACCGCGACAGCTACAAGGAAAAAGGTGGCGCCGCGGCGCTGCAAGTCGACAGCCAGACCCAAGACAACTTCAGCAGCACCTTCGGCCTGCGCCTGGCGCACCTGAGCAGCCTGGACAACGGCATGAGCGTAACGCCACGCATGGCCGCCGGGTGGAAACACACCTATGGCGATGTCAGTAGCTCGACGCGTCAGGCGTTTGTAGTCGGTGGCACGGCGTTCAGTGTCGATGGCAGTTCGCTGGATCGCGACAGCCTGGTGCTGGAAGCCGGGCTGGATGTGGGGATCTCGGCGCGGCATACCTTGGGTGTGGGATACAGCGGCGAGATCGGCAGCAACAGTCGCAATCACGGGTTGATCGGGCAGTGGCAAATGAGTTTTTGAGGTTGAACAGCCGGCGGGGTCTTGATTGGGTGTAGGAAAAGGGGTCGGTGTGGTCGAGCAAAAGCACCGGTTCCAGCTCTGCTGGAAGTTTTCTACAAAATGATGCGACGTCGCCTGCAAGACTGCGGGAAGCAGCCGACATCGGAATTTTCGGTGCATCAATAGAGTTGGGGCTCCTGCTAACAGAGGCCCGACTCAATGCCCATTCGACACACGTTCAAACCAAAACACCTGGCTTTGGCCATTTCGCTGGCAGTGGCTTGCGTAGAGCTTGCCATCGCTCAGCAACCCGCTGAAGTCGCTGATTCAACCGCCGTAGCGAATGCTATTGAATTGTCCGAAACCAGCCCTAAAGAAATGGCGCTTGAACGACTCAAGGGATTTCTCACCGCCCCAAGTACGGTGCCCATCGCTTTTAAAACCCCTGAAAAAACGTTTAAAGGTACCGCTGTAAACGATCTGATAATGCTCACGGACGGCGCAAGCTTTACCGGCCTGGTGGATGGTGGCGAGGGGGATAACGTCCTGTTCCTGGATGCAGCGGGAGGCGGCGAACTGAAAGACACACGTAATTTCAACGGCTTGGTCCTCAGCCGGGGCGACTGGGCGCTGAGTTCCAAGGGAGACTTCAAGGAAGGCGTGCTGGTGCACAGCGGTAGCGCTTTGACCAACCTGGGGAGCATCAAGGGCGACGTGTATGTCGAGAAAGGTGGCAGCTTTGCAGGTAAAGGTGCGGTGGGAAGCCTGGAGGTCGCCGGCCTGCTCACCGTCAATGAGGTGCTAGGCAGCCCGCGCGTGAAAGGCGACTTGCGCTTGTCCCCAACCGCCGAACTGGCTTATGGGGTCACCCCCGGTGGCAGTCAAACGATCAAGGTCGATGGTACTGCCAGGCTTGAAGGCGCCACCCTGAAAGTCGTTGCGACTCCGGGAGAATATCCGCAAAGCAGACAGTACAAAATCATCGAAGCCGCCAAGGTAGAAGGCGAATTCGGTACGGTTATCAATGACTTGGCCTTTATGACAGCCACACCTCAATACAACAAAAAATCCGTCGGGCTGACTTACGCCCGTAACGGTGAGCCGCTTGCGAGCGCTGCCACGACAGACAACGCTCGTGCCGTGGCAGAAAGCATTGTCGAACCACAAGCGCCTGCGCCTTCCACGACTCGAACTCCAGCGCCATTGACGGCGTCTGTACCGGTTCCGGTTCCAACTTCAGCGTCGACGCCCGTTGCAGAGTCGGTCCCATCGCCAATGCAGGACGAACCTCTTACTGCACAAGCTAACGAGGCCGCCGATCAGCCCACTCCTGCGCCAGTGGAACCCGCAAACGCAGCCGTCGCCGCGTTACTGACCAGCGACAAAGCCACCGCCCCGATCGCCATCGAACAACTCGCCGCAGGCAGCAACGCCAACCTCGCCAAAGCCACATTGAGCGCCGTCACCCCCGTGAGCGCGAGCATGCTGTCGGCCATGCGCCAACTCGATAACCGCAGCGGCTCCGTCCATGGTTCCGGCAACAATCCTCGGCAGGCCGCAGGCGGTGCTGACTCCGGCCGAGTCTGGGTCCAGGCCCTCGGCCATGGCGGCAAGCTCGACCGCGAATTCGACAGCACCTTGAAGCACGCCACCCAAGGTCTGGTCATGGGCGCTGACTGGCGGCTCGATGAGAACTGGCATGTCGGTCTGGTCGGCGGAAAATCCCAAACCAGACTCGACGCCCGTCAATACGATGGCGACCTCGACAGCTGGCACCTCGGCGCGTACGCGGTGCGTCAGGATGGCCCGTTGGCCCTGCGTCTCGGAGCCACTTATGCCAGCCATGACGGCAGCAGCAAACGTCGGGTGGCGTTCAACGGATTCAGCGATCGCCTCAAAGGCAATTACGACGCCAACACCCAGCAAGCCTTTGCCGAACTGGGTTTCAATCTCGGCCGCAACAACGTCACGCTCGAACCGTTCGCCAGCCTCGGCTATCAACGCTATCAACGCGACAGCCACAGTGAAAAAGGCGGGGACGCGGCGCTGAAGGTATTCGGGCAAACCCGCGACAACCTCAGCAGCACCTTTGGCCTGCGCACGGCAAAAATCAATCGCCTGGACAACGGCATGAGCCTGACACCACGGTTCAGCGTCGGCTGGAAACACACCTTCGGTGAACTTGACAGCGACACACGCCAGCAACTGGTCAAGGGTGGCAAACGCTTCGAAGTGGCCGGTGCCACGCTGGATCGCAACAGTCTGGGCATCGACGCCGGTCTAGATCTCGGACTGTCGGCCAACCACACATTGGGCGTGGGTGTTACCGGTGAGTACGGTACCGAGAGCCGCAATCACGGCGTGATGGGCCAGTGGCGAATGGCGTTCTGATGATCTGAACACCATCACTGTGGGAGCGAGCCTGCTCGCGAAGAGGGAGTGTCAGTCGCTGTTGCTTGACTGATAGACCGCATTCGCGAGCAAGCCCGCTCCCACAGAGGAACAGCGTTGATCTGAAAACACAGGCGAAAAAAAAGGTTCTTCACGGATTACCGGGAAAGACGCTCTTGATTTTCATGAAAAAGAATTCGCTATCCCGGTAACCGTATGCCATCCGTTTGATAACCTTTATTCGATTGTTTATGCCTTCCAACTGCCCCGTGTGCATCGGCCAGCGAACCCGGCTGACGATTCCCCGCCAGTAACCCTTGAGCCGTTTGGCGAACAGGATCAGAGCCGGTATCGCGCTTTCATGAGCGTGGCGCAGCCATTGCTTCCAGGCTGATCTCCAGCCCCAGGCGGTACTTGGCGTCCAGAGCGTTTTGAGTTCAGCTTTCATCAAGTAGACCGTCATCAACGCTTGGTTGGCCGCCAGCAAATCC
>NZ_FYDT01000080.1:0-18763 GCF_900187585.1 Pseudomonas sp. Irchel 3E19
CACCACGCAGGCGTTGGTGATGCTGGCTCGCAAACTTGCTCGGGTGGTATTCGCCTTGCTGAAAGGGCAAAGCGAATATCAGACAAAAGTCAGTTGAGGGCTTCCCCTCAACCATAGAATCTCCCACAGTGGGCTTTGTGTTCGGCAATAAAAAAGCGGCGCCCGAGAGTGCGCCGCTTTTTTGTGCCTGCGATTTAGAAATCCAGCACCACCCCGACGTTAACCCCTTGCTGGGTGAAGTCATCATCCTTGCGCAAGGTGTACCCACCACGCAGCGCCAGATCTGCCGTGAGTTTGTGGCTGACGCCCAGGCTCAAGCGGTTCAAGTGACTTTGCGGTGTATAGCCTTCAAGAGTGAAGTCGTTGGCCGGCAGGGTGTTGAGCGCGATGTTGACCTTCTGCACGTCATCTTCGTACTCACGTTCGTGGGCGTATTCGCCGAACACCTGGGTTTGCGGTGTGATGTTGTACTTGCCCTGAATACCGACGCCCAAACGCTTCGAATCGCGGGTCTGGTCATCGAAGGTCAGCGCGGTGGCGCGATTGCTCTTTTCCGAGTAGCCGTCAACATCGACACTGGCGTAATCAGCGCTGACGAACGGCGACAGGTGCCATTCGCTACCCGGCTGGGCAATGTCGTAACCGATTCGGGTACTGAACGCCCAGAGGCTGCCGTCAGTGTCGCCTTTTTCTGCACCTTCGCTGGCGCCGAGATCGAACTTGCGCTTGAGGTTGTCGTAGTCGAGTTTGCCGCCAGTCAACGCTGCGTCAGCCCACCAACGATTCTGCTGGTACTGGGCAAATGCCGTGGCCATGTAGCTATTGAGTTTGTAGTCCGAATCGTTATGCCCGGCCTCGAGGTTCTGCCGGTAGAAACCGGCCGCTACCCCCACACGCCAAGCTTCATTGAGACGATAGCTGCCACCCACGTTGAGGTTGTAACCGCTGCCGTCAGCGCTGGCGCCGCTGCTTTGGCTGTCGACATCCAGATGCTGGCCGCCGGCGGAAACAATTGCGCGCCATTGGCCGACCGCCTGCCAGTTTTCCCAATCGGCCTGCCATTGGCTGCGCAGTTCATCCTGATGCGCGCGAACCGTGGCGTGGGCCATTTCCGGCAGCAGTGTCAGTTCCCACGGCGCGGCGAGAAGGGAGTAGGCGTAGTCGGAGATCAGTTTCTGCCCGGCTTCGGTCGGGTGCACGCCGTCGTTGTAGATCAGCTTGCTCGGATCCGGTGTCGCGCTATTAATGCCGTAACGGGCGTTTTCCGTGCAACCGCTGCCGCTGAAGCAGGTGGCCGTCAGGTTCTGGTCGGTGGCCAGACCAAAGCGGCCCGGATCGGCAAACGCCTCGGACAGCAGAACCGGAATGTTCAGCGGAATGATCTCGGCGTTGATGCCTTGTAAGCGCGTGACGAGTTGGCTGTTGAACTGGCTGGCGAGCTGACTGCTTAAAGCCTGCAACGGCGTGCCGTTGATGGCCGGGGTCAGGCCGACGTCAGGCAACAACCAGACCATGACGTATTTGGCACCGGCGGTTTGCAGGGTTTGCACGCTGTCGGCCAGTCGGTCTGCCGCTGCATTGGCTTGGGGCAGGCTGAGAATCCGACCCTGGAGGAAGTCATTGCCGCCGCCGGAGATGTAATACAGCGCATTCGGATCGGCGCGGAAGCCGTTCGAGGGCAAGTATCCGGCGCGCGTGCGTTCGCCCGTGGCCGATTGAGTGGTGATCGAGTCGAGGATCTGGTCGGTGCGATAACCGCCGACTGCCCAGTTGTTGCCGTCGGGCTGGCCATTGTCGGCGCGCACTGCCGAGCTGGAAGAGGCCGTCTGGTCCGGCGTGAAGCCGAGGCGGCCGCCAAGTAGTTGCGTGGAGTTCAGCGAGCGCAGTTCACCGCTGCCATCCAGATAAACCGGGCCGGTACGGTTGGTGTAGCGCTGAGTGGCGCCGGCCGGGCCGCCGGTGTCGGTAAAGGTCCCGGCATCGTTGAGGCTGTCACCAAAGACAATGAAGCTCGAATAAGGATTGGGTGCGGCATTCGCCTGGGCGCAGGCCAGTGCGAGCAAGCAGCCGGCCAGCGGTACAAACAACGTCTGTTTGATCATGAGCAAGTCCGTTTATTTATTGTTGTAGGTGAGCGAAACGACAGTACCAAAAACTTCCGGCCTTTTGCTATCGGTCGCGAACTCTCCTCTGGATTTCTCCGCCACAGGCCCCGCCATATTGCACGCTCTGCCCAGCTAAGTTACTGTGCTGGAACGTATGAACGAGACCTCCCCCGTGTTGATCACCAGCAAACTTCTGGATCAAGTCATCAAGGCACACGCCCGTTGGCGTTGGCGCGCCTGAATCTTTTCTGCCGGCCTGGCCGGATCTGTATCGCTTTGCCTTCCTTGCCCGTTTGAAATGCCGCTTTGCCGACGCGACTTGTGCGTCCGACATCGTGCAGCGCCCTGCGGGCAAGTCATCTGAAGGCTGTCTTCAAGTCAGAATTCAAGAGGTTCGAAACGCCATGTTGCTGATGATCGACAACTACGACTCCTTTACTTACAACGTTGTGCAATACCTCGGCGAACTGGGTGCTGAAGTCAAAGTCGTGCGCAACGACGAACTGACCATTGCTGAAATCGAAGCGCTTAAGCCCGAGCGCATCGTGGTGTCCCCAGGCCCTTGCACGCCCACCGAGGCCGGCATCTCCATCGACGCCATCAAGCATTTCGCTGGCAAGCTGCCAATCCTCGGTGTCTGCCTTGGTCACCAGTCCATCGGCCAAGCCTTTGGTGGTGATGTGGTGCGTGCCCGCCAAGTGATGCACGGTAAGACTAGTCCGGTATTCCACGAGGACAAAGGCGTTTTCGCCGGCCTCAACCGTCCGCTGACCGTCACCCGCTACCACTCGCTGATCGTCAAGCACGAGACGTTGCCCGATTGCCTGGAGCTGACCGCGTGGACGCAACACGATGACGGCAGCGTCGACGAAATCATGGGCCTGCGTCACAAGACCCTGAACATTGAGGGCGTACAGTTCCACCCCGAGTCGATCCTGACCGAACAGGGCCATGAACTGTTTGCCAACTTCCTCAAACAAACCGGCGGCACGCGCTAAGGACTTCCCATGAATATCAAGACAGCCCTGAGCCGTATCGTCGATCACCTCGACCTCAGCACCGATGAAATGCGCGATGTGATGCGCGAAATCATGACCGGCCAATGCACCGACGCGCAGATCGGCGCGTTCATGATGGCCATGCGCATGAAGAGTGAGAGCATCGACGAGATCGTCGGCGCCGTATCGGTGATGCGTGAGCTGGCCGATCAGGTCGAACTCAAGACCCTCGACGGTGTGGTCGATGTGGTGGGCACCGGCGGTGACGGTGCCAACATTTTCAACGTATCGACCGCTTCTTCTTTTGTTGTGGCGGCGGCGGGTTGCACCGTGGCCAAGCACGGCAACCGTGCGGTATCGGGCAAGAGCGGCAGTGCCGACTTGCTCGAAGCCGCCGGTATCTATCTCAACCTGACCCCGGTTCAGGTCGCCCGTTGTATCGACAACGTCGGCATCGGTTTCATGTTCGCCCAGACCCATCACAAAGCCATGAAGTACGCTGCCGGCCCGCGCCGCGATCTCGGCCTGCGTACGCTGTTCAACATGCTCGGCCCGCTTACGAATCCGGCCGGGGTTAAACATCAGGTCGTGGGTGTGTTCAACCCTGCACTTTGCCGTCCGTTGGCTGAAGTCTTGCAGCGTCTGGGCAGCAAGCATGTGCTGGTGGTGCATTCGAAGGATGGCCTGGACGAATTCAGTCTGGCTGCGCCGACTTTTGTCGCTGAGCTGAAAAACAACGAGATCACCGAATATTGGGTCGAGCCGGAAGATCTGGGCATGAAGAGCCAGAGCCTGCACGGTCTGTCAGTCGACGGCCCGGAAGCCTCGCTCGCGCTGATCCGCGATGCACTGGGCAAGCGCAAAACCGAAAACGGTCAAAAAGCTGCTGAAATGATTGTGCTCAACGCCGGTGCAGCGCTGTACGCCGCCGACGTCGCCAGCAGTTTGAAACAGGGCGTAGAGCTTGCGCACGACGCTCTGCACACCGGCCTCGCTCGGGAAAAACTCGAGGAGCTGGGTGCCTTTACCGCGGTATTCAGAGTGGAGAATGAAGGATGAGTGTACCGACGGTTCTGGAAAACATTCTGGCCCGCAAGGTTCAGGAAGTCGCCGAGCGTAGCGCTCGTGTGAGCCTGAGCGAGCTGGAAAGTCTGGCCAAGGCGGCCGATGCACCCCGTGGATTTGCCCAGGCATTGCTGGCGCAGGCGAAGAAGAAACAACCGGCGGTGATTGCCGAAATCAAAAAGGCATCGCCGAGCAAAGGCGTGATTCGCGAGGACTTCGTTCCCGCCGACATCGCCAAAAGCTACGAGAAGGGCGGGGCGACCTGTCTGTCGGTGCTGACCGATATCGACTACTTCCAGGGCGCCGATGCCTATCTGCAGCAGGCTCGTGCCGCGTGCAAACTACCGGTGATCCGCAAGGACTTCATGATCGATCCGTACCAGATCGTTGAAGCCCGTGCGCTGGGCGCCGATTGCGTGTTGTTGATCGTCTCCGCGCTGGACGACGTGAAAATGGCCGAGTTGGCTTCCGTGGCCAAAAGCGTCGGTCTCGACGTGCTGGTTGAAGTGCATGACGGCGATGAGCTGGAGCGCGCGTTGAAAACCCTCGACACGCCACTGGTCGGGATCAACAACCGTAACCTGCACACCTTCGACGTCAGCCTGGAAACCACCCTTGACCTGCTGCCACGCATCCCGCGCGATCGTCTGGTGATTACCGAGAGCGGTATCCTCAACCGTGCCGATGTCGAGCTGATGGAAATCAGCGACGTTTATGCGTTCCTCGTCGGTGAGGCGTTCATGCGTGCGGAAAGCCCGGGCACCGAATTACAACGCCTGTTTTTCCCTGAGCGTGGCACTGCGGTAAGCGGTTCGACACTCGACTGAGTTCCCTCAGACCGAGTCGACCCCTTCGCGAGCAAGCCCGCTCCCACATTTGGATTGCATTTCACCTGTGGGAGCGGGCTTGCTCGCGAAGAGGGATTCAATTTCCCCGAAGATTTTTGATCTGCCGGAGTTCTTAATGTCGCTGCCTACCTCCCTCACCATCGAAGCCGGCCTGCAAGCCGAACAGGACTTGCTCGCCTCGATCTGCGCCGGTGACGCGGAATTCGGCCTGCTTTTCTGGCAACCCAGCGACCGCGCTCTGGTCATGCCCCGGCGCCTCAACCGTCTCCCCGGTTTCGAGCACGCCTGCGAAGTCTCCGCCGCCGCCGGCTGGCCAGTTCTGCTGCGCGAAACCGGCGGCGAACCGGTCCCGCAATCGGCCGCGACCATCAATATCGCACTGGTTTACGCACCGCCTCGCAGCGAAGGCGATCTCAACCGCATCGAAACCGGCTACCGCCGTCTGTGCGATCCGATCTGCCAATTGCTGGATGAGTTGGGCGGCATGTCGTCCCTGGGCGAAATCGACGGGGCGTTTTGCGACGGTCGCTTCAACGTCAATCTCGACGGCCGCAAGATGGTCGGCACCGCCCAGCGCTGGCGCCAGAGTCAGGGCGGACAGCGTCCGGTAGGGCTGGTACACGGTGCGATGCTGGTGGATAACGAGCGCGAATCGATGGTGGCGGCAGTCAATCGCTTCAACGCAGCCTGTGGTCTGGAGCAGCGGGTCCGCGCGCAAAGCCACATTGCCCTGCATGAAAAATTCAACGCGCCGCAGGCTTTGGCGCGTCTCGATGAGTTGTTTCGTTTAATGCTGGCGCAGATGTACAGCGTTTAAGCGTTCGCGTTTAACGAGTGCCGAAGACCACCATGGTCTTGCCCTTCACATTGACCAGGTTGCGTTCCTCAAGATCCTTGAGCACGCGACCGACCATCTCCCGCGAACAGCCGACAATCCGCCCGATTTCCTGACGGGTCACCTTGATCTGCATACCGTCCGGATGGGTCATTGCGTCCGGCTGTTTGCACAGTTCCAGCAGGCATCGGGCCACGCGACCGGTGACGTCGAAGAACGCCAGATCGCCGACCTTGCGCGTGGTATTGCGCAGGCGCTGTGCGATTTGTCCGCTGAGCACGTAAAGAATGTCTGGATCCTGCTGCGACAACTCGCGGAATTTCGCATAGCTGATTTCCGCGGTTTCACATTCGACCTTGGCCCGCACCCAGGCGCTGCGCTGCTGCTCCTGGCCTGCCTGTTCGAACAGGCCCAGTTCGCCGAAGAAATCCCCGGCGTTGAGGTACGCGATGATCATCTCGCGGCCGTCGTCATCCTCAATCAGGATCGTTACGGAGCCCTTGATAATGAAGTACAGCGTGTCCGAACGGTCGCCTGCGCAAATGATGTTGCTCTTGGCCGCATGACGGCGGCGCTGACAGTGCATCAACAGCTTGTCGACGTTCTTGATTTTGGGTGTGGGGGTAATAGCAACCATGGTTGTATCCCGAAAAGACTGCACGGTGATGTTTGATTTTTTTATGAGGCGCTGAAGGCGGTCGCTACACGGCTGGCGGCATGGGCGCCAGCGAATTGGCGCCAGCTTACCAGACACTTCGTCGCAAATTCGAGAAATTACCTACGCAGTTGGAGCATCCGTCCTAGGAACGCCGCGCGCTGTCAGAGCAAAACCCTGTGCTAAGCTGGCGACCCTTTTTTTACAGTGGAGTCTGGGCGATGAAGGCACGCATCCAATGGGCTGGCGAAGCCATGTTCCTCGGCGAATCCGGTAGTGGCCATGTCGTGGTCATGGACGGTCCGCCGGACGCCGGTGGTCGTAATCTGGGCGTTCGTCCGATGGAAATGCTCCTGCTGGGCGTCGGCGGTTGCAGCAACTTCGACGTGGTCAGCATTCTGAAGAAGTCCCGTCAGGCCGTTGAAAGCTGTGAAGCCTTCCTCGAAGCCGAGCGCGCGACCGAAGATCCAAAGGTGTTCACCAAGATCCACATGCACTTCGTGGTCAAGGGCCGTGGATTGAAAGAAGCCCAGGTCAAACGCGCCATCGAACTGTCCGCCGAAAAATATTGCTCCGCCTCGATCATGCTCGGTGCCGCTGGCGTGGCGATCACTCACGACTACGAAATCGTCGAACTCGGTTGAAGCGACATTCAACTATCATAAAAGCAGTGCAGACTCTGGCGATCCCTCGCTGACGTCTGCATAATGCGCCACTTTTTTCAGGGCAGTGATCGGTCAGCCGACGGGTCATCCGCCTGAACAGATAACCAAAATCGCCATCGCGAAGAGGTGTTAACCGTCCTACGCAGGTGCGTTGTTCGCACTTGACGGGCATGCTTGATCACGCGGCCGTGCCGCATACATAGAGAGTTTTTAACGGTGAAAAGCAAACTCAAGCTCCACGGGTTCAATAACCTGACAAAGACCTTGAGCTTCAACATCTATGACATCTGCTACGCGGAGACCCCGCAAGACCAGCAGGCGTACGTCGAGTACATCAATCAAGAGTACAACGCCGAACGCCTGACGCAGATCCTCACGGAAGTTGTCGAAATCATTGGTGCCAACATTCTGAACATTGCGAGTCAGAACTATGAGCCTCAGGGTGCCAGCGTCACGATTCTGATCTCGGAAGAGCCGGTGACTCCGACCGAAAGCCAGATTGAAGAATCGCCTGGCCCGTTGCCCGAAATTATCCTGGCCCACCTCGACAAGAGCCATATCACGGTGCATACCTACCCGGAAATCCATCCGGATGCGGGTATTGCGACTTTCCGTGTGGACATCGACGTGTCGACCTGTGGTGTCATTTCACCGCTTAAAGCGCTCAATTTCCTCATTCACCAGTTCGATTCGGACATCGTGACCGTGGATTACCGTGTGCGCGGCTTCACCCGTGACGTTGAAGGCAACAAGCACTTCATCGACCACGAGATCAACTCGATCCAGAACTACCTTTCCGAAGACACTCGCGACGCGTACCAGATGACCGACGTGAACGTGTACCAGGAAAACCTGTTCCACACCAAAATGCTGCTGAAGAACTTCGAACTGGATAACTATCTGTTCGGCGACGCCACCAGCAATCTGTCCCCTGAGCAACGCGCTCAAGTGACTGATCGTGTGAAACACGAGATGCTGGAAATCTTCTACGCGCGCAACATGCCGACCTAAGATTCCCGGGCACAAAAAAAGGCGACTGTCTCAGGACAGTCGCCTTTTTTATTGTTGAAACAAAGACCCCTGTGGGAGCTGGCTTGCCAGCGATGGGGCCCTGTCCGGCAATACACTTCTCAAATCCGATAAGTACTCTTGGTCATCACCTTCGCCAAAAGACTCATCCCGAACTTCACCGGCGCCGGAAACCGGAAACCGCCAGCATCCAGCGCACTTTCTGCATGGTGCTCTTCATCGATACGCATCTGCTCCAGAATCGCCCGGGACTTCTCATCCTCGGCAGGCAGTTGTTCAAGATGCTCGTTCAAGTGTTTGCACACCTGATGCTCTGTCGCCGCGACAAACCCGAGGCTGACCTTGTCGCTGATCAGCCCGGCCACCGCACCAATACCGAAGGACATGCCGTAGAACAGCGGATTGAGCACGCTGGTGTGGCTGCCCAACTGGTGAATGCGTTGTTCGCACCAGACCAGATGATCGATCTCTTCTTCGGCCGCGTGCTCCATGGCTTCGCGCACTTGCGGCAGCTTGGCGGTCAAGGCCTGCCCCTGATACAGCGCCTGGGCGCAGACTTCGCCGGTATGGTTGATGCGCATCAGGCCGGCGACGTGGCGGGTGTCTTCGTCGCTCATCTGCGTTTCCGGTTGCAGAATCGCTGGTGACGGACGGTACGGCTGGCCGCTGAAGGGCAGCAAGGTACGCATCGCGGCATCGGCTTGCAGCAGAAGCCGGTCAATCGGCGAGTAGTGACGTTGGGTAGTCATGCTGACCTCCGGGAAGAATCTCGGCGGCCAGTTTAACCGAATCGGCCGGGGAGCGTTTGCGCTGGGTCATTTGCCATGCAGGGGCACGGTTTGCTTTTTGTGGGAGCGGGCTTGCTCGCGAAGGCGGAGTATCTGGCACTGATACTTTGAATGTGCCGATGTCTTCGCGAGCAAGCCCGCTCCCACAGGGTAGGATCCCCTGGATCAGCCCGGCGGCCAGTTCATCTGACGTTGGCCGAGCACGTGCATATGAATGTGATAGACGGTCTGCCCACCTTTCTCATTGCAGTTCATTACCACGCGGAAGCCTTCTTCACAGCCCAGTTCCAGGGCCAGTCGCTGCGCAGTAAACAAAATATGCCCGGCCAGCGCCTTGTCGTCTTCGGTCAGGTCATTGAGGGTACGCACCGGTTTTTTCGGGATGACCAGAAAATGCACCGGTGCCTGGGGGGCGATATCGTGGAACGCCAGAACCTGGTCGTCCTCGTAGATGATCTTGGCCGGTATTTCCCGGTTGATGATCTTGGTGAACAGAGTATCCACTGCTGTTTTCTCCGTTGTGTGGGCTGGCCTGAGTGTACTCATGGGGAATGAACCCGCCCAGTGTTTTGCCGTAGGACAGTTCAGCGCGGGCAGTAAGCCTTGTTGACCATGCCGACGATGGTGCGGTTAAGCCAGCGTGAACCCAGTCGCGGCAGAAATGCGAACCAGCGATTGCGCCGTCCCGGAATGATGATTGCGCGGTTCTTGTCGAGCGCGCGCACGGTGTACAGCGCGACCTCTTCTGGGCTCATCAGCAATTTGCTGTCTTTGAGTTTGTCGCTATTCAGCTGCGCGGTGCGGAAAAATGCCGTGCGGGTAGGGCCAGGGCAAAGCACCGAAACCTTCACCGCACTTTGCTTGAGCTCAACCCGCAAGGCTTCAGAGAAATGCAGCACGTAGGCCTTGCTGGCGTAATAGGTGCTCATCCACGGTCCGGGATTGAACGCTGCCACCGAGGCGACGTTGAGAATCTGCCCGCCACCCTGCAACGCCATGCTGTTGCCGATCGCATGGCACAAACGGGTTAGGGCAAGAATATTCACCTCGATCAGGTCCTGCTCGGTCATCCAGTCCTGGGCCAGGAACGGGCCGCAGGTACCGATGCCGGCGCAGTTCACCAACAGATCAATCTGCCGGTCACCTTCTTCCAGCTCCAGCAAAAAGCCGGACAGGCGCAGCGGCTCGCCGAGATCGCAGGCGCGGAACAGCACCTCGACGCCGAAGCGCTGGGTCAGTTCGATCGCAATACTTTCCAGCTGATCACGCTGTCGTGCCACCAGAATCAGGCTGCGGCCGCGCCGGGCCAGCGCTTCGGCCATGGCCAGGCCGATGCCGCTGGAGGCGCCAGTGATCAGAGCGTAACGGGTCATGCATTTCTCCATCGCAACAGCTCCGCGCCAGCGACGCGGGTGTCACGGCGGGGAGCGCTGTTCATTCTTTCGCAGAGTCTACAGGGGCCTGCACCGCTTCGGCTGCCTCGTCGGCGGAATTCGCTGCCGGTTCGACCTCGACGTCGATTTCATCGGTGGTCACCGAGCCACTGTCGTAGCTGCTTTCGAGGCTGGTTTCGTATTCCTGCTGGATGGCTGAGATGCCGCCGAGCATTCCACCTACGATAAACAACCCGATGAACACGATCCACAGCGAGCACAGCACCTTGACTGCTGTGCTGTTGGGCGGAGGGGGCGGCCCGTAGCGATTGGCACCGGTATTGCCCGGCACAATCATGATCACAAAAGGAAAGATGCTGCCCACCAAGGGGACAAGGTTCAGCAACCAGAGCCAGCCCGACCAGCCGATATCGTGCAGGCGTTGAACCGTGAACAAAATGCTGATGATGACCAGCACCAGGCCCAGGAAAGCCGCGATGAGGCCGCCAATGATCAGGCCGCTGGTGGACTCGGTACTGACAAGCCCCACGGCAATCAGCGCAAATATGCTGAGAATCGGCAGGCTCACCAACGTCACGACCATCGTCCAGGCGAGAAAGCGCAGACGTCCAATCCGGCCATCGACGCTGAACGGTTTGAGCGTGGCGAATGCCGGAAGGTTTTCACCAACGCTGGCGCGGGGTGGCGCATACGGTGAGTTCGGTTCCGCGTAGACGGGAGTGGGAGCAGGAGCGTGCTCGTGGACGTCTGACAGATTCAGTTCGATGGCCGTTTCAGATTCGATGCGTGCATCGACCCCGGTTTTGCTCAGTGCCTGCAGATAGGCTAGCGCATCGCCATGGGACAGATCGCGTTTGAGTGCCACGGTACGGCCATTGAACAGGCGTTCGATGGCGGCAACATCGCTTTTGAACAGATCCGCCAGATTGAGCTTGGCGGTGGTGATATCGACACCGGGCTGTAGAGCACCGTCGAAAACGATCTTGTAACGGGGTTCGCTCATGGCCGAGGCATCCTTGTCGCGAAGAGAATGAAAGGTCGTTAGTTTAAGGCCAGTCCACCAGCGACGGGCCTGATTTTTACCGTGGCCAGCGCTTTGTCAGCTGTGCTGCGCGTTCCTGGGCCTGACGATATTCAGCGTCCAGACGCGCGATCAACTGATCCACGCCTGGCAGATCGTCGATCTGTCCCACGCCTTGGCCGGCCGACCACACGGTCTTCCAGGCTTTGGCTTCGTCGCTGATCGGTTTGAGCTTGTCACCGAAATTCACTTCGCCTTTGCCTTGCAGCGCGGCCATGTCGAAACCCGCTGCCTCCAGGCTTTGACGCATGAAACTTGCCGGAACACCCGACACTGCTGGAGTGTGGATGATGTCTGCTGCTTTGGCTGTCAGCAGCATCTCCTTGTAGGCGTCAGGTGCATGACTTTCAGTGGTGCCGATAAATCGTGTGCCGAAGTAGGCCAAATCCGCGCCGAGCATTTGTGCGGCGAGAATCTCATGGCCGTGGTTAAGACATCCCGCAAGCAGCAGGGTTTTATCGAAGAACTCGCGGATCTCGGCGATCAGCGCAAACGGGCTCCAGGTACCGGCATGGCCACCGGCGCCGGCTGCGACCGCAA
Source organism: Pseudomonas sp. Irchel 3E19 (assembly GCF_900187585.1). NCBI lineage: Bacteria > Pseudomonadati > Pseudomonadota > Gammaproteobacteria > Pseudomonadales > Pseudomonadaceae > Pseudomonas > Pseudomonas sp. Irchel 3E19. The sequence continues at coordinate 12,004 of NZ_FYDT01000080.1, forward strand.
TCAGACCGTCGACACCGGCCTCAGCGGCTTTTTCCGCGTGTCGGCGTGTGGTCACGTCGTGGAAGACCAGGCCGCCATAGCTGTGCACCGCGTCGACCAATTCCTTCACCGCGCCGAGGCTGGTGATGACGATCGGCACCTTGTGCTCCACGCAAATGGCCAGATCCGCCTGCAGGCGCGGATTACTGTTGTGCACGATCAGGTTCACCGCATAAGGCGCGGGGTTGTCCAGTGTCGCCAGTCCCGCTTCGATCTCTTCCAGCCAGGCTTTGAACCCGCTACTTTCGCGCTGGTTCAGCGCTGGAAAACTGCCGACTACGCCATTACGGCAACAAGCCAGCACCAATTGCGGATTGGAGATGAGGAACATCGGCGCCGCCACAACCGGCAATCGCAGACGTTGTTCGAGCAGAGCGGGCAGCGACATTGGAGGTACCCCGAAGTGTTGTGTTTGTTGAAGTTAGAACGGTTTGACCACGACCAGAATTACGATAGCCAGCAATATCAGAACCGGCACTTCATTGAACCAGCGATAAAAGACATGGCTGCGGGTGTTCTCGCCACGGGCGAAACGTTTTACCTGCGCGCCGCACATATGGTGGTAGCCGATCAGCAAGACGACGAGGGTCAATTTGGCGTGAATCCAGCCGCCCATGCTGAAGAGGCTCGGGTTGAGATAGATCAGCCAGCCACCGAAGATCAGCGTGGCGATCATCGCCGGGCCCATGATGCCGCGATACAGCTTGCGCTCCATGACGCTGAAGCGTTCTTTACTGACCGTATCTTCACTTTGTGCGTGATAAACGAACAGTCTTGGCAGATAGAACAGGCCGGCAAACCAGCAGACGACGCTGACGATGTGAAACGCTTTGATCCATAGATAGAGCATTTTTAGTTATTCCCAGGTTCACGGTAGCCGGGATAGTAGAGGCTTGAGCGTCCGCACGTCACCTTGACGGTTGTCGCAGGGCCGCGCGGCCCCTATTATCGACGGCTTTCCAGTGGGTTCGTTGAGGGCAGGTTTATGGTCAAGGTCGGTATCGTCGGCGGCACGGGTTACACCGGTGTCGAACTGCTGCGTCTGTTGGCACAGCATCCGCAGGCAGAGGTGGTGGTCATCACTTCCCGATCCGAGGCCGGTCTGGCCGTGGCTGACATGTACCCGAACCTGCGCGGTCACTACGACGGCCTGGCTTTCAGCGTGCCGGACATCAAGACGCTCGGTGCTTGCGACGTAGTGTTCTTCGCCACGCCGCACGGTGTGGCTCACGCTCTGGCGGGTGAATTGCTGGCGGCGGGCACCAAGGTCATCGATCTGTCCGCGGACTTCCGCCTGCAAGACGCCGAGGAGTGGGCCAAGTGGTACGGTCAGCCACACGGTGCGCCTGAGTTGCTGGACGAAGCGGTCTACGGCCTGCCGGAAGTCAATCGCGAGCAAATCAAGAAAGCTCGCCTGATCGCGGTGCCGGGTTGCTATCCGACGGCTACGCAACTGGGTTTCCTGCCGCTGCTTGAGGCGGGTCTGGCCGATGCCTCGCGTCTGATCGCCGACTGCAAATCCGGTGTCAGCGGTGCCGGTCGTGGTGCTGCTGTAGGCTCGCTGTACTCGGAGACGTCGGAAAGCATGAAAGCTTATGCGGTGAAAGGTCACCGTCATTTGCCGGAAATTCGCCAAGGCTTACGCCGCGCGGCGGGGGGAAAGGATGTTGGTCTGACTTTCGTCCCGCATCTGACCCCGATGATTCGTGGCATTCATTCCACGCTCTACGCCACTGTGGTTGATCGCTCGGTCGATCTGCAGGCGCTGTTCGAAAAGCGTTATGCCAACGAACCGTTCGTCGATGTAATGCCGACCGGCAGCCATCCGGAAACTCGTAGCGTGCGGGGTGCCAACGTTTGCCGTATCGCGGTTCACCGTCCACAGGATGGCGATCTGGTGGTGGTGTTGTCGGTGATCGACAATCTGGTCAAAGGCGCGTCGGGTCAGGCGGTGCAGAACATGAACATCCTGTTTGGGCTGGATGAACGTTTTGGTCTGTCCCACGCCGGCATGCTGCCGTAACACTTTATCCGGCACAGCAAAGAGGCCCGTCGAACGGGCCTCTTTGCATTCAGAACCGGTGATCGGGTTTATTGATATACCGTAACAATAGTTGACCGATTTTCTCGGACAAGCGGATAATGCGCGTCATCACGCATTATGGCGGCGTAACGCCGGGAGATAGTCAGCATGAGCGTCGAATCCTTCACCCCCACGGCTTTGCAATTCACCCACGGTGCCGCGCACAAGGTGAAGAGCCTGGTCGATGAAGAGGGGAATGATCGCTTGAAGCTGCGCGTATTCGTTACGGGCGGCGGTTGTTCAGGGTTTCAGTACGGTTTCACCTTCGATGAAGATGTGGCCGAGGACGACACCATCGTCGAGCGCGAAGGCGTGAGCCTGGTGGTTGATCCGATGAGCTTTCAGTACCTCGCGGGTGCCGAAGTGGACTACCAGGAAGGTCTGGAAGGTTCGCGTTTCGTGATCAAGAACCCGAACGCCACCACGACCTGTGGTTGCGGGTCTTCGTTCTCGATCTGATCGCATTTCGCTGCATACAATAAAACGCCGCAGAGCCTTGGGTTCTGCGGCGTTTTTTGTTGTCGGCGTTTTTGTTTAGTTGGGGTAAATGGCGCCGAGTACGCGCAGGCCTCTGGCGCCAGTGACACTCGGCCGGTTGGCGGCGATACCTTCGAGGCAGCAATGGGCCAGCCAGGCGAACGCCATGGCTTCAACCCAGTCCGGATCAACACCGTGTGTGGCGGTGCTGGCGACCTTCGCGTGCGGCAGCAGATCGGCCAGCCGCTTCATCAGCGCGGCGTTGTGGGCGCCGCCACCGCAGACCAGCAGCTCTTGAGTGTCCGTTTGAGCACTTTGCAGCGACTCGACAATGGTCAGCGCTGTCAGCTCCAGCAGCGTGGCCTGTACGTTTTCAGTGGGGAAGGCTGGCAGGCGTGAGAGGTGTTGCTCCAGCCAAGGCAGGTTGAAGACTTCTCGACCGGTACTTTTCGGGCCTTTGGTCACGAAGAACGGATCGCTGAGCAATGCCTTCAGCAGGGATGGCTCCACAGTCCCGGTTGCTGCCCATTGGCCGTCACGATCGTAGTTTTCGCCGCGTTGCCGGTGAATCCAGGCATCCATCAGCACATTCCCCGGCCCGCAGTCGAAACCGGCTACAGGCTTTGTCGTCTCTATCAGACTGAGATTGCTGAAACCGCCGACATTCAAGACCGCCTGGTTACCGCTACGCTCTTCGAACAAAGCTTCATGAAAGGCGGGCACCAGAGGGGCGCCTTGACCGCCAGCAGCGACATCGCGGCTGCGGAAGTCGCTCACCACTGTTATCCCCGTCAGCTCGGTCAGCAGGGCAGGGTTACCAATCTGTACGGTGAAACCGCGAGCGGGTTCATGGCGAATGGTCTGGCCGTGGCTGCCGATCGCGCGAATGGCTTCAGGTTTGAGATTTTGCTGATTGAGGAGGGTGTGAATGCCCTGTGCGGCAAGCTTCACCCAGTTCTGCTGGGCAATCGCCGAGCGGGCGATCTCGTCAGGGCCGCTGGCGCACAAGCCAAGCAGCTCGGCGCGCAGGGAATCAGGCATGGGAATATAGTGCGTGGCGATCAGTTTGATCGCCGAGCTCTGTTCGATCAGGGCGATGTCCAGACCGTCGAGGCTGGTTCCGGACATCACACCGATATACAGGGCCATGGCTTAACGCTTGCTCGAAGCCAGCATAGTGGCCTTCTCTTGATCCATACGCGCCATCAACGGCTGGCTTTGAGCCAGGAAGCGGGCGCGTTCGGCCTTGGCAATCGGATCGGCCATTGGCAACTTCTGGCCCAGTGGATCAACGTGAACACCGTTGACCTGGAACTCATAGTGCAAGTGCGGGCCGGTGGACAGGCCTGTCGTGCCAATGTAACCGATTACTTGACCCTGCTTGACCGTGCCGCCGGTTTTCACACCTTTGGCGAAGCCTTGCATGTGGCCGTACAGCGTACGGTAAGTGTTGCCGTGTTGAATGATCACAGTATTGCCGTAACCGCCACGGCGCCCGGCCAACAGCACTTTACCGTCACCGGCAGCCTTGATCGGCGTACCGCGTGGGGCTGCATAATCGACGCCTTTGTGGGCGCGGATTTTGTTGAGGATCGGGTGTTTACGGCCCATGGAGAACTTCGAGCTGATGCGAGCGAAGTCCACCGGCGTACGGATGAACGCCTTGCGCATGCTATTGCCGTCGGCGGTGTAGTAGCTGCTGTTGCCCTGCTTGTTGGTGTAGCGCACTGCGGTGTAGGTTTTGCCGCGGTTGGTGAAGCGGGCGGACAATATCGGACCGTTACCGACGGCTCTACCGTTGACCACTTTCTGTTCGTAGATCACGTCAAATTCGTCACCCTGGCGGATGTCCTGCGCGAAGTCGACGTCGTAGCCGAATACGCTGGCCATATCCATGGTCAGGCTGTGCGAGAGGCCGGCACGCGCGGCGGATTGTGACAACGAGCTGTTGATCACACCGTGGACGTAGGCAGTGCGAACAGTAGGTTTTGCGGTAACCCGGTTGAAAGCGTAACCCTTGTCATTTTTGGTCAGGGTGATGGTTTCAACATCGCTGACCTTGCTGTGAAGGCTGGTTAGCTGGCCTTGCGGGTTCAGTTCGAATTCGAGCTTCTGGCCGTGCTTAAGCTGGCTGAACTGCTTGGCTTGCTTGTCGCTGGCCAGTACTTCATGCACGGCTGCGGATGGCAGGCCTACTTTCTCGAACAGGGTGGAGAGCGTATCGCCCCTGGAAACGACAACTTCGCGGTGGCCTGGAGCTTTTGGTTTTTCCGCGAGAGGCGCGGGTGCAGGGGCCGCTTCCGCGGTTTGCGGAGCGTTTTCTTCTGTGTTTTCGATTTGTGCAAACGGCGAGGCTGCTGGGTCATTTGTGGCTTGAGCGGCGTCAGCAGCGTCTTGATCTTGTGTCAGTTGTTCAGCAGGACTTTCCAGTTCAAGGCTCAGGGTCGTCTTTTTGGCTTCAACATCACTGGAAGGAAATACCAGGAGCGCCAGGCTGAGAAGGGCGGCGATACCACTTGCGGCGAGCAGGTGGGTCTTCGGGTAAAGCGGTGGCGCTTTAGACGGTTCAGTGGTCATAAGTAATTTTGACTTTGAAAAGTGATGAATTGGAAAAGATGAATGACATGATGAAGATGAAATAACTGTATAAAATATAACCAAATCATCTCTGAAGCAAGTCTACAGACATCGCGTCTGTGGATTGGTGTCCGTGCGCCGGGCAAAACTTGTAATTGGTGCGCGATCTTGTATGGTTGGTTCCCTTTGAATCTGAGCCTTGCGGGTCTGTTATGAAGTCGGTTGAAGAGCAGCTAGCGCTGATTAAACGTGGTGCGGAAGAACTATTGGTCGAGTCCGAGCTGATCGAGAAGCTCAAGCGCGGCCAGCCGCTGCGTATCAAGGCTGGTTTCGATCCGACCGCTCCGGATCTGCACTTGGGTCACACCGTGCTTATTAATAAGCTGCGCCAGTTCCAGGAGCTGGGGCATCAGGTGATCTTCCTTATAGGTGACTTCACCGGGATGATTGGTGATCCGAGCGGCAAGAGCGCCACTCGACCTCCACTGACTCGCGAGCAGGTGTTGGAAAACGCTGAGACTTACAAGACTCAGGTCTTCAAAATTCTCGACCCAGCGAAAACCGAAGTCGCCTTCAACTCGACCTGGATGGATCAGATGGGGCCGGCGGACTTCATTCGCCTGACTTCGCAATACACCGTTGCTCGCATGCTTGAGCGCGATGACTTCGACAAGCGTTACACGACCAATCAACCGATCGCTATTCACGAGTTCCTCTATCCGCTGGTTCAGGGTTACGACTCGGTTGCTTTGCGTGCGGACGTCGAGTTGGGCGGTACCGATCAGAAGTTCAACTTGCTGATGGGGCGTGAGCTGCAACGTGGTTATGGTCAAGAGGCGCAGTGCATTCTGACGATGCCGCTGCTCGAAGGTCTGGATGGCGTGAAGAAGATGTCCAAGTCGTTGGGCAACTATGTCGGTATTCAGGAAGCACCGGGCGTCATGTACAGCAAGCTGGTTTCGATTCCGGATGCGCTGATGTGGCGCTACTTCGAATTGCTCAGCTTCCGCTCCATGGATGAGATCAATGCTTTGCGTGTTGATGTGGAAGCTGGCGCCAATCCGCGTGACATCAAAATCAAGTTGGCGGAAGAGATTGTTGCGCGTTTCCATGGTGAGGAGGCTGCGGCCAATGCTCATCGTGCGGCGGGCAACCGCATGAAGGATGGTGAGCTGCCGGATGATCTGCCGGAGATCGAGTTGGCTTCTGCTGAGGATATGCCGATTGCAGCTGTCCTTAATAAAGCGGGCCTGGTGAAGAACTCGGCGGCGGCGCGCGATCTGTTGGCTTCTGGTGGTGTGCGTATAGATGGCGAGGTTGTTGATCGCTCCTTTATATATGTAGTGGGTGCAACGCACGTTTGCCAGGCCGGCAAGAAGGCCTTTGCACGCATCACGCTGAAATCCGAATAAAGTTGAAAATAGTGGTTGACGGCGAATTCCAGAAGTCTATAATTTGCCCCACTTCCGGCGCAGTCGAAACGGAAAACTCCTTGAGATTCAATGAGTTATACGGTTTTCGATAGCGGGTCGCTTCAGTTCATCGAAGCCTGGAAGGAGTTGAAAGAGCGGTGATGTTTGGCTC
>NZ_FYDT01000042.1:0-52922 GCF_900187585.1 Pseudomonas sp. Irchel 3E19
TTGCGGGTCTGCTTACGCTTGCCTGCGTACTCGGCGTCAGCGAAGGTCATCTGTTTCATCGGAAAACTCGGCGGGTGGAGTCCCGGTATTTTGCCAAAATCAGGAAGTCTTCTTCAGAGTTTCCCTAAGAAGGTTGTCCGCGCGGGTTCAGTTTGGTAACCCAGCGCGCGTCTTCATTTCGACGACCTTCAAGGTGATTTCCTCTTTCACGCTCATCGCAGGGATCAGGATTGGAGGCAAATTTTGGATGCTCTTCAGCGTGAACCAAGCTGCAAAGTCATGGAAAGGGTTGAGCCCCATCAAATTGCCCAAAGTTTCATCCACCTTTAGTTTGCTGAAGGCAATTTGTGCTAAGCGGGTGACCGCTGCGTCAAGGTTGCAGTCGGAAATGAATAACAGCAGGCCGAGAGCGTGAACAGAGGTTTGACATTTTTCAGCTCGCTCAAGGGATAGTGAACAGGCTCCGCTTCCCTAATTACCTCCGTATAAGGAGGGGCCATGAGCGACCAGATCCGGGACAGGCAACACTGCCCAATTCTTAGCCTGCCAGCGACTACCCGATTTCCAAACAGATCCCCAAACATGGTTTTTTGAAAATCAGCATCCATCACCATCTGGACTGGGACCATCAGAGGTCGGGGCGACGAGGCTAAGGACGGCGGAGAAAACTAGGTCTATGAACATCAATCGATGAACAGCCGCATTCATTTCTGGAGCATTAAGCCAGCGGTGTTCTCCCGATGAGCGATTCATGAACATCTGACATCGCCCACTCGTTAAATCATGTATTGCGCTACAAGCACTCGTTGAACGCTTACTGATCGAGTGCTTCCACGAGCTCAATTTTCTCCAGCTCAGTTGCGAACGTTCTACTGCCCAGGAATATTTCAACAATCAGCTGTCACCGATAGAGTTTGAAAAACGTTCTGCAATGAGCTTGCAAGGTGTCTAGAAAATCCGGGGCGATTTATTGATTCAAGTTAAATAGGCTAGACTGCGCTCCTACCTTGCACAGGCCAACATACCATGCACTCTGCGCGCCTCTCCAATTCCTATACAGTTCTGGCCATCGACGACGATCCGCAATCGCTGATCGTGCTGTCAAAGACGCTGACCACTGAATATGAGGTGCTGCTGGCCAAGAACAGCGAACGCGGGATCGAGCTGGCTCATAGTTCCAGACCTGACCTGATCATTCTCGATATCACCATGCCGGGCATGGACGGTTTCCAGGTGCTCAGTGAGTTGAAGAACCATCCGGCCACGGCGACCATTCCGGTGATTTTCCTGACCTCGCGCAGCAGCATTGAGGACGAGCGTCTTGGCTTGCTGCTTGGCGCTGCGGACTACATCGCCAAGCCGATTTCGCCGCCAGTCGTGCTGGCCCGGGTGGCGGCGCAATTGGGGTACCGGGACAAACCGCTACATAGCCCGCAGCCGGCCGCCGAGCCGTCAGCGGGCAGCAATATGCGTGACGGTTTTACCTGCGCACTGGCGCTGCAGCTGGCGCAAAACCCGCACATTCGCCTGGATGCGCTCCTCGATACCCTGACGATCCTGCTCGACAACAGCGTCGTCGAAAGCGACCCGGCGGAGTTTCGCAGCGCTGCCTGCCTGGCGTTGATCGGCCTCAATCAGCCCTATGCCAGTCTTTCCCAGGCGCTCGTCAATAGCCGGTTGCTGATTGAGGAAATACTCAACCATGTCGACCCGGAAGACCGTTTGCTCAACCAGGCCTGGAGCATCAGCCACGCCAGCGTTCTGCTCGATAGTCGGGCAAGCGCTAAAGATCTCGAGTCCACGCCACTGTCGACACGCCTGTTCACCCTGGCCTTGATCTATCACTTGGCGCTTCTGCAACCCGGCATCGATCTACCCCAACGGCATGCCCACGCCTTCAGGCAGATGCTCGATCACCAGCAACTGATGTCATGCCTGCCCAGTGACCAGCAGGCACTGTCAGCGGCGATGCTCACCGCCTCCTCTAACTTTCCCGGCCTCTGAGCAAACAGCGAGTATTCACTATGGCCAACCTGGAAGATCTAGAGCTGTTTGTACTCATCGCCGAGTTGGAAGGCCTGTCGGCTGCTGCTCGTGCCATGTCCATCACCCCCGCCGCTGCCAGCATGGCGCTCAAGCGTCTGGAAAACCGCTTGGGCGTGCGGTTGTTTACCCGCTCCACCCGCACCATGAAACTCACCTCCGAGGGCGCACGCTATCTGGAAAGCGCACAGCATGCTCTGAAGATCCTCGCAATGGGCAAGCGCTCGTTGACTCATGATGACGGCATGCTCGAACTCACCGTGTCTTCAGACCTGGGGCGTCATCTGTTGCTCGACCTGCTGGCCCAACTGAAGCAGGAGAAACCGAAACTGCACATCAAGCTGTCTCTGAGCGACAAGGAAGAAGACCTGCTCAAAGGAAAGTTCGACGCAGCCTTGCGCTTTGGCCGCAGCCTGTCATTGGATCTGGTGGAACTGCCGGTACTCAAGCACCACCATTTCATTGTCTGTGCCGCCCCGGCTTATCTGGCCGCAAACCCGGCACCCGTCACCCCGGCGCAACTTGGCGAACACGACTGCATCATCAGTCATAGCATCGGCCGGCCGGAATCGCGCTGGCGTTTCCATGCCCAGGGCGAGGTCGAAGAGGTGCGGGTGCAGGGACTCTTCCACTGCGACGATGGCGACGCCGCCCGCCGTTGGGCCCTGGCCGGCCATGGCGTGATCTACCTGCCGCTGTTGACTGTCGCCGACGACTTGGCCGCCGGCCGCCTGCTGCCATTATTGGGCGGCTGGCTGGGGGATCCGGCCCCGCTGAACCTGGTGGTGTCGCACCGTTCGCAGATCTGCGAACCGTTGCGGGCCCTGCACCGTCGACTGGTGCAAGTGTGTGAGGAGCGTGTGGCGGCCTGTCAGGCGCTCCTCACTGCATGCGGTCGGTGACCGACTGGCGGTAGTGCACCAGTAAAGCGTGGGCCTGGGCAAACTCCAGGTCATAGATCAGTTCCTGGATAACCCACAAACCGGCGCCGTCGTCTTGCTGGCACAGTCGATCAATCAGGCTCAGGGCTTCGGCATTGTCCTCCACCAGCAAACGAGCAAGTCGATCCAGTTGCAGATCTTTTTCGTCATTTGTCAGAGGCGGACTGACAGCCGTTGGGGGCACCGCCTCGGCGGTAAAATCGGCAAGATCGGCGAGCACCGGCCGTAGACAGTCAGCCACGCGGTGAATCAACGACGCGGTATCAACCTCGCGCGTGCAGCCTTCTTCCAGCAATCCTGCAGCCTCTTGCAGCGCCGTCGCCCCGATATGCCCGGCACACCCCCTCAGACTGTGGGCCAGACGGCCGATGGCGGTCGTGTCCAAAGCTTCGTGAGCAAGCCAGAGATGCTCAAGCAGTTGCTGATTATCCGCATAAAAAATCCTTAGTAGATGCGCGTAGAGCGCTTCGTCCTGATTGACCACCGCAAGGCCAAGTGCGGTGTTGATCGACGAGCCGTCGAGGGCCAGCAATGACTCCGGGGGGGACACCATTGCCGCCGACGGTGGCTCAATGACCGACGGCAGCACCTGCAATTCCCGCGTTTTGATCCAGCGCACCAGAGTCCGGTAGAAAGCCTTGATCTCCAACGGCTTGGTAATGCAATCGTTCATTCCGGCAGATAAGGCTCGGCCCTTCACATCCGCCAGGATGTTGGCCGTGACCGCGATGATCGGCAGCCTCTGCAAATGAGCATGAAGGCGAATCTGCCTGGCCGTTTCGTAGCCATCCATGACGGGAAGCTGGCAGTCCATCAGCACAGCATCGAACTGTGCGTCGCGCATCAAGAGGTTAAGCGCCTCTTCGCCACTCTCCGTCATCACCACGTGGACCTTGGCGTGTTGCAGTAACCCGTCCACCACTTCCTGGTTCAACAGGTTGTCCTCCACCACGAGGATTCGCGCACCGGCTAATAGCTGCGCATAGTCGCAGGTGGACATTCCCGAATCAGTGAGCGTGGTAACACCACCGGTATTACCCGCAAAGCAAACCGGTCTGGGCGACAGTTCTTTGGTCGACGCAGGGTGCGCCAACTTCAACTGGGCCGTGAACTTGAACTCACTGCCCTGCCCCTCGATGCTGTTGACCCAGATATCGCCCTGCATCAGACGCACAATGCGCCTGGAAATCGTCAATCCCAGCCCCGTGCCGCCGTACCGTCTGCTGATGGACGGGTCGGCCTGGACAAAGGCGCTGAACAAGCGGATGCGCTGCTCCTCACTCATGCCCAGGCCCGTGTCAGCGACGCTGAAGCACAGCATCGCGGTGTCGCTCCATTGACTCAGTTGGCGCACACCGAGGGTCACATGCCCGACGTCAGTAAACTTGATCGAGTTGTCCACCAGATTGATCAGCACCTGAGTGAGGCGAAATGGATCGCCAATATAGACGCGACTCAAGTGTGAAGGGATATCCAGCCGCAGCTCGATGTTCCGCTCACGGGCGCGCTGACTCATGAGGCCGAGCACATCCTGAACCATCTCATGAAGATCGAAGCTGACCTGTTCGATACTTAACTTGCCGGCCTCGATCTTGGACAGGTCCAGCACGCTGTTGACGACACTCACCAACCCCTTGGCCGCGCGATCCATCTTCTCGATGTATTGTCGTTGCGCCCTCTCCAACGGCATGCCCAGAACCAGATGAGCCATGCCGATGATGGCGTTCAACGGCGTGCGGATTTCATGGGACATGTTGTCGAGAAACTCGGACTTGGCCTGGGTCGCCAGCTCCGCCTCCTGGCGTGACTGCTGTACTTGCGCCTCCACTGCCTTGCGCTCGCTGATATCGAAAATAACCCCGTCCAGGTACTGCGGCAAGCCATTGTTCTGGATGATCTGGCCCTTGTCATAGACCCAACGCACTTCGTTGCTGGCCATAATGATCCGGTATTCGAGGATATAGCTGGTGCTGTCCAGGCTGCGGTTGAAAATCTCCAGGTCATCAGGGTGAACGATTTCCCGATAGGCATGCCCGGACTGGAAATGGTGCGCGGGGTAGCCGCTGAGCGTTTCTATGGCATCGCTGAGAAATACCATCTCGCGCTCACGACTGGGCAGACTGCGAAACACAACGCCGGGAATGTTCGCAATCATCGACTGCAGTTTGGTCTGACTGTCCACGATGGATCGCTGCACTTCGATTGACTGGGTGATGTCCTGCAGCACCCCGGTCACACGAATGGCCTCTCCCCGAGCGTCGCGTTCCATGACCTTGCCGATGTCCAGTACCCATAACCAGCGCCCGCTCTTGTGACGCATCCGGTATTCGGCGCGATACTCGCCGACGCGATGATTGAGGTGGTCCATCAGCCTCGTCATGGTCGGTTCACGGTCTTCGGGATGAACCAGGCAGGTCCAGCGTTCCAGACCATTGCCAAATGTCCGATCAAGCTCCGGCTGACTGTAGCCGAGCATCCGCATCCAGACATCGTTGTTGATGATAGTGCCCAGGCTGACATTCCAGTCCCACAAGCCCAACGCGCCACTTTGCAGCGCCAGGTCCAGGCGCCGCTCACTCTGTTCGATACGTTGCATATCACGCTTGTGTTGCACAGCATCGGTCAGCCGCCGCAGGCCAGCCCAAAACATCAGGAATAACAACAGCGCACTGGCGCCTTCGATCAACAGAAACTGACCTTCGGAAAGGACTGCATCCAGGCTGTCCAGGCTGATAACGGCCCAGGAACCATTCGGGTCGTTCCAGTCGAAACTGTTCCGGGACACGGCGTAGCGCTGCCCCTCGAATGACACCACCGGTTGCCCGACATCGAACGGCAGCCGTTCAGGTACGCCGTTGGTGAATGGGTAGTTGCCAAATTGCTGGCGCACATCACCGGTAAATGTCTCAGGTGACCACGACCGATCAGACTTGAGCAAGAGCGAGGAAAGATTGGAGGACAGCACGACCCCACCAGGCGAGAGAATCATCTGCAGATGGTGGCGGGAGGTTTTGTTCAGCTCAGCGTCCAGAACCCGTGCATCAAAGCCCGCCACCACCACGCCGATAGGTTTATCCTGGCTGGTGCTGGAGGCATACACCGGCGCCGCCATAAAAAACATGCGCTGGCCCAGTGTGCGGCTGATGGCACCGTAGACAGTCGGTTTGCCCTGCATCGCGGTCTTGAAATAGGGGCGAAAGCCTATGTTCAAACCTTCCACCGAACGTCCAAGGCTATCGTACGCCGCCACAATCACACCCTGCTGATTGACGACATAGGCATGACCTGCGCCAACCACCAAGGCGAGGCTTTTCAATGGAGTGGCGGCCTCTACTTTCAAAGCGGTCGAAGGCGCAGGCTCGCTGATCACCTGTTTAAGCGACTGCGCATGCCGCCCGAGCATCGACAGTGCGCCAATGGCGAAACCGTCAGCGTTCCAGGCGCCAAGGCGCGCGGCATAGTCCTCAGTCATGGCCTGGGTATCGATCCGGTAACGCTGCTCGGCCTGTGCGCGGTAGAGATTGCCCAGCAGCAGCCCACCACCGACGGAAAGGATTATGCCCCATGCGTAGCAAAACACTTTATGGCGATCAAAGAACGTCATTAATCTATGCAACATCGGATCCCCCGCTGATCACCCTGCCCGTCACTGTAACCCTCCACCACCTGCTGCGCCTCGATCAGCGTCTCGCCAATTGGCGGGGGAACTCCGGCGGCAGGAAATCACGATCCGGATCGTAGTCCGGCTTGAGGAAGTCGCAGAGCGCTCGAAGATCCTCAGGGGCCAGGGTTCCGACCGACTGCTTCAGGCGCAGTGTATCGAGAATGTAGTCATACCGGCTGTTGTTGTACTCGCGTACCGCGCTGTAGAGCTGACGCTGGGCCTCCAGCACATCGACGATATTGCGCGTACCGACCTGGAAACCCTTCTGCGAGGCCAGCACCGCGCCCTGGTTGGAAATGATCGATTGGCGACGTGCCTGAATCTGTTCGACGCTGCTGTTGAGACCGCGGTGCAGATTTCGGGTCTGCTCGACCACCTGGCGACGCAGGTTATCGTTGAGAGCATCGCGCTGGTTCAGCCGGTGATGCGCTTCGCGCACCTGAGAACTCACCTGGCCACCGCTGAACAGCGGGATATTGAGTTGCAGCCCGATCGAGCGTTGCTCGACATCACCGCCATAACCGCCACCTCTGAGGCTGCTGTTACCGTAGCCGAGGTTATCGTTGTCGCCGGTCTGATAACGCAGCACCGCATCCAGGGTAGGCGCATGCCCGCCCTTGCGCGCGCTCAGGGTTTGCTGCGCGGCTTCCAGGGCCTGCCGGCTCGCCAGCAGTGTGAGGTTTTGTTGCATGGCGGTGTTGACCCAGGCGCGTGCATCGTTGGGTGTGGGCAGCAACACTGGCATATCGTGGCGCACGCCCTGGATTGCCGGATATTGCTGATGGCTCAGGGTATCGAGGGCTTCGAAGGCATCGTCCAGTTGTTTCTGCGCGACGATTCGACTGGCCCGTGCCGTGTCATGGCTGGCCTGGGCCTGCAGCACATCGGTGCGATCAGACACCCCCAATTGCAGCCCTCTGTCAGCCTGTTCGAGCTGACGCTTGAACGCCGCCTCCTCGGCTTTGCTCGCGGCAAGACCATCCTGCGCCTTGAGCAGGCCAAAATAAGCCTGAGCGCTGTCGAGCATCAGCTTCTGCTCGGCCGCTGATAACTCCAGCAATGCCTGTTCACTCTGCGCCTCGGCAGCCTTGAGGCTGAACCAGCGATCGATGCGAAACAGTGGTTGATTCAACGTCGCTTGATAACTGGTACCGCTGCGCCGGGTCTGCTGCGCAGGCTGTTGCAGTGTGGTCTCATTGTTATTGATCTCCGCACCCGCCGAAAACGTCGGCAACAATGCGGCCCTTGCCTGGGGCACAGCCTCGGCCCGGGCAGCCTGGTCAAAACGGGCGGCGGCCAGTTCGGAGTTGTTCTGTTGAGCATCCTGGTAGACCTGCCAGAGATCGCTGGTGGCGGCGATGGCTGGCGCGGCGGGCAGCCAAGCGACCAGCAGCCAGCCGGCAACGGCTTGCCGTGAGAAAATTATTGATCGGTTCATGATGCTGGGTTGTTCCGCAAAAAAAGGATCGAAAGTACGCAGCGACAGAAGGAGCATTGCGCTCCTCCTGTCATCTCCTCTGCGCCATCAAGACATCGAAGGCACCAGAACGCTTGGCACACTCTGGCGGTTCATCGGCAGTTTCTCGCGGCTACCGCCCTCATCAGGGAAAGTCGCCATGATACCGTTTAACTTGGCCAGATTTGGACTCTTCGTGTGTGCGAAAACACCCCCCTCATCTAACGGCTTGGCGGACTGCTGCTTGCTCCAGGACAATTGGACAAGTCCGTCCTGAAGACTTTCCTTTCCAGCGAAGTCCTTGGCCAGGTAATTGATGTCGATCACCTCCCGGTTGCTTTTCAGTTCAATCAGCAGGTGACGATGCACCGCTGCCTGCTCGCCAAGCACCTTACGGATCATCAGTGCGGTGCCCGTCGCTGAGTCAGTCAGAATCAGGTCGTCGCCATGCCGGCTGACCAGCATGTCTGGCGAAACGGTCGGCGGCAGAATCAGGCGGTCCAGTGCCAGGCCTGAATCTTCATTGTCGATGACGATGGTTCGGTAGTGCCCCCAAGCTTTCTGGCTCAGACGGTAAGTATCGTGACCACCGCCACCATGGAGCACCAGCGTAGCGATCCCGGTGAGCAGCGGTGGTGCCAGTTCGTCTGTGCCGCTTGCCCCCCCCGTGCCCTGAAGCAACAGGGAGGAATCGGTACGGTCGACCCCGGTGAAGTGATTCCAGGCCTGCGCGCCCTCGCTGTTGACCCGATAAAGAACCTGGGCTGTCGAACTGTACACATAGGCCGCCTGCTCGCCTTCGCCTACCCCGACAAAATCAAGGTTGTCCGTGGCAGCGATGCCTTTGCCGGAGAACATCTGGCCACTGTCGATATCGAACCAGCCTCGACTTGCTTTGCCCTGCAAGGTCAGCACACCCTTCGCCCGCCACTGCCCGGCCAACTCGGCAAGGGCTTTTGGCAAGCGCGTCAGGTTGTCCTGCTGCCATTTTTCATCGACTGCCACCAGCTGTAAGTTGCCCTTGTTGGTGCGCAACAAAATCTCGCCGCTGTGCGTTGTCAGACGCAATCCACTCTCGACTTGCAGCACTGACTTGAGCTGCATCGTCGGTGTCAGTTCGCTCGCGACAGGCGTTTTCGCCGCTGCATCCAGCACTGCATCGTTGCCGAATGCCGTGGCCAACGCATCCGCAGCCATGGAGGGCTGGAGATAAAGTTTGCCGCTGCCGGGTTCGAACAGCCGTGCCGTGACCCCATCGTCTTCAAAGCCGACAAATTGCAATGGCTTGCCCTGCAATGACGATGCAGCCACCACCACACGACCACTGTGGTACCACACCGACAGCGCGCCTTGGCCGTCGCGATCCTTGACCCCGAACACGGCCAGGGTGGCGTCAGCGCCGGTGACCTTGGGCAAGTCCAGCCACCACGTCGGACGCCCTTTGAGCCAATGCTCATTGACGGCCTCGTAGCTCAGCGAGCCCTGCGCATCAAGCCGGGCCACACGCCCGTCCACAGTGACCGCAAGCAGTTGGCCCTCCAGCGCCAACACGTTCGCCAGCTCCGGGATATCCATGCGCAAAGCCGTTGGATGAGTGGCATCGAGAATCGCCTGGCCTGCTCCGTTCTGGCGGAACAGGACCTTTTGCGACTTGCTGTAGAAGAAAAACACTTCCTGCCCATTGGGCTGGTGAATGCTGCCCGCCAATACCAGATCGGCTGGAATTGTCCAGGCACTGCGGGTCCTCTCGGGCGACTCAAAACGCAGAACCTGATCCGCCGGCGGTGCCAGATTCGGCTTGATCAGCATGCCATCGGTAGTGCGTATCCAATAACGATGCGCCACCCCCGCCGCATCGGTTCCAAACACCGTGACCAAGGCGGCGGGAACCGGATGAATCAGCCGCCCACCGACCTTGTAAACCGGAGTTTCGCGCTGCGTGCTGAAGCTTTCGTAGCCTTGCAGCAAGTTCACGAATGCATCGTCATGCTGACGGGTACGCGCCAACAGTTTGAGCAGAGCATCGTCGCCGACAGCGCTGACCAGTTCCATACGATCACCGACGAGGCGGTAACTGAGTTCTCCCTGGCCGTCATACCGACGCGCCAGATAGACCTCTCCGCCCTCCGCCCACAATCGACTGATCTTGCCCACGCTGTCGTTGAACCATGGCGTGTACTGCGCGTCGACCTTGCCACTGGCGATATCGACGCGCCATGCCGCTGCGTTCTCGTCATCGTGGAAGTAGGCGTAGTCACCTATCACCGCGCCGAGCTGAGCCTTCCCGGCCTTCACTTCGGAGGTGTCGGTGAACATCATGCGGTCCTTGGCAACGTTGTAGTAAGCGCGTCCAAGATTGCGCCCGTTGTGCTGGTAGTTATCGACTACCACGTACTGCCCATGTAACTGATGCGCGCTGGCCAGATCCTTCAGATGTTTTTCGATTCCCTGGCCGGGAGCTTGCCACTTGCTAGCATCCTCGGACACCACGCGAGCACTCAGGTTGGTGAAATCGACTTCACGCACCTCATCCTTGCCATTGACCAGCAATACCCGCCCATTAGTGGCCGGGTCCAGCAGAACACTGACCCCACCGATCACCACCCGATCCCGCAGGACCTGGATGTTGCCTCCAGCGAGCCGGCTAGTGTCGATGATCCAGCGCGAAGGCTTGTTGCCCACCAGGCTGTATGGAACACCGCCACCCACCGTGCCATCGAGTGAATGGATCTCAACCTCGGTATTCGCAGCGAAAGCCGGAACCTCGCTTGAGAGTTTCAACCAAGCGCCTTCCTTAAGGCTGACCAGATACTCGCCGCCCGCCCCCTTGATCTCGTAGCTCATGAAACCGTGAAGCTCTTTGGGCAACTCGGGCACGATCAATTGCCGGTTACGCTGATCAAGTTTCACCTCGACTGAGGTCGCTACATATTCTTGAAAGATTTTGCGGATCGTCCGCTCGGCAGGAAAAATGTAGAAGTCATAGTCGAAACGCTTGTCTTCCTCAAGGCGTCGGATCACATCGAAACCGGCATCGTGGCGAATGGTCGCGAAAGGCAACTGCCCGTATTCATAGCTGATGTAGGACTTGGGCGTACCCGGCAAAATCACCACGTTACTCTCGCCGTGATCGAGTGTGGAGGTTGCATTCCGGTAGCCGATTCCGCTGCGTATTTCGATCGCCTGATTGCGGTCTTTGACCATTACCGGATAATCGCCGGCCCAAACGAAATAGTTGATTTTGCCAGAGCCCGAGCTGCCCGAGTGAGTGCGGTAGATGTACTGACTGTCGAAGCTGATCTGGTTTCGTTGCAGGTCGAGTGTCTTGACCACCGCCCCGGGCAGTGGCACCAACATTTTGTGCGCTTGATCATAGCGGTAGCCATGGCCCTTGTAGGCATCGTCGACCGTATCGAAGTAGCGCCCCACCGCCTTGGCATCCTCGGCGACCGCCCCAAAGGCCTGAGCCAATCCGGTAAAGCCAACAGCGAGCCCGCCGACAATCACTCCGACACCGCCCAGCAAGGCTCCTGCCGAAGTCGCGCCCAACATGCCCGCACCGATACCTGCGGCCCCGGTGATGAAGCTTGCCGAATCAAAGGCCAATTGAGTGCCGAACACTGCCTTCTGAGTTTCATTTTCAGCATGGGCCAGTTCATAGGCGTCGAGAATCACCATACCGCCGCCGAAGATTACGCCAGCCCCTTCACTGACGGTGTGGCCCAGGGTCGACGCGAAGTCTTTGACAGTGGCCTCGCCGGCGACCACTTCGCCACGCAGCGCGGTGCGCACCAGCTCGGTGACCTTACCCACGTCCTGCAAAACCCCATGGCCCATCTGGACCATATTGAGGTAGCCATGGATCTTCAGTGCAGTCGCCAGATCAGTCGAATCGACACCACGGGCGCGGTCGTCACGCTGCTTGTCGGCAAACCACTGAATCAGTGTCTGCAAGGCAAATCCGGCGTTAAGGCCATCAATCGAACCGGCCTCACCCACACTGCCCCGAGGCCGCATCTGCCCGCGTTCGAGGGTGAAATGCTTGCCCAGCGTAGCGGTGTGCTCATCAATAAAGCGACGAAATTCGGTAAAGTTCGAATCCCGGGTGTTCAGCCAGCGACTCTGCTCCGGCTGATCACGGTTGATGAATTGCACCCGATAATTGCCTGCACCCTGGTCCTCGGTTGTGGCGATGATCGGCATCCAGCGCGGGTCAAGGCCATTTTCCGTCGCAAGCCGCGTGCTGGACTCGGCGAATCTGGCGCCCCATTGCTCAACATCAAGGCTCATCAGGCTGCCGCGCAACTGCATATCTTCGGCAATCCGCGACTGGGCGCTGACGGTTTCCTGCACTTGCCGACGCTGACCGATCACTGTCGCCAGTTCGCCTGGACGGCTCAGATCGGCCACTTCCAAACCATTACCTACCTGGACTCTGGCCATCTTGTCGGCATCGATCTGAACCAGATTGAATTCCGGAGACTGCTTGCTGCCGAAAGCGCCGTAAAAATCTGCCAGCCCTCTGCCTACCAGATGCTGCTCCATTGCCTTGAGAAAGCTGGCTGTATCGTCATAGGCAAAGATCCCGACATTTGGATCATAAAAATAATAGCGACGGCCCTTAGCCATAGCCGTGCTCGCTACCAGCATTGAGTGATTGCGGGTGTTGAGGGCAAATGTCGAGGTACCAGTCGCCCCTTTGAGCCGCCCGACCACATCGGCCAAATTCAGTTTGCCTACCGCTGTAGACGCCTGCACCGCATCACCATTGGAATGCAGCCCGACCAGACTGTTCTTGAGCAACGTCGAACTTCCTGCTTGCGGCTCCGCGGCCGCCAGGAACAGTTTTTGCACCAGACTGTTGATGCCAGTAGAGCCGGCGTCGGCCAGTGCCACCGCCATCGCCCTGACCAATGGATAGCAGCGGCCACCGAATCGATCACCGACCAGCGACAGATAGAAGTCCCGCGGGGCCAGTTGACTGAACGTACTTCCCGCGCGCTTGAAGCCCTCGCTCAGCAAGGCTGTATGTTTCAGTACCTTTTCAATGTTTTCGGCCTGACTGATTTCTTCGATACGAGCACTCAAGGCTCCCCGTTGTTGCGCGGTGAGTTGCCCTTCGATGAACAGCTGCTTCATGTCCAGCGCCGACATTTTCTGGGTCACGCCAGGAATACTGATGTCGCGAAAAGCGCGTAATCCCTGCATGAACTCAGCGCCCAGTGCGCCTCGCTGGTACGCCTCGAAGTTTGCGTAGCGCTCGCCCAGGCTGCTGGTTGCATCCTGGTCTCCACCGCGCAGGTCGGTATCGTCAAAACGAAGGACGCCTGGCATTCCCTCCTTGGCCTTGATCTGCGTCCATAGCCAGCTTCGGTCGACAGAACCGCTCTCACGCAAGACCGGGTCGAACTGCGCCTTGTAATATTCATGGGTAAGGAGGTTTTGCTTGATCTGTTGATCGATCAATTGTGGCCGCGACGCGGTACTCCGCTGTTCATAAAGCTCGTCGCGCTGAGCCTTCAATTGGGCGATCTCAAGTAAATACTTGCGATTAACCTCTTGGCGCAAGGCAGTCCATGCGGCAATTGCCGGATGGTCGTAGGAGAATGCTCCCCCGCTGTACACACCGTCCTTGACGCCTTCGGTAGACACAGCGAACTGGCCGGCCAGTTTCTTCAGTCGTTGGTGTACCTGTTCGCGATAGTCAGTGAATTCGGCCAGTTTGTGCGGTCCGATCTGGCTATCGGCGAGCTGGATTGACAGTGGTTCGTCCATGACCCTCAGTGTTGGCGAGAGGGCCCTGTCAGCGCCGCGATACTCTTGGCGCTGGACCGCCAACTGCCATTGACCATCGACGAACTGCAGGTACGCCGCGGCGATCCCTTCCGCCGTAGCGCCGATCCGGTAGTCGTTCCAGTCCACCGACATCACCACATTGTCGTAGAGCACGGAACTGTTGACCCGGCCATCGTGGTAAACACGTAAAGTATTGGCATCCAGGCTGGTCACCACCAGCGAGGAGCCTGACAACGTACCGGTGAACAGAAAGCTCCCGGCTGCGGCCTGTTTGGGGATATCGATGTAGGCCGGCGACGCGTTGCCCTGATTGGGGCCGTTGTAACCGAGGAAGTAAGCCGCCACGGTGTCAGAGCCACTGGTCGCGGTGTATTCGACCTCGTACACATCGGCGTTCATCTTGATCAACTTGGCAAAAGCCTGGTCCGGCAACCGTCCTGAGCTGACCAGCGTCTCGACACTCAGGGCATGGGTCTTGGCAAAGAGCGCGGGGTTGGCGGCGAACTGACGGATATCGATGCTGCCTGCACGACCGCCCAAATCGCCGCGCGTACTCGCCGATCCGGCATTGATTTGCCCATTGATATCGAAAGCCTGGCGGACCAGATCAGCGGCATCCACGCTGACCGGATCAACCTTGCTACCAGGGGTTTTGAACATCCGGGCAAGCAGGTCCTGCAAGGTTTTAAAGGTACTTGCATCTTCAAGAACGCTACGCAATTGCGCCTGATCCAGTTCGTCATTGTCCCCGGGGAACAGCAGCGTCAGGACATAATTCTGCGCTGCCCCCAACTGTTCCAATGCAACCCGACCCAGGCGCAGGTCGTCGAGCAGGGCCCCTACGTCGATACCATCGCGCCCCAGCAGTGCCCGTGACGGCAGCGACTCGAAAACCTCGGTCACACCCTGGTCCGGGCTCCATTCCAGCACGACCTTGTGCCTAGGGTCTTTGTGCCACAACTTGCCGTCGGCATCCCTGGTGGTTTTGATTCCTTTCGCCTGGACAACGACGTTGGCACTGCGGGCCGATATTTCGAGACCCGGGATTTGCAAGGCTTCCACCAGCTTGTGCCCAAAACCACCGAGCAGGTCGGCGTCTTCGACCGCGCAGCCGACAAGGCTGATCCGCGCCGGCACCGAACTGATGCTGTACTCGTCGTAAAGGCTTTGCTGAAAACGGCGAATGTGCTGTGACCACTGGGCAGCATCCAGATCACCGAGCGTGCGCGCGCCGACCGGACCCTCACCGTGTCCGACAATCTGCCAGCGCACTTTGTCGATTGCGTCAAGCTTCTGGAAGATCGCTGGATCACCGTAGACCAGCCGCATGTTGCCATCGGCATCAAGTTGTATCACCAAAGAGCTGTCAGGGTGCTTGCCCGCCAGATCGGCAGCCGCCCGCGCCACTGTGCCCTCATTCTGGGTCTGAACAATGATCTGCGCCGCGTACTGACTATCGCTGCCGTCCGGGCTGCCTTGAACCACAGGCGTAGCCCAGCGGTCGACGTACCGGCTTGACACCACAGGCGTCGAACTCGCGGGGGCATCACGCCTTACCGCCAGCAACGCTTCGCTCGTGGGCGTGCTCCATGAGCCGTCATTCTGGGCGTTGGAGATGACCGTGGGTGTATCACCGATGTTTTTGCTGGCCGTCACCTGATCGCCCAGGATCGTGATTTGCGCGGGCATGGTCTCCGGCTTGAAGCTCATGAACAGGACAATTTGCAGATTCGCCAATTGTTTTTGCTGGGCAAACGCCTGTGCCAGCGTACTGGCGGGACTGAACGTGATCTCGGTCTGCGCGCCTGTCTGAAACTTGAATGTGGCTTTGCCAGCGGCGGCATCGCTGACCACCTCAATATCGGACCACATGCTGCGCAACATGTCGAAAGCCGGTTTGCTTGAAATCTGATTCGAGTACTGGTCTATAACGTCGCCCTTAAAAGGCAAATAAGCGACGAACTCGCCGTTTTTGTCCGCCTGGATCGGGAATGAGTCAGACTGCCGGTGGCCTTGCCATGCATCGAGTAGCGACAGAATGCGCAGGTAGGACTCTTCCCGTGTCTTGCCAAAAACCGCTGCATGGGCAGTCAGTTGTTCACGGGTCCAGATTTGCGACTCACCCAAGCGGTTAGCCTTGGCCGCTGTCACTCGACTACCCGCATCCATGCGATCCATGGCATCGATTTCCAGCAGCTTGTTCCCCGTTTGCTTAAGCAGCAGGAGCAATGCGTTGTTGCGTGCGGATTTCGGATTAAAGTCGATGTAACCTTTCACTTCGCGATGCAAACTGATCAGGTCAGCCATGGGTTCGCCTTGAACCCATCGCTTGTGCATGCCGGCGAGCACCTCCAGATACACCGGTTCTACCAGACTCCTGGAGTTGACCAGTAACTCGGTATCCTGTGCGGTCAGCAGCGATCCGACATCCTTGAGCTGTTTACCCCGATAACTATCCGCCGGCTCATGCAAAACCCGGATGTCGCCGATCAGCCCCGACTTCTGCAAGGCACGCAACATCGGGAGATCGGCGTTCCAGAAGGTGCCGTCGAACTTGCCCCCGGCATCAGGCGCCACATAAACGGTGCCGTAAGCATTAGCAGCGAGGGTCGCACTCACCGAGCGCAAATAACCCTCCATGTCCCGATGACCTTGACTCGTGGCTTTCTTGATCGCGTCGTTTGTAGCAGACGCTGGGGCATTGACAGCCTGGGTCAGGCTCTCTGCTATTTTCTGCACGAAACCAATAGCCGCGATATCGTTCGGCGTCGCTACCAGCGGCTTGCCTTCCGCCGGCATCCGCTCATTCAACGCAGCCTGATACTGCGCATTTACCGCGCCACCGGATGCCAGCAGCAGGTCAGTATTCATTCCTGATTCAAAGGGAAAATCCAGTGATCCAAGATAGGTCATCAATTCCGTGAGCTTGCGGAAATTCTGTCGAATAATACCGTCGACCGCGAGGTTCGCGATTCGCGCGATCTGGCTTTGAGTCAACGTGGTACCGGCGGGTAGCGGCATCGCGCTGACACGTTCGACAAGGGCCTTTTCCAACCCGCCGAGATTCAATGCGTCGAGTTCACTTCTGGTGAGCCGCCCGGCATTCGCTGCTGGAGTCACAGCGCTTTCGAGCAGTTGCTTGCTCAGCAGATCATGCACCTCGCCAATCACCTCAAAGCGTTCACTGAGCCGTCCGACAGGGCCGCGATCCAGGGATTTGCGATCAGGGAAGGTACCCGAGGGCGAAAACACCGCTTTTAGTTCGTTCAGATAAGAGGCCAGGCGTCTGGCCTGCATTTTTGGGACAACCTGCGATGTAATCAACTTAGACTGATCAGCCGCGGCGTCCTGGATAATCTGCAAGGCGGTTGCGGAGTACATGCGGTTTTCATGAAAGACAAAACCCTCTCTGCGTTGTGCGGCGATATAGTCTTTTAATTGCGCTCTGGTGGCGATGAACGACGCCCCTCCCGGATCAATCCCGTAAATGAATTCGTCTTTTTCGGGATACGGATTATCTTGCTCGGTGCCATGATTGACGACCTCTTTCATGCCCAATGACAGGGCCGCGTCATTCATCAGATAACGGATATTGAGCTCAAAGTCGCTGATGGTTCCGAGCATGTCATGAGTGGTCCGACGCTCTGCCGCGCCGAGGTTTCTCAATGCGCCCTCCACCGCTTTGCCCCACATCACCGCAGATTTTTTTTGCCCAGCGTCAACCACGGTGGCTCCGGAGGATGCGGGTTCAGCGAAATTCGACAAGTGCGGAACAATGGCAAACATATCAATGTCCGCCGTCAACGGGCTGCCTTTGCGGTCTGCCAGTATGCGCAGCGCTGTGTAGGCAGATTCACCCGGGCGTCGGTAACTGATAGCGTAATGACTGCCCTCGGCGACCGCACGAAACTCAAAGGCGCCCTCTCCTTTTCCGAACACTGAAAAGGTGCCATCCGGTTTGATCGTGCTGATCAGCCTGGATTGCAGCAGAAATTGAAATCGCTGCTCACTCAACTTCAATTGCGGCGATGTATACCCCAGCTCAAGACTGTGGCTGACATCAGCTTTCGCCTTTTCAAATACGGCGGTAGTGCCGTCCCAGAGTTTGGACAACGACGGATCCGCGGGAATATAGCCAGACTGTGGCCCCCAATCGGCAGATTTCGCGTGAACCTGGAGGTTTTTGGTGCTGCTGCCCTCACTGATCAACCCGGTGGAAAACGGGTTGACCAGTCTGAACAACAAGATGGTTTTATTGTTTTTGGCGATGGTTTTATATTCGTCCACCAGTGCTTGTGGAACGCCTGATGCCTGGTCGGCTTTAATACCTTCTTGATTGAACTTCATAGTATTCACCCCGTTACCTTCTCTTCGTCCGAATAAAAATAAATGGCGCGTTCAACCGCCCTTGCGCCGACAGTCTTTTCGTCAATCCTTCATCTGCAATGCCCACTGCCGGGCATACACCCCGTCCAGGGCGAGCAACTGTTCATGACTGCCCTGCTCCACCACCTGGCCTTTGTCGATCACCAGAATTCGCGAGGCGTGGCGCAAGGTATTGAGGCGATGGGCAACGCTGATCACCGTGCGGCCCTGGGCGATGCGGTGCAGGTTGGCCATGACCGCGGCTTCGGACTCGTAGTCCAAAGCGCTGGTGGCTTCGTCGAGCAACAGAATGGCCGGCTGGGTCAGCAGGGCTCGGGCCAGAGCGATGCGCTGGCGCTGACCACCGGAAAGCTGGCCGCCGCGCTCGCCGACCTGGGTGTCGTAGCCCTGACCCAGGGCCTGGATAAACTCATCAGCACCGGCCAGAGCCGCCGCTTCGTATACCTCGGCATCCGTGGCTTGTGGCCGACAGAGCCGGATGTTTTCGGCGATGCTGCCGGCAAACAGCACGCTTTCCTGCAGCACCACGCTCATGTTGCGACGTAGCGCCACAGGGTCGGCGATGGCCAGGTCGATGCCATCCACCAGCACGCGGCCGTGCTGTGGCACATAGAGGCGTTGCAACAAACGGGTCAGGGTCGATTTGCCGGAACCCGAGGGGCCGGTGATGCCGACAAATTCCCCGGGCTGGATGTCCAGGTTGAGATTGCGCAGAATTTCCTGGCCGTCCTCGTCATAGCGAAAGCGCACGCCTTGAAAGCTCATGCTGCCCGCCAATGCCGGTACCGAGGCCAGACCACCGCTGCCGCTTTCGCACTCGGTTTCAAGGATGTCGCCCAAGCGCCGCAGCGAAATCAGGGTGTGCTGGAAGTCCTGCCAGACCTGGGCCAGACGAAGGATCGGTTCCACCACATGACCGGCGAGCATATTGAACGCCACCAGTTGGCCCGGGGTTATCTGCCCGTCCATCACCAGGGTCACGCCCCACCACAGCAAGATTGCCGAAGTGAGTTTCTGGATCAGGCCAATGCCCTGCCCCGCCCAGATACCGACCAGGCGGGTCGAAAACGCAGCCCGCACATAGGCGGCCAACTGGCGTTGCCACTGATGTTGGAACAGCCCTTCGGTGGCGCCGGTCTTGATGGTCTCAATGCCCGTCACGGCCTCGGTCAGAAAAGCCGTGTTATCCGCACCCAGCTCGTATTCGCGCAGCGCCCGACTGCGCAGCAGCGGCCCCACGCATAACCAGAACAGTAAATACAACGCCAGGGAGCCGATGACCACCCAGGTCAGCGTCGGCGCGTAGCTGTACATCACGCCGATAAACAACCCGCAGAACGCCAGGTCCAGTACCAGAGTCAGCGCCGAGCCGGTGAGGAACTGACGAATCTGCTGCATCTCACCGACGCGAGCGATGATCTCGCCCGTCTGGCGTTGCTGAAAATAGCCAAGCGGCAACTGCACCAAGTGCTGATACAGGCGTGAGGACAGTTCGGCATTGACCTTGCTGGCCAGATTGGAAAACAACCACGAACGTATGAAGCCATAGAGCGGCTCGAATATCGCCAACGCCAGCAGGGCAATACCCAGCACCTGCAAACTGGACAGACCGCGACTGACCAGGACGCGGTCGATGATGTTCTCGAACAGCATCGGCGTGACCAGCGCGACCAATTGCAACATCAACGAGACAAGCAACACGCTGCGAAACTGACGCAGGTGCTTGATGATCGACGGCAGGAACCAGGCAATGCCGAATGCCGGAGGCTTCAGGCCCGTGTGGCGCTCGGCCAAAAGCAGAGTCTGGCCGTGCCAGAGAGACGTCAGCATTTTGCGCGGTAGCGTCTGGCAACGATCTTCCAGTGGCCAGTAAATATCGACCTGGTCCGCTTCGACGCTGTTGAGCACTGCCCAGCCGTGAACAGTTTCCAGCAGCGCCGGTAGCGGTAGATGTTCCAGACGCTGGACCGCGCTGTGCACGGTACGCGCCCGCAGGCCGACCCAACCGGCGCAGCGGCACAGATCAAGGCGATCGGCCGTACCTTCAACACGTCCCAGGCGATGACTCAACTGCGCCACACTGATATTCAGATCAAAGTGCCGCGCGGCCCAGGACAGGGCCTGCAAGCCGGTATCGAGAAATAGCGGAGCCTGGTCGGGCGTCACTATAAAGGCATCAGTCATGCTCAACGCTCCCGCAACGCTTCGGATTGATACTGCTGGATGGGGCTGAGCAAGTAGTCGATCACCCGGCGGTCACCGGTGCGGATCTCTGCGGTGACACTCATGCCCGCCTGCAACGCCAGCCATTCCTGACCTACGGCGATGGCGGCACGGTCCAGGCGGATGCGTGCAGGAAACACCAGGCCCAGCTGTTCGTCCTTGATTGCGTCACCAGAGACGTGGCTGACAGTGCCGCGCAAAGTGCCGTAGCGGGTATAGGGAAACGTATCAATCTTGACCTCCACCGGTTGCCCGGCGCGGACAAAACCGACGTCCTTGTTCAGCACCATGACCTCGGCATCCAGCTCGGCACCTTCGGGCACGATCACCAGCAGTTGCTGGGCCGGTTGCACCGCGCCACCGAGGGTGTGCACCGCCAGTTGCTGGACCACTCCGTCGACCGGCGCGAGCAAGGTTTGCAGGCGTTGCCGGTCACGGCCACGAATCAGTTGCTGCTCAAGTACGGCGATGTCCTGATGGGTACTGTTGAGCAGATCGTGCTGCTCGCGCTGGGTCCTGGCGAGGAAGCTGTCGCGTTGTTCGACACGGTTCTGTGCCTCAGCCTTGAGCACCTGGAGTTCGGCGTTTTGCTGGGCCAGCGAGCGCTCGACTTCCAACTGCTCTTTTTCCTGCTCAAGCAATTCGACCTGCGGCATCAGTTGCTCGGCCGCCATCGCCCGCCGGGCGTTCAAGCGTTGGCGAATATTGCTCGCGAGTTTCCCCAGGGCGGCAATTTCCACACTGCGTGCGCGCTGATTGGCGTGATTGATACTGATCTCGGCGCGCAGGCTGTCGAGGTTGGCGCTGATCTCGCGCCAAGTGCTCGCCAGCTGCGCTCTAGCCGTCGCCACCTGCTCTGGATTCAAGCCAGCGGGCGGCTGATAACTGCCCAGCGGGTCGTTATTCAATAACGCCTGAGCCCGCGCCCTCTCCAGCAGCTTGAACGCCAACTGGGCCTGCAACTCGCCCAACTCGGCATCGACGCCAATCGGGTTCAGCGCCACCAAAGGCTCGCCGGCTTTGACACGTTGTCCGTCACGCACATGGATCGCGCTGACCTCGCCGGCCTCGTGGGCCTGAATCACCTTGGTATAACTGGAGACCATCAGCCGGCCGGTGCTGCTGGCGTGGATATCGAGAAACCCGAAAATCGCCCAGCCCAATGCCAGCAGGACCGACGCAATCAGCAACAAGGCTGTGGCCCGCGCCCACGGGGCCGGCGGCCGCTCGACGATCTCCAGATAGCCGGGCTGAAACTCATATTCGTCTGTGCTGCGCTTGAGCGCGGCAGGGGCTGCGCGTAATGCTCGCCACGCTTGTCGCAGGGCTGTGAGTGTCGAGCCGGCCATCATGCATCCTCCTTGAGCAGCGCCTGTTGCAAAGCCCAAAGCCGTGCATAACAACCACCGTTGGCGAGTAGTTCGACGTGGCTGCCGGACTCGCTGATTTGCCCCTGTTCCAGCGCGATGATGCGTTGGCAGTGACGCACCGCCGACAGCCTGTGCGCGATGATGATCACCGTGCGGCCCTCGGCGATCCGCGCCATGTTGTCCTGGATCAGGGCTTGGGATTCATCGTCGAGGGCGCTGGTGGCCTCATCGAAAATCAGTAGTCGCGGATCGCCCATCAACGCTCGGGCAATAGCCATGCGCTGACGCTGGCCGCCGGACAGCGAACTGCCCGCCTCGGCCAGCACCGTGTCGTAACCCAGGGGTAATTGCAGGATGAATTCGTGGGCGCCGGCCAGGCGCGCAGCCTCGATGACGTCTTCCAGGCTGGCGGTCGGATGGCGCAGAGCGATGTTTTGCCGCACGCTGCGGTTGAACAGGTAGTTTTCCTGCAACACCACGCCGATCTGGCTGCGTAGCCAACCCGGCTCCAGCTCTTGCAGCGGCTGACCATCGATCAAGATGCGCCCAGCGTCGGGCACATAGAGTTTCTGCAACAAGCGCGTGAGCGTGCTTTTCCCCGAGCCGGAAGGCCCGACGATGCCGAGGGTCTGCCCGGGAGCGATGTGCAGATCCAGATTCTGCAGCACCAGATCGAGGTCGGGGCGATAGCGGAAGGCCAATTGCTCGATACGCACTTCACCACGCAGCGCCTCGACCGGGCGTTGCTGGCCGTCGCTTTGCTCCACCGGCAGGTTGAGCATGTCCCCCAACTTGTCTACCGACACCCGCACCTGGACGAACTGCTGCCAGACATCAATCAGCTTGGCCAGCGGTTGGCTGACGTGGGACAGCATCATGTTGAAGGCGATCAACTGGCCCAGCGTCAGCTCCAGGCCGATCACTTTGTGTGCCCCCCAACAGATCACGGCAACGGCCGTAAGCTTCTGCAACAGCGTCACGCTCTGACTGATCGCGCTGCCCAGCGATTGGCTGGCAAACCCGGCCTCGACCATCTCGGCGGTCTGCGCCTCCCAGCGCCGTTGCATCCGGGGTTCAACCGCGAGGCTCTTGATCGTTTCGCTACTGCTGACGGTTTCATTGAGAAAGGCTGTGTTGCGCGCAGCGCTCTGGAATTGCCGCTCAATACGTTTTTCCAGCGGCCCGGTGCTGGCCCAGGCCAACAGGAAATACAGCGGCAATGTCGCCAAAACCAAGAGCGTCAGCGGCCAGGAGATCCAAGCCATGACCGCGAAGAAAACCAAGGTGAAAGCTACGTCGACACACAGGGTCAGCAAGGAGCCGGTGAGGAACTCACGGATGCTGTCCAGCTCCTGAACCCGGGTGATAATCGCGCCCACCTGCCGTTGCTTGAAATACAGCAGCGGCAAGCCCAGCAGATGACGGAACAGTTTGACCCCCAGGCCAATGTCGATGCGGTTGGCGGTGTGCGCCGACAAGTATTCGCGCAGCCCCTTGAGCAGGACTTCGAACACGCCCACGACCACCAGCGTCACCACCAGTACATCCAGAGTGGCCAGCGCCCGGTGGACCATAACCTTGTCCATCACCGCCTGAAAAAACAACGGTGTGGCCAGCGCCAGTACTTGCAACAGCAAAGAGCACAGCAACACTTCGCCCAGCACCCGCCGATGGTGCAATAGCTCAGGGACAAACCAGGACAGGTCGAAACGCAGTCCGCCCTGGCGCACGCGGATCACTTGCCCGCTCCACTGCGCTGCCAACTGCTCGCGCTCGATCACCTGCGGGGTGTCGGCCGAGGGTGACTGGATCAAGGCCTGGGTCTCGGAGAGTCGGGCCAACACCGCAAACTCACCGGCCTCGTTTCGCCAGGCCAGTGGCAGCATTTTGGGGGACAACTTGCGCAAGGACAGGCGCTCAAGACGCAGGTCAATGTCATTGGCGGTACCGTAGGCTCTAACGGCGGTGCGCAGGTCAGTCTGAAACCGTCCGGCCTCGACATCCGCCTCATTGCGCTGACTCAGCTGCAACAACAGTCGGCAACAGCCGAGTGCCGAGTCCGTCCTGATCGCTTCGGCCTGGCCGGCGACAGGGCGCTCCATGACAGGAGTTTCGGTCACAAAGATCTGCGTCATCGCAGGGCGCTCGATGGCGCGCGGTACGGTGAGGTGTGACGAGCGCTTCGCATAAAACTCGCTTTCCTTGATGGGGCTGACATAACCCGATCATGTGGCAGCGAATGCAAAATGATAATCAGCGGCCCAGTTGATAACTGTTAAGGAAAAATTGATAACGAGCCTCTGCCAGGTGCATTGCGCGCTCCCTGTCGTTCCTCTTGCCACGGCTGGCTATTCACACACTGACGGGGACTGAGCAATGTCTCCGTTATCGCCCGGGGTGTGGCCATCCGTTGCCGGAGAACACGTTTGCCAGCCAGACAATGGCGGAACGCTATCGCTGATTCGGATGGCGAAGAATCCAGCGAAAAGCGCAATTGCATTCAGGGAAATCCGAATAATGCTCTTCGAAAATCTGGCGCTGTTTTTGTTGATTGTCGAGAAAGGTGGCCTGTCCGCCGCAGGCCGTGAGGTAGGGCTTTCGCCGACGTCAGTCTCGGAGCGACTCGGGGTTTTACGGGGCGACGTTGCTCACCCGCACCACCCGGTCGATCAGCTTGACGGATGAACAGAAGGGGCATTGCGCCCCTTCCGTTGGTTCCCGTGCTACATCAGGTCACACGTCGAGCTGCAGTTGGCTTGTCCATGTGCCATGAGGCCCCAAGAAGCGCTGATTGTGTCGAGAGGAAACCTTCCGGCATCGCTGAGTTAGCACCGATTGCAGGGGGGCTAAACGCAGCCATGGCCTGCACGAGCCTGTCGACAGAGCTGGCCTTGAGACGCCCACCGATTACGTCAATGCTAGCGACCTTGAAACGACCACCGGTCACGTCGGTGCCAGCTGAATCGTCATACCAACCTTTGAGCTCCACAGTATCCCCCGTCTTGTACCGGGTGATCAGCAAACTCTTCTGGTCTGCCGTCTTGGATAGCCAAAGATCTTCATAATGAGCATCGGTAAAACTCACAGTATCGACATCACCGCTCACGCCAGTATTGTCGATTATGTCCTGACCGCTCCCGCTCGCGAAGTCATAAACGTCGTTACCTGCTTCTCCTTTCAGGAGATCGTTACCTTCCCCCCCTGTAAGGGTATCGTTATGCAGCCCTCCCAGGAGCGTGTCGTTGCCCTTACCACCATCAAGAACATCATCGCCCTCTTTTCCATAAAGGACGTTATCACCATCATTACCGCCAATATGATTACCACGCCAATTACCAGTGCCTACAGAAGCACTACCAAGGAGCGTCAAGTTCTCAAGGTTATCAACAAGCGTGTAGTCGATAAAGGACTCAACAGTGTCATCGCCGGCATACTGCTCCTCGACAACAGAATCATGCGAGTTATCCACCACATAGGTATCATTACCGGCACCGCCGATCAAGGTATCACCACCACGACCGCCATCAAGTCTATCGTCGCCATTCAGGCCGTAGAGCGTGTTGTCCAAGTCATTACCTTGGAGCTTGTTGTCGCGCCAACTACCGGTGCCGGTGCGCCCCCCCTTAACTAGGGTTAGGTTCTCCAGGCGCGGTTGGTTATCAAGGCTATAGTCAATGCTAGAGATAACTGTGTCCTGATCTCCTTTATCACTAACGTTAACATCATCGTCGTAAACTGCATCGGACGAGTCATCAACATAGAAAGTGTCAGAGCCTTTGCCGCCAAAGAGCCAGTCAATATCGCTACCGCCATCGAGAACATCATCACCGTCGCCGCCATAAATTTCATCCATACCCCCGCCACCGTATATGTGGTCATTGCCCTTTCCTCCCTTAAGATTGTCCCCGCGGGTCGAACCAGACAGGGTATCGTCACCATCCCCACCGTCTAGGGTTGCACCACTAGAAGCATTGGCTTCGATGTAGTTGGCCAGAGCATTACCTACCCCATTTACAGCTCCCGTCGAGGTCATGGTCAACATTTCGACGTTGGCATCCAGGGTGTATGAGGAGAGACTTGTGCGCACCTCATCGTAACCGCCATCAATGCCTTCGATAATCTGCCCCTGCATTTTACTGATCAAGTAAGTATCATTCCCTGAATAGCCGCGCAGATTATAGGCGGAGCCCTCCATATTAAAATCGCTGTCACTAAGGGTATTATCTCGAGAGTCACCGAAACGGCCCGGGGCAGCCCCCGAACGGAAGTATCCTCGATCAAAATTAAGTGCAGTGAAGGATTGCATTTGCGTCAACGGGTATTCACTTTGCAGAATAGCATGGTCGATTGAGTTCGTAGCCGTGAAGTAGCCTTCGAAATCGGTGGTAATACGAGGCTGACTAACGCCCCTTATATCTACCTTCGTACGCAATGTCGCTGGTAAATCTCGATAACTGGCCATCAATACCCGAGAAGTTCCATCTGGAGTCCTACCTATCAAGTCCCCGGACACTTCATCTACCTCTACAGAATTGACGATGGCGTTACCCACATGTAGGGCGATTATCGGTATGTAGGCCTTCCAGTCTCCATTCTTGAGTAACTCTAGTTTTATACCAGCCCGGGTCGCTGCTTGGAACTGGCGCAATTGCTCTAGGCTCAGTCTAGTTTGCGTCCACACACCGCCCGCGCCTTTGTGCCTAAGGATCACGGGGACCACATCGGATGCCTCACTATATCCAGGGCGATGTGAGCCTTTGACAAAGTAGAAGTCGTTGATACGTGCCGCATCAAAATTATCCACCCCTGCCACAATCAAATCGCTTCCTTGACGCGTGAAGCTCACAAACCCGCTAGTCAAAGTCACCGTATGCCCCTGAACGAAGAGACTCACCGCCCCCAGATCTGTTGCGTTTGGCTGACCGGCAACACGCACACTCAAGTTTGCATCAGGCGTTGACTCCTTGCCTACCAAAGCGTCATCGAACAAGATCCGACGCCCCATGACATCCTCAGCGATATATTGATTGCCTTGGAAGTAAGTACGCCCGCTGGTAGCAGTAGACTCCAGAGTCACATCACGCTTGACGGTATTAACATCCTTAAGCACCACAATATCACTGGCTCCCATGGTGTCCATCGCGCCCGACAAATCCAGCGGACGGCCACTACTCGAGATAACCACAGTGCCTGGCTTCGCATCATTTAGATCGTGCAACAACCTGGTCAGTTTAGCGTCGCCCGAAAGCTTGTACGGATCAGTTTCTACACCGTCAAGGACAATACTGAGAACCCCCTTGCCATAGCGGTACCAGAGGCCCTCTGTCGTAGTGGCTTCGAACCCGTTCTCGAAAATTGAAAGGTATTCATAACCACCGGGGGATGGGCGTGTAAGCTGACGAATCCACAGCTCAGCAAGGCCCTTGTTGAAAGCGACAGGAGAACGCGCAAGATCAGCGACAACGCTTGGCGCAGACCTCAGCGTCAAGTCATCGTTGAGCGTGATCGTGTCCCCCAGATAAGTCCACTTCGTGCTGCTCGTTGCCGTGGTTGGCAGGTCCTGAAAATATGGATCCGGCTCAGTCGACAGGAAGTAACCCATTCCCATAGCCATCGGAGCTCGGTAAACCTGCCCGACTTTCGCCTTAAAAAATTCCATTCCGGCAAGTTCGAAAATTCTAGCCGGACTCACGCGTCCTGCTGTACCCAGGTACTCCAACGTATCACTGATCGTACCAGGATTATTGAGAGCGGCGTAATACCCATCAATTTTTACTCGATAATAGCTAGCATTCTTACTCAGCCCGGACCTAACTAAGCTACCCGCAGCGAAATGCCTTCCAACTTGCAACCCGCCATAACTATTAGAGGTCAAAATCGGTATCTGCGAAAGATCAGGGAAAGAGATCGCCTGGATACTATTGACTTTCAACGACGCAATTGCCGTATAGAGCTTAGTATTGATATTGACATCATTATCAAGAACAAACGATGTCCCTGAGGTCTTGAGAGACTCCCAAAGGCGCCCCAAAAGAGCCAAGCGAGCAGCATCCTCCATGCCAGGTTTGATCTCAATACTATTTACACCGTCGAAACGCTGTGCATACCACTCATCTGCTGCTTCTCCTGCACTACTCAGCTGATCTTTCCACAGATTCAAAGTAGCACTCGTTACGTTGTACGAGTCGTCGCCATATGTCTTTGAAGCTGCGGCCACCCCTAAAGTCGTTGCTAACGGCCCAACCTTTGGAACAGTTGCAGGATTATCAGCGCTAAACCGACGACCAAAAATGTCGGAGGGGCCAGTACGAATTACGGTCAAACCGATATTCTCCAAGGCATCAACCAAGGTTTTTGGAACACTAACAAATTGCCTGAACTCACTTGGAATCAAGCCGGCCAATTGTTGTGCAAGGCGAGTCTTCGTATCTCGATAAACAGGCTGGCGTATTTGATTGCTGTCCAATTGACGATCAATGTCTTGAATGAACAGTCGCAAACTTTCGAACGTCACATCGTAACGACCACCGTTGCCATCATTATCAGTCCCCCTGTTCGAGGAGTCGTTAATTCGAATATTAACGCCGACAGCTTTCAGTCTGTTCGCGAATGCTAGGCTCTCGGCAGGTGTTTCAGCCAAGCGGATCCACGACCAACCATGCTGATCATAAGAGGACTTTTGCGCATAGAGTTTACTCAGTTGCTCACGTACACTTGTTCTCTCTCTTACCTCGGCCTCATTGAAGTAACCGCCGGCGACACCATCATTAAGCAGTTTTACATCAATCTGCCTGAGCAGAGAGTTCAGTGTATCCACGGTGATGTCGTAGCGACCGCCATTGCCGATGGTATTAGTGCCCCCTCGATAACTGTCCGAATCAACGCCAAGATCCAATCCCGCATTACGCAGCCTCGTTGCCATAAGTCTGGACTGTGCATAATCAGCCCCCAAGACGAACCAATTGTTCCAGGCTGTATCTGCATAGAGAAGCGTTAACGTTTTGTAAAGACTCATCAACTCGCTGCGTTCCCCTTTGGACAGGGGCACAACTTCGTTGTATTTCCACTGTTCGCCACGCGTGTCGGCGTACTTAAGTAGCAGTGATTGTTGAAAATCTTGCAACTGTTGAGCGTATGTTCTGAGGACAGAATCTCTATCAACAATACCCGCCACATAAAGTCTGTGGGAGAGAGTTGCATCGAGACTAAAGGTATCACTCCCTGCCCTATCGATCACTCCCTGCAACTCTTCCCACAACTTGAGATATGCAACGCCTCCAGACTTTTCCCTTTTGGCCGAAGTCTTCGGCTCGTAAGTAATCTGGCTAACGTCGTTAGCGCCTAACCCACTCGGACCCGCCAGGTTCAAACCGTAGCTAAGATCCTCTAGCACAAACCGGGTTATCGTCTGCGATGTCCAGTTTGAGTTACGCGCCATCCAACGTTCCAGAGCCTCACGCCCGGTGTCGGTCAACTCAATCGGGCCACGTTCGAAGCGCCCCGTCTCAGCGGAATAAATAAAACTTACCGGTTTGAGATAGGTGACTGTACCGTCATAATTTACAATCGGGTTGCCGTACGCATCGATCGTTACTGCAGAGCCCTTGATATCGAAAGGCCTCCAAGTGGCGCCCTGGCCGCCCCGGTAAATGAGTAACTTGCCCTCATTCATCAGTACCGCTGTATCTTTCTTGGTATCGTAGAAGCCCGAAACAGCGGCCCCCTCATAGGTAGCCGAAATCAGGACACGATCGCCATTCCTCTCTGGTGCCGCCAGCTCAAGAATATCCGAAGTCTTGCCTGCGGTAGGTCGCAATTGATTTAAAGCTTTCTCCAGAGCCTGTTTCGGGTCGGTACTCGATGACCAACTGCCAAGCTCCACACTCAGCATCGCCTTGCCGTTATTTACATCCAGAGTTACCCGTACCTTGGGTACTTTGTCGTCTACCAAGGTCACCGGCCCGCCAGCGTGCGATGCAAAAGTAATGACCTGCCCGTTAAATACGAACGAACCTGCCGAACCGAATCTCAGATGCTTGCCTCCTGCGGCCAACCCATCTGAAAGGTGGAACGTCCAACTCTCCCTTGCCGAGGGCGACTCGATCGTGACCGGGTTGCGGACAGTGTTGTCTTGCGGCAGAACCAACACCGTATTTCCCCCTCCACCCACCAAGAGATAGTTGACCTTCGACTGATCGTGGTATGAGAAATTGGTGCCTCTATGACCGTTAGAGCCTGATGTGGAGAGATTTTCTTTCTCGAAATCTGTGAGGCCAGGGAGCACCAAGACGCGATTCTGTATATCCAGATCCACTTCGAACGTGGTGGCGTAAGAGGTGTACTTCCAGTTTGTTGCTGAGTGGTCATTAGTTGCTAGAACCACTTTTGCGTCAGAGTTTTTCTGGATCTTATCGATCAATTCATCCGAGTTAAAAGTTGTACGACTGTAGTCGAAGTAATCTCCATCCACCTCGGGTGCCGTCATTAAAATCAGTACTTTGGACGGATCCTGGAACGCCTGAGCCAATGAAATCTCAGCCCGCCCCTGGTGCCCCGTCACACTCCAGAAATCCAGGTTGTCCTCGCGTGAACGCCCGATTCTTCCCTGCTTATCATAGGCGCCGATTGGGTTACCCACCCATAAAACATCGACATCACTGACCCGCTCCGTCCACCAGTGGTCAGCACTGGCAGACAGGGAAGAGCCAATTGTCGCATTGGAGAACCCTACTTTATTGGTCCGGAAGTCAATACGATTGACCAACGCCCCTGCGTTAACCATCAAGGCCTTGCTGCCCTGATAGTCGATTGACGATAACGGATTGGCGTAGCCGTTGTTAATTTCCTTCATAAACGCGAAGCCCTGTGCGGCTTTGGCGTTGTTTTCCATAAAGGCTTGCACCAAAGCGGTGATGCCGATACCCAGCCCCGCCAAAGGCACCGCTATCCCTCCCGTAACAGAAGCCACTGTCGAAGCCCCCAGGAGCCCGGCAACAAAGGAAGCTCCAGACAGAATCAGTGATGCTCCGTTAAAGCCCAGCTGAACCCCAGCGGTCGTTATCGACCCTTGATCGCCGGAGTTCACCGCATCCGCCAAAGTTTTTGCATCCAGCCCGAAAGAGGCAATGTTGGTGGCGACCCCCAGTAACTGAGTCCCCGTCTTGAACAAGCCACCCAGTTTTGACAGCGCCCCTCCCCCTGCCTGGGCCGCTGTCTTTGTAAGGGCTCTCAAAGTCACCAACGCCTCTCCTACATCGGTGACAAG
Organism: Pseudomonas sp. Irchel 3E19; assembly: GCF_900187585.1. Taxonomy (NCBI): domain Bacteria; kingdom Pseudomonadati; phylum Pseudomonadota; class Gammaproteobacteria; order Pseudomonadales; family Pseudomonadaceae; genus Pseudomonas; species Pseudomonas sp. Irchel 3E19. Next base: position 31,145 of record NZ_FYDT01000042.1, read on the forward strand.
CTCAAAACTACCCTGGGCGATCCCCAGGTATGCCTGGGCTTTGACATAGTCCGGGGCATCACCAAACCCCTTGGATAGATTCAGGAGCGCTTGCGCCAACATTCCCGCGTTAAGCAAATCTGGTCCATTGATATCAAGGTCAGGACCTTGCAGGTCCATCATCGGCTGCATCCGCTTCATGACGTCTTCAAGCGCATTAAAATTCCTGCGCAGCGCCTTCACCATTTCGAGATCATTAACCGGGATGATTACCGATGCTTTTTTGTGGTTCTCAAGATCCGCATAGACCAACGACAGCCGCCCCTCCTCGCTGCCTGTCCCCAACTTGTATCCCACAAAAACCTTGCCGTCGTTGTCTGCCGTCTGGGTCAGCTTCTGCAGATTTCGTTGTAGCTCAGCAACCTGCAGCGCAACCTGACGATTAGAAGCAAACCCTGCCGCCCCCTGCAAAGTCGACCCATTTGGCGCAACGTCAAAGCCTGCATCTTGAGATTTAAGCGGTGGGTTCTGCTTACGAGCATCGAGTATCCGTTGAACCAGCGTCGTGGGATCTACACTGTTCTGTTGGCTGCTGTTAATTGTGTTGGGTAATTGTGCAAGGCTGTCTTGCAACTGAACGATCGTCAGAGGGTTATTCAAGGCCCGACGTAGTGCGGCCCGATCAAGACCGCCATCCCCCCCAAGGAACAATTGACTCAGAGCATACTCCTGGGATACCCCCAACTGTTCAGGTAAAATTCGCCGCTGCTGCAGATCGTCAAGCAGTGCACCTACATCTACACCGTCTCGCCCCAACAGGGCTCGCTCGGGCAGATGCTCGTAGCTGTCGATCACCCCCCTATCTTGAGTCCACCTCAACACCACTTTATCACTAGGTTCCTGGCGCCATACGCCAGCCGGACTCATGGTGTATTTACGTCCGTCGTCGGATACGGTGAGGTCAGCTTTTCGTGCAGAAATCTCAGTTCCTGGGGATTTCAGAATAGCTGTCAACTGCCTGGCGAAGCCGTTCATCTGCGCGGAGGGTTCAAGACTACAACCCACCAGACTGATACGGTCCGGCGGCGAAGCAATACCGTATTGCTTGTAAAGTGTCTGCTGGAAGTCATGAAGCTGCTGCCCCCATGCTGAGGCATCTCGCCCACCGAAAGTTAACGTGTGATTTTTATCATCGCCATGACCCACTATCTGCCAACGTACCTTATCAGTTGCAGACAGCGTCTTGAACAACGCTGGATCACCGTACACCACTCGCATTTCGCCACTGGCATCGAGCTGTACCACAAGGCTCTTATCCACGTGTTTACCTGCCAGATTGGCAGCGGCTTTACGTACCGTAAGATCATCCTCAGTTTGGATGATAATTTGTGCAGCGTATTGACTGTCACTCCCCTCGGGGTTTCCTTGAAACAAAGGCTTTTCCCAAGTGTCGACGTTCTGGATACTCAATGTATAAACAGGACTATCTACCATAGTTTGAACGCGACGTACCGTTGCAATTCCCCCCTCATCAGTGCGCCACGTACCATCAGGTTGCTGGTCTGCCACAAACTTAAATGGACTGTCGGAGCTCTTGGCGGCCCATATCCGTGGCATTGCATACGAATGAATCAGACCCAAACGCGCCGGAATATTATCGGGGGTAAAGTTCGCTAGAATCAGTCGTTGTAAAGTGGCCAATTCCCGTTGCTGAGCCACTTTCGTCTCTAACGTACTGGCAGCAGCAAAAGTGACAATCGTCTGAGCGCCGTTTTGGAATTTAAGGGTAGCAGTACCATAGGACGGAGAAGCTTCGACCTCTACGCCCCACATGCGGCGCAACAATTCAAACGGTAGCAAACTTTTCAACTGCTCCGAGTATTGATCAATGAAGTCACCATTGAAGGGTAACTCAAAGAAAAATTTACTACCCCTATCAGTCGGCATAGGAAATGCGGAAGGTTGAGTATAGGCGTCCCATTTATCCAATAGCGATAGAATGCGTGTATAGGACTCACCCCGGGGTTTACCAAACACAGAAGCGTGTGGAGCCAGCTCTTGGCGAGTCCAGATTTTTCCATTACCTAACCGATCAGTATAAGCTGCGTTTACCCGGGTGGTGGCATCCATGCGATCCATGCCATCCAGCTCCCAGAGTTTCGCGTTAACTTGATCAAGAAGTTCAGTAAACGCTTCATTACGCCCTGAGGATGGATGATCTTTAATGTACGCTTCAACTTCGGCACGCAAATTGAGCAAATGAGAAAATGGCTTATCGTAAACCCAACGCCGATGCATGCCAGCCAAAAGTTCAACGTAAACCGGGTCTGCCAGAAATCGATGATCAGCAATTAGCTGCACGTTCGAGGCTGTTAATAATGAGCCAATATCATCCAGGGACTTACCCCGATAGTTTTCAGCCGGTTCGTGCAAAATTCTGATATTGCCTATGACACCCGCTTTTTGCAGCTCTCGCAACACAGGCAACTCGGAGTTCCAGAAGAAGCTGTTGAACCTCATTCCTCCTTCTGACATCACATAGAGGGTGCCACCGTTATCAGCAGTCAGTGTTGCATAAGCCGAGCTAAGGAACCCAACCATGGAAAGAGCACCTTGGTCCACAGCGGTTCTAATACTCGAGCTTGCCCCAGACCCAAGATCATGAACGGCGTCTGTTAGAGCACTTCTCAATTCGTGAACAAAAGCAACGGCCGGAACATCGGAGCTTTCCGCTATGGGCGGCCTGCCTCCGGCTTTCATTGCTTCGTTCAATACGGATTTGTATACCGAGAAGTCACCAGACCCAAAAGTCAGGGCCCGATCCGAATTTTTATTAGCCGTAAAGGAAAAGCCCAAAGCCTGGAGATAATTCATTAACTCCGCCCGCTTGGCGAAGTTCTGCCGGACCATGCCCTCGACCGCAAGATCTGTTATTTTCCAAACTTCTTTGTCCGTCAGCGCTCGTCTTGGGACGTCCTCTCCCTTCTGAGTCATATTCTGCAGGATGGCATCAATTTTGTAATACACGCTATCTTTCAACCGCTCGAGGTTCAGACCGTTAAGGTCACTCTGAGCCATCTGCTCAAGGCCAGGCGTGACCGTCGTTCCGTTTTCACGTTGCCCTCGGGTCATCCGCTCATACACCTGCGCTACCAAGCGGAGCCGCTCACCCAGCGTGTCGTAAGGAGAGCTGGAATCACCATTGCCCAAAACTCCCAGTACCGGACGGGGTCCGAACTCAGTAAAAATCGGTGGTTGAAAGTGTTTATCCGACGCTACGCCCTGATTCACTAATGGCAGTACCTGCTCCATTACATCAACATAGAGTTTTCCACTTTCCGACGCTTGCGCCCCTTGCGCACGATAATTATCAAAAATATCCAATAGCTTCTGACCAACTCTACCGGCAAGATTTGGTTCATAACGCGCGGCCACATAGACTGCCTCGAAGAACGAGTGATAGCCATTGCGAATCATAAAAGCCGCATTCGCCAACTGAAACTGCCAGTACTGATGAAGACTAAGATTACTACCAAACAACTCTGAAAGAACATTGCTAACAAGCTGTGTAGTACCCGAGATACCACCAACAAAAGGTACATCCAGGTCATTCATGTATCTTGTCGCTTCTTTTTGTCCATCCGGGCGAAATTGATTATAGCTACGATATTTATCATCTTTTATAAGATAAGTTCCATCATGATAGGTTTCCTCGGAAACACCTTCATTGAGGATAAGATACGGATCAGGTTGATCTAGACGATTGTTAATCGTAAGTTTATTTGGATTGCCGTCAGATGCCAACGCGGCATGTGAATTTACCGGTACAGTTGCTTTTGACATACGCTCGGCAACGGGGCGCAAAGCATGAAAAAGCATCTGTTTACGTAGAGTATTGCCTTCAGTACTTTGCAGCAATAGCCGCGCTGGATCATCTACGGCAAGCGCCTCCGCACCGTTCAAGAAAAACGTCAACAATTTTCTATTGAGCGATTTATCAACTCTTTGCTGATCAAAAACTTCCACGCGCGGGTTACGTGGGTCTTTTCCTGCATTTAATTTTTCTACGCGTAGCGTCTCATCCTCGATAGCCTGAAAATGCCATTGTTCATAAACGTCAGCGAGCAGCCCCTTAGCCTGAGCCAAGTCACTCTGTAGATAGGCACCATCGATGGCTTCATAGAGAGAGCTATTGGTAGCGATTTTTTTTGCATACTCGAATAGCGTGCTATCGATTGCACTATTCCGCCAGATAGAATCAGAAAACGCCTGTTCCCATAGAACCTTATTCAAGGCGTTACCCTTGATATCGCGAACTCCGCTGTGCACAGTATCTGTAGAAATAACACCGCCTGGTGTTATATGATTTCGCTCAAGCAAGCGAATTAATTGCGCTTCGAAGCTCGCGCGCTTACTGCTATCAAGCAAGCCGCTGAGCTCAAATCCGCTATCACGCAGTTTCTCCAGCGTTTCGAAAAAATCGGAATTATATCCGTATAGCTCTTCTGTTTCGGCCCGGCTCAAGTGGCCGCTGGAAACTTTACCGTTTTCATCAACCGTCATGACCCCGAAGGGTGTTGCTGACTCGTAACCAGCACCTTTAGGTTTCTCCAGCAAGTATTGACGCTGGCCAAAACCTAGTGAATCCCTCAACTCTTGGATATTGACAAATTGACCATCGCGGTCTTGATTGTAGTAACTTTGGCGAAAGCCTTCCAAGCCGATAGTCTGAAAGCTATCAATATCCGCACTCTGATTGATAAGGTCAGCTAAAAGACCTGGGAGTGAAACTTCAACAGGTTTCCGACCGCTAAGATCTGTTCCAGTCAGTTGGATGCCGACTTGGTTTGGGAACTTGCGATCAACGTTAGTCAGTAAAAGCTTGTTGCCCTGATTTAATAATTGAGCCTTGACCCCTTCGCGCAGAGTATGCTCAGAGACCAGGTAATTGGCGAAGTATTCTGCAACGAATTTGGTGCGAACGAGAACCGAACGAATGGGTGTATAAGTAGGTGAACGGAAAGATGCCGGTTCGTTCTTAAGCCGATATTGTTCTTGCCAGGCTAGGGAACGAGCAGGTGTACCAAAAGAAAAATTGAGTACCCCATCGGTAGGAACCACTACCCGGCCATTTTCCAGATAAAAGTCCTTGTAGCGCCCATCGTAGCTAGCATTGACAAGTGCCACATTCATTCGAATATAGCCAGGACGCTCTTCCATCATCAACAACGACACATTGACCGGCAAACTATCTGATGCACCGGGAGCACGACGCAAATCAGTCAGCATCTGATCGATCTTTTCACCAGGGCGTTTTTCTATAACCGCTGATGCAAAATCATTGTAGAGCTTTCTTACCGCCTTGAAAGCCTGAACCTCAGAAAACAGCTTTGCATATTCATCAGTTTTCTTGAGCTCAACTAAGTTGTTGCTCAGCGTATGTTCCTTGTCTGCAATTTTAGCGTCTAGCTGAATCAGATTCTCTGATGTATTAGTTTTTTTTGAAAAAGCTTGCCAACTGTCGTTCGCACTTAGATTTATTACCCTCAAGGCTTCACGCCAGCCACGTTCATAAACGCCCATAGCCGCCTGCTGGCGAGCGTAAATTTTGATATCTTGATCCAATTGCCTCTTGAAGCTATTAGTCGCCGGAGTCCTTGGCATAGTGTCCATTTCATTTCGCCAGAACTTCAGGTTTTGCAAATGACTATCGATGGAAGTAGGGTTTTCCTGCATTTGGTAATATTGCGCAGCCAACACGCTCAGCGTGGTCTGCTGCATTTCCGTTAGCCGGTCACCCACTTCGCTTATATATTTACCAAGCTCACTGCCATCCATGGAGAACCATTCACTCTGCCTCCCCCCCTCATTGACCTTCTTTACGACAAGGCCTTCAAGCAATTTTTTGAAATCATTTGACATATTAGCCATTGCAGTTACCTTTCTTTAGGTTCAACTAAGAATCAACACCTTAAAGATATTGAGTAGATACCATCGGGGACGATCACCAGCAGTTGCTGAGCTGCCTGCACGGCACCACCCAGGGTGTGGACCGCCAGTTGCTGGACCACCCCGTCCACCGGCGCCAGCAGGGTTTGCAGGCGCTGCCGGTCGCGGCCGCGGATCAATTGCTGCTCGAGCACGGCGATGTCTTGGCGGGTGCTGTTAAGCAGGTCGTGCTGCTCGCGCTGGGTCCTGGCCAGGAAACTGTCACGCTGTTCGACGCGGTTCTGTGCCTCGGCCTTTAGCACTTGCAGTTCAGCGTTTTGCTGGGCCAGGGAACGCTCGACGTCCAGTTGTTCTTTTTCCTGTTCCAGCAGTTCGACCTGCGGCATCAGTTGCTCGGCGGCCATCGCCCGACGGGCGTTCAGGCGTTGGCGGATATTGCCCGCCAGTTTGCCCAAGGCGGCAATCTCCACGCTGCGGGCGCGCTGGTTGGCCTGATTGATGTAGATTTCGGCGCGCAGGCTGTCGAGGTTGGCGCTGATTTCGCGCCAGGTGCTTGCCAGTTGCGCCCTGGCCGTCGCTACCTGTTCCGGGGCTAAGCCCGCGGGCGGCTCATAGCTGCCCAGCGGATCGTTGCTCAACAGCGCTATGGCCCGTGCCCGCTCCAAGCGCTTGAACGCCAACTGGGCCTGCAACTCGCCCAACTCGGCGTCGACGCCAATCGGATTCAGCGCCACCAGCGGCTCGCCGGCCCTGACCCGCTGCCCGTCACGCACATGGATTGCGCTCACTTCGCCGGCTTCGTGGGCCTGAATGGTCTTGGTGTAGCTGGAGACCATCAGCCGGCCATTGCTGCTAGCATGAATATCGAGAAAACCCAGGATCGCCCAGCCAAGCGCCAACACAACCGACAGAATCAGCAGCAATGCAGTGGCCCTTGCCCAGGGGGCTGACGGACGCTCGACGATCTCCAAGTAGCCGGGCTGGAATTCATATTCGTCGCGGTTGCGCTTGAGCGTCACGGGCGCTTGGCGCAAGGCAGGCCAAGCTTGCCCCAGGAGTTTGGTATGAACGGCCATCATGCAGTCTCCTTGAGCAGCGCCTGTTGCAAGGCCCAAAGCCGCGCATAACAGCCACCATTGGCGAGCAGTTCCTGGTGTTTACCGGACTCGCTGATGCGTCCCTGCTCCTGGGTGATGATCCTTTGGCATTGGCGTACCGCCGAAAGTCTATGGGCGATGATGATCACCGTACGACCTGCGGCGATCCGCGCCATGTTGTCCTGAATCAGCGCTTGGGATTCGTCGTCTAGGGCGCTGGTGGCCTCGTCGAAAATCAGTAGTCGCGGGTCGCCCATCAAGGCTCGGGCAATGGCTAGACGCTGGCGTTGGGCGCCGGCCAGGCGAGCGGCGTCGATCACGCTTTCCAGGCCGGCGGTGGGATGGCGCAGGGCGATGTTCTGCCGCACGCTGCGGTTAAACAGATAATTCTCCTGCAACACCACGCCATTCTGGCTGCGCAGCCAACCCGGCTCTAATTGCTGCAACGGTTGGCCATCGATCAGGATGCGCCCTGCATCGGGCACATAGAATTTTTGCAGCAAGCGCGTCAGAGTGCTTTTGCCGGAGCCGGAAGGCCCGACGATGCCCAGGGTCTGCCCGGCGGCGATATGCAGATCCAGGCCCCTGAGCACCCAGTCGAGGTCGGGGCGATAACGGAAGGACAATTGCTCGATGCGCACTTCACCGCGCAACGCCTCGACCGGGCGTTGCTGGCCACGAGCTTGCTCCACCGGCAGGTTGAGCATGTCCCCCAGCTTATCTACCGACACCCGCACTTGGACGAATTGCTGCCACACGTCGATCAACTTGGCCAGAGGCTGACTGACGTGGGACAGCATCATATTGAAGGCGATCAACTGTCCGAGGGTCATCTCCAGGCCGATCACTTTGTGCGCGCCCCAGCAGAGATCACGGCGACGGCGGTGACCTTCTGTAACAGCGTCACGCTCTGGCTGATAGCACTGCCCAGGGACTGGCTGGCAAAACCGGCCTCGACCGATTCGGCGGTCTGCGACTCCCAACGCCTTTGCATCTGCGGTTCCACCGCCAGGTTCTTGATTGTTTCGCTGCTACCGACGGTTTCATTGAGGAAGGCGGTGTGTGCCGACAAGTATTCGCGCAGTCCCTTGAGCAGAACTTCGAACACGCCCACCACCACTAGTGTCACCACCAGCATGTCCAGGGTCGCCAGCGCCCGGTGCGCCATGACCTTGTCCATCACCGCCTGAAACAACAACGGAGTCGCCAGTGCCAGTACTTGCAACAGCAAGGAACACAGCAAAACTTCGCCCAGCACCCGTCGATGGTGCCGCAATTCGGGGATAAACCAGGACAGGTCGAAACGCAGCCTTCCTTCGCGCACACGAATCACTTGACCGCTCCATTGCTCGGCCAGTTGGTCGCGCTCAATCACATCCGGGGTGCCAGCCAATGGAGACTGGATCAAGGCCTGGGTTTCGGAGAGCCGGGCCAGCAGGAAGAAGTCGCCGGCCCGGTTACGCCAAGCCAGGGGTAGCATCTTGGACGTCAACTTGTGCAGAGACAGACGCTCAAGCCGCAAGTCAATGCCGTTGGCAGCACCGTAGGTTCTGACAGCAGAGCTCAGGTCAGCCTGCCCCGTCCGCGCCTGTATATTCGACTCATGGCCCTGACTCAACTGCAACAACAATCGGCAACATCCCAGCGCCGAGTCCATCTCGATCGTTGCGGCTTGGGGGGCGACTGGAAGCTCGATAACGGGAATTTCTGTCATACGAACTTTCGTCGTGGCAGGACGCTCGACAGAGCGCAGTACGGGGAGGTGTGACGAGCCGTTCGCATAAAATGCGCTTTCCTTTGATCGGGATGGCATAAACCGATCATGTGGCAGCGAATGCAAAATGATAATTAGCGATACAGTTGAAAGCTGTTAAGAAAAAATGGATAACGACAAAAAGGGTAAGCGCCACGTAGACAGACAAAAGCTCGATTGCGCGCCTTCTACCGCGACAGTGCGCTTGTCATTGAGGGCCTTCGGACTGAGCTTGAACCTTTTGACCGGGTCTTCAGCATCTTGCGGGCGAGTACTTCTTACAATGCCGCACAGTCGATAGCTGCCTGTCATGGACGGCACCTGATCCCAGACTGAGCGTTACTCAATCCCAAACAACTGCGGCTTGACCGAGCAGGATGACTTGATTTGTTGCTTAGGCTGCAAAAGGCGCGTAGGTCGGGAAAAGACATGCGTTTGAACTTTTGACTTTCGCTTCTCGACAGTAACTCTTAGTCTGCAAACAGACTTTTTCGGAGTCGTTCAACGCTTTAGTTTTTCGAAGGGTTTGCACAAGTGTGAATCGCAAAGTGCTGGTGGCTTCAAAAGACTATGTTGCGCGTCATGGCTACCCGCAAACCCCCAATGACCTCAGCCAGCACTCCTGCTTGCTATACCTGCAAAACGGTCGTGTCTACGACAAATGGTGCCTGAGCTCACACACCGTCCAAGTTTCAGGTCCGTTATTCAGTGACGATGACGATGACGACGTGGTGCGGCGCTGGGCATTGGCCGGCGAAGGCATCGCCTACAAGTCATGGCTGGATGTGAGTGCGGATGTGGCGGCAGGACGACTCGTCCTCCTGCTCCCAGACTACCCTGGTGAGTCTTCACCATTAAGCTTGGTATGCCCGCACCGCAAGCAGATATCACCAGCCGTGTCTCAACTCTAAGTAACCAATTCAGCCAGTTTGAACGCATCTGAACCGCGCCTGCGGCGCCCTACCCTATGTCGCCACACACCGTCATCACGGATTATCCGGTTTCATGGGGAAGACTTGGAGACGTCGAAACAGACCACCGATCATCAGGCTGTCTTCGCTCCAGTCGAATTGAAAGGCCTCCCCCAGAGCAAGAGTTAGCGGTACAAAAGCGCGTGAAGACTTGTTTTGCTCACCTCGCCGGGTGCGAACAAACGCCGTGAGCTTTTGTAGCCGCCATCATAGCGCTCGGCGTTAATCTGCTCGAAAAGCGCTTGGCACTCCTGCGGTTGTGCGTCGCCCGAAACGAATCAGCTCAAGCGCCTGTTCTAGAGTGTCGTGGAACGGGCTGAGTTTGCTGAACGTTGCACACCGCGGGTGAACTGAACGGGACGCCCTTGTTTATCATTTAAACAACGAAACCGCTGCAATTGGGCCCTTACGCTCCTGGGTCAGGATAAACAACACACCGACGATAGGAATAATCGCCGCCGCAAAAGGGATCGCTTGTGCACCGAAATGGCTGTCGATGACCATGCCACCAATGATGCCACCCAGGGCGTTGGCAACATTGAACGCGGAGATATTCGCCGTAGCCGCCAGCTCAGGCGCTTTACCACCGTAGTTCATCACGCGCATCTGCAGCGCCGGAACATTGGCAAACGAGGTCACGCCAAAGGCAAAAGCTGCCACCAGAAACGCGTAGGGATTGCTCGCCACCAGGTACGCGACAAACAACGAGACAATCATTGCCAAAGGCCAGCCAATCAGCGACAGACGCAGGTTGGCGTCGGCGGTCCTGCCGCCCAGGCTATTACCGATGACCAAGCCAGCGCCAACAATGACCAGCACCCAGGTGATGTTACTGCGATCAATGCCGGCCACTTGCTCGGCAAAGGGCGCCACATAACCATAGAACGTCATGAAGCCGACCCAACTGAGCACGGTGATCATCAGGCTCGCCAATAAATGGCGGTCACGCAGTACCGCCAGTTGCCCGATGACGGACATTGCCTTTTCCTGCCCTTGTCGCTCGATGTAGCTGGCAATCGCCACCGCCGCCAAGGCTCCCAATGCCGCGACCACGAAAAACGAAGCGTGCCATCCCAGCACATTTCCAATCCACGCCCCCGCGGGCACGCCAAGTACATTGGCCAGGGTCAAGCCAGCGAACATTTGCCCAACGGCACGGCCAGCCATCTGTGGTGCAACCAAACGCGTGGCGACCACAGCGCCGATCCCATAAAACGGGCCTTGGGTCAAACCGGCCAGGACACGGCTGATCAGCAACACGGTGTAATCCTGGCTCAGTGCAGTGATCAGGTTGGCGACGATAAACAGCGCCATCAACCCCAAAAGTACATTGCGCTTTTCGAAACGTGACAGCCACAGGGTCAGCAAAGGGCCGCCCACGACAATGGCCAAGGCATAGGCGGTGATCAACGATCCTGTCTGTCCCTCGCTGATCGCCAGACTTTCGGCCACTTGCGGAAGAATACCGGCGATCACAAACTCCGCCGTACCAATGGCGAATGCCGCCAGCGTGAGGATCCATACTTGAAAAGGCATTTTGGTTGAATCATTCATCAGTGTTTCTCCAGGCGTACGGTTGGGTGACTACCAGCTGTTTTCAGAAGAGCCGCCTGGGAAAACGGTCTCTAACAACTGCCCGCCCGGGGTGCGCAAAAAAATCCGCCGCTCATTCAGCGTCGGGATATCAATGGTTCTGTACTCGATGCCAAGGCGTTCGAGTTTTGCCTTGAAGGCGTCGTAGTCACCCATCCGAAACCCCACATGGTCGATAAATTCGGCGGCACGCAGCAGGCCTTGGCCGTGGGCTTCAATGATGTGCACTAGCGGTTGGCCCTCGCTGTACAGCCAGTGACCGCGCATGCCACGGATTTCTTGGGGGCGAGTGCCCTCCTCCAGATCAAAGACCTGAATCATAAAGTCGCAGGTAGCGCGAAGGTCGCGGGTACGTAGGGTGACGTGATCGATATGCACGATGTCGCTCCTCAAGAGTGAATGGAGAAACGATATCGTTGAAGCACAAGGCGTAGAATCCAGCCAAAAGCACAATCATATTCAGGGAAATCCGGATAATGCTCTTCGAGAACCTCGCGCTGTTTTTAGTGATTGTGGAGAAAGGCGGATTGTCGGCGGCAGGCCGCGAGGTAGGGCTGTCGCCCACGTCTGTATCAGAACGGCTTGGGGCTTTGGAAAGGCACTACGGCGCAACCCTGCTGACCCGTACCACGCGCTCGATCAGCCTGACGGACGAAGGACGGATGCTGATGGAGGGCGCCCGGCGCCTGCTCGCAGAGGCTGAAGACATCGAGAGCAATATCAAACTGGGCACCGAGCGGATCTCGGGCCTGATACGCCTGAGCGCTCCCGTCGACCTGGGGCGCAACCGCATCGTGCCAATCCTCGATGATTTTCTGCAGGAACATCCCGACGTCAGCCTCGACCTGAACCTGACCGATGGCTACCTGGATCTGGCGGGGCAAGGCATCGATTTTGCCATTCGATATGGCGCCCTGCCCGACAGCACCCTGCGCGTCAGAAAACTCAGCGAGGGCCGTAGGGTCGTGTGTGCATCCCCCGCCTATCTCATGGCCCACGGCACTCCCCAACACCCATCGGACTTGGTGCAGCAGCAGTGCATCCTGATGCGCTTTGGCAGCAGCATCCACCGTGAATGGCAGTTCTACGCCGATGGCCGTACGTTCAAGGTGCTGGTGTCGGGCAGGCGTATTGCCAATGATGGCGATCAGGTGCGCCAATGGTGCCAGGCGGGTCACGGCATCTGTATCAAGTCCTACATCGATGTGCGTGATGACTTGGACGCACGCCGACTGGTCGAGGTGCTGGAGACCTACTCCCTGCCGGGCGTGGACTTGCAGATTGTCTACCCTTCCGGCCACGCAGTACCGCGCCGGGTCAAACTGCTGATGGACGAAATCTCCTTGAAGCTGGCGACCTGAGCGCGCTCCAAGGAGATTTTTTGGATCAGACGTGCAGCTTTCAGCCCTACTGAGCCCAGGCAGCAAAGTCCGAGTAACCACGTTCGGTACCGCCAAACAACTCAGCCCCCTCCAGGCCGGCTAACGGGTAACCCTTCTCCAACCGCAACGGCAGATCCGGGTTGGCGACAAACTTGCGTCCGAAGGCGATAAAGTCTGCGTAGCCTTTTTCCAGTACCCACTCAGCAAGTTCCAGGTCGTACTTACCGGCCACCACAATCGCATTGCGAAAGCGCTCGCGCACGGCTTGGCGGAAGTCCTCGGGAAACTTGGGGGCATCATCCCAGTCCGCTTCGACCAGGTGCAGGTACGCAATGCCCTTGTCCTGCAAATAGCTGGTTGCCTCCAGCAAAGTCGGCAGAATGTCCGGGCAGGCCATGCCGCGCGCTGTAAGAAACGGCGCAATCCGTATCGCCGTGCGATCGCTCCCGACTTCATCAACTACCGCATCCATGACTTCCTTGAGAAAGCGCAGGCGGTTCTCGCGAGATCCGCCGTATTCATCCGTACGCGTGTTCGACGTGGTACGCAGGAACTGGTCGATCAGGTAGCCATTGGCCCCATGCACTTCGACACCGTCGAAACCTGCCGTCATGGCATTACGCGCAGCCTTACGATAATCGTCGACGATAGCGTGGATTTCGTCGCGCTCCAGTGCCCGTGGTATCGGGCACTGGGCCATACTGCCGACACCCGATTCGGCATCCACTTTCCAGATGCTGCCATCAAACGCAATCGCGGAAGGCGCGACCGGTAATTCGCCATTGTGGAAGTCAGGGTGCGACATGCGCCCTACATGCCACAACTGCAGGAAAATACGTCCGCCAGCGGCATGCACCGCATCGGTCACCAAGCGCCAGCCTGCGACCTGTTCTTCACTGTAAATCCCTGGGGTGAAGGAATAGCCCTTGCCCTGGGGCGAAATCTGCGTGGCTTCAGTAACAATGAACGCAGCCGACGCACGCTGCGCGTAATACAACGCGTTCATGGCGTTCGGCACATCGCCAGGCTGGGTGCTGCGCGATCGAGTCATGGGTGCCATGACTACACGGTTGGGCGTGTTAAGTTGACCAACAACGCCTAGTGTGAAAAGTGTGGACATCAGTGTCTCCTGGTAAATCGTCGGGGGGCAATGACTACAGAATATCCACGAGGGGATTTCTTGATAATCGACTCAGTTCGGGAAACATATTCCAGTTAATCCGGATAATGCGCACGGCTATTGGCCTGCTCGGTAGGCAGACGCAATTGGCGCAGGCAATCGCAACCCCTTAACAAAGCCAGCAGAGATCAAAGTGGCTGTTGTAGAGCCCTAACCGTCATATATCAGCGGCGCGGAGTTCGCAGGTAATTATCAACAGAAACAGGACCGGCTCCCGTAAATGCAAAAACCCCTACAACAAAGGCCCAGAGAGCAGGAAACTCCCAGCCCCCCGTAGGCAACACCCATATGTAACCCACGCCGTAGTGTCCGCCCATTCCAACGGACACCAGCAGGTACACGGCGCCGCCGAAGGCCGCCAAACGCGTTAGAAAGCCAAACGCCAGCCCAAACGCTACAGCCAACTCTATTAGCCCGGCCAGCACCACAAAATAGGCTGGATACGGCAGGCCTATACTCCCGAAGTAATTACGAAACACTTCAAACGCCTGGGGGCCGGCGAACAAATGCCCGGCGAAATGAGCAATGAACATCAAACCGACATAAACCCTGATTGCGGTCATGCCCCATTGCTCTGAACTTGTACCAGCCACACTGCGATCGTGCTGAATAATGCTCCAGAGCTTTAGCATCAACAAGACAAATAACCCTACACACGTCCAGGTTACCCAAGGTAATCCAGGACCCGTTTCTGCCAGAAGTAGCGGATCGAGCGCTGATCCGGTTTCACTCAAGGCGCTGAGGCGCATAGTGGAAAATAAACGACCGACTACAAGCAATGAAAACATCGTAGCAAGCCATGCAAAAAACGAGTATGGACGTTGCCATAGCGAAAAAAAAGACAACACCAGCAACACGATCAACCCCACTAGCGACATTAGCGTCCAGCTCGAAATGGAGTAGATAAAAAACGAACTAACCGACAATACAACCAGCATGGTGGTGATCAACAATGACAGCCAATTAACAACTTTTATATTCATGGACATACAGCGCCTCATACGCAATTTATCGGGGTGATGATAAAATCACAGCCTACCGAAAGCCATTTAAAACCATCTTTTTCAAGGTCCTTGAAAATTTTACCCGGCGCTCATCAGTTCTGGCTTCTGCAGGAGCGAGCCTGCTCGTAAAACTTATGTTCACCGAAACCATCCAGAACATTCGCGTTATGGTCGAATATCGCGGGTTCTCATGATCCTTGATCGGGATGAAACTTAAATCTCTTCAAAACCTATAGGGTGGGCAAACCTGATCTAACCTATATCGTTTCTGACTCTCTATACGAGAGTGGACTTTCCAGGGTGTAGCGAGCGATTTCATCCTTACGCATAAACTTCACGCCCGCATGACTATTAGCATATTTCAAAAACTCTCCCCATACACGAACCATTTGAGGGGAGCCACTGATGCGATCATGGGCGCTGACAGACATCATTCGACGGCGAGTACTGCTCTCTTCATACAACTGATCAAAGTCTAATTTTATCTGTTCCAAAAACTGACTTGGTGAATAATTACGACCCTCAACCAACAGGATGTCGTTATTGCGCAATGTATACGGAACTACCACAAAGTCTTTATTATTCACCTTCTCAATAAAAGGCTCGTCACGACTAAGATCGTCAATATGATAGAGATAACCCAACTCTTGCAGCAGTGATAGCGTATTTGGGCCACGCCGTAACCAATTGCAGTTGTACCCCGCAGGACTCTGGCCCGTTACTTCTGCGACCATGTCCCGCGCTTGTTGTAAAAACACTCGCTCTTCATCTCGCCCCATCGCATATTGAGAACTCCAGCGCGGCCCGTGACCAGACGCTTCATGGCCGCGCCTCACTATTTCCCTGGCCAACTCCGGGTGACGCTGAGCGGCTTCGCCGATCATGTGACAAGTGACTTTCACTCCGTAGCGATCCCACAGATCAAGCATTCGCGGTATACCTTCCCGGTAGCCGTAGGCAAACCAGGTATTCGCGGCAGCATCCGAAGGCACACTGTCTGGAAAATCTACACGAGGGAACGGGCTGTCCGTGCCTTTCGCAGGCTGACCACCGGCCTCGAACTGCATCGACACTGAAACTACCAGGCGCGTATCACCGGGCCAAAACTTCCCCTGCTTGCCAGCGACCTTGCCTTTGTTGCCGTCCTCGAGAGCGGGAACCGACGCTGCTGATGCCTGATTGACTAAAGTCGTGGCTGCGAGGGCGGCGACACCTACCCCCGCGTGCTGGAGAAAAGTGCGTCGCTGTGGATTATCGGGCGTCTGGATAGACGGTTGGTCTCGATCATCGGCTTTCATAAGTCTCTCTCAGATTTGGCTTTCACTTTGAGTCGTTGATCACAACGGCCATACGTCAAGCGGCATGCAGGGCAAAGAGCAATCGGATCAGGTTGTTGAGCGCCTGACATCCCGTGGATGAGTGTTGATCATCCACGAACAAAATAATTTGAAGAACAGCCTATTTCGAGAAGGTATATTCAAATAATATTTGAAAATATGCCCAGCAGAGAGCCCCGCGTACCGATGAAAGCCCTACAGGATCTTGAGATTTTTGTACGTACCGTTGACACCGGAAGCCTATCTGCGACCGCTCGCAAGCTCGACCTGACGCCGGCCGCGGCAAGCGCTGCGCTTAAACGTCTGGAAGCGGAACTGGGCGTGCAACTATTCGTGCGGTCGACTCGCAGCCTGCGTCTGACAGAACACGGCGAACGTTTCCTGGAAGATTGCCGTCCGGCCTTACAGACACTGCAGAAAGCCGCGCAGCAAATCACCGTGGGCGATCCGGTTCTGCAGGGCGTTCTCAAGCTCGCGGCATCGTCCGACTTCGGCCGTAACCTGCTGCTGCCCTGGCTCAACGACTTCCAGAATGTGCACCCACAGGTTGAAATCCGCCTGCAACTGTCAGATCGCATGGCCAATGTGTACAGCGAGCCTGTCGATGCGGCCTTCCGCTATGGTCAACCCCCAGACTCCAGCCTTGTGGCTCTCCCGCTGGCACCGACGCACCGTCGAGTGCTTTGCGCCTCACCCGCTTATCTGTCCAGGCATGGCACGCCCTCAAGCCCCCACGAACTGACCGACCACGCCTGCCTGTGCTTTATGCTAGGCGACAACGTGCGTGACAGATGGCGCTTCTCTTTGGGGGATGAGCCGCAGATTACCGTGCGCGTCAGGAGCATCAATGTGTCCAACGACGGCGACGCCGTGCGGCTTTGGGCGCTGCTGGGTAAAGGTATCGCCTACAAGGCGCGTTTAGACGTGGCCAAGGATCTTGCGCAAGGGCATCTCCAGGCCTTGTGTCCCCATTGGACGACCGAGCCGGCGCCACTCTTCATGGTGTTGCCGAGCCGACGCCAGATCACCCCGTTGATACGCACTTTGCGCGATTACATTATTTCTCGCGTTGCGCAATTGGATAGCCAGACACTAGAGGACTGGTAGTTCAGCGTTATCGAAATGTTGGACCAGAATTTTTCCTTCGATCGCCAGATAGACAGCAACAAGACACGAGAGGCCAATACTCTAAAAGATAATCGTCACACCTTGTCATAGCGCGGTGTGACGATTGGGTGTTTAAAAACTGATTGAATGGGGTTCAGATGTTGCTTCTGAACAATATTCTCGGTCTTTTATCAGTCGCCCGTGGCAAGTTTCATTTCATCATTGGAATGGCGCTGCTGCTCCTCCATGACCAACAGGCCAAGTTCGCGTTTCAGTTTGTTGAACTCTGGCGAAGCCGGATCACGCGGCCGGGGTATCTCGACAATGTGATCGCGCTTGACCGTACCTGGGCGATAAGTCATTACAACAATACGGTCAGCGAGATAGATCGACTCCTCTATCGAGTGGGTGACGAAGAGAATCGTCTTGCCTAGCTTCTCCCAGATGCGCAGCAATTCATCCTGCAAATTGCGCCGGGTCAGCGCATCGAGAGCACCGAAGGGTTCATCCATCAGCATGATTGGCGAATCAAGCGCCAACACACGGGCAATGGCTACACGCTGGCGCATGCCACCGGACAAATCTTTCGGAAAACGGTCGCGGAAATCAGTGAGGTGCAACAACGCCAGCAACTGATTGACCGTCGAATCGATCTCCGACTTCGACTTCTTCTGTACTTCAAGGCCAAACGCAATATTCTGAGAAATGTTCATCCACGGGAACAGTGCGTATTCCTGAAACACCATGCCACGATCCGGGCCAGGCCCGATGATGTTCTTGCCCTCAACGGTAATCTCCCCACCCGAAGGCAGCGCAAAGCCAGCCACGGCGTTGAGTAGCGTTGACTTGCCACAGCCCGAAGGGCCGAGCAAACAAACGAACTCCCCCTGCTTGATCTCCAGATTGATATTCTTCAACGCAATGACATCCTTGCCCGGCGTCTTAAAGACCTTCTGTACGTTGTTGATGATGATTTGGGCCATGCTATTGCTCCAGGCCGCGATGCCAGCGCAGCAAATGGTTATTTAGTCGACTGACAGCGGTATCGATAAGGAGTCCGAGCATGCCGATGGTGATCATGCCTGCGATGATTTTGTCCGACCACATGAATTCCCGAGCCTCAAGAATCCTGAAGCCCAGGCCGTCGTTGACCGCAATCATTTCGGAAACGATCACGACGATAAACGCGGTGCCGATACCGATGCGCACACCCGCCAGGATGTAGGGCGTCGCGGCTGGCAGGATGATGCGGCTAAACATCGTCCACTGATTAACCCCGAGATTACGTGCAGCGCGCAGGTAGATTCCATCGACCTGACGGACACCGGCAATGGTATTCATCAATACAGGGAAGAAAGCACCAATGGCAATCAGGAAGAAGGACGGTGGATTGCCCAGCCCGAACCAGAGGATAGCCAGCGGAATATAAGCAATGGGTGGAATCGGCCGCAGTATCTGCATCAACGGGTTGAGCAGCTGGTAGATACGGTTGCTGGCCCCCATTAGAAGGCCGACGGGCAACGCCAGCGCGGCACCGATGATGAAACCGACGATCACGCGGTAGAGGCTGGAGTAAGCGTCATGCAGTAGTTCGCCGGAGAATAGCCAGGCGAGATAGCTCTGGTGGGGTTCCTGCGATTGCAGCGGCAGCAGATAGGCCCACCACTTGATTGCGACTGCAGTGGGAGAAGGCAGAAGAATCGCCGAGAACAACCCGAAACGCGAACCAGCTTCCCAGAGAATCAATATCACGACCGGGACCAGCAGCCCCTCGGCTAAGCTCTTGAGTTTGTGCATCATTGCGTCACCTTCAGATCGGCCTTAGCCTTTTGCAGCAAGTCAAGCTTGACCCACTCGGCCGCCTTCGGTGGCTTGCTCATCTTGCCCGCACCATACTTGGCCATGTAACTGGTGGTGATGTCGATATGCTCAAGGGTAACGTCGTACGTGTATTGCGCATTTTCCATGGCGTCCTTGAAGTCCTGTGGAGTGAGTTGTCCCTTGAACATCTGCTCGCGCACGTATTTGTCGGCCAAAGCCATATCTTTGTTGAATAGTACGGTCGACTCTACAAAACAGGTAACAACACGCTGCGCGACGTCGGGGGTTTCCTTGTACATTTTTTCGGTCATGACGAGCAGACGAGAAGGGCTACCCATGGCTGTGTTATAGGGCTTGGTGATTTCGATTCCGATGTTCTTGCTGAGTGCTTGTGTTGCCTGCGGCTCGGCTTGATTCATCGCGTCTATTTGCTTGGTGACCAAGGCATTGTTGAGATCGGCAAAAGCGAGGAAAACTACCTGCACATCCTTGCCCGGCTTGTCAGACCAGGTCAGGCCCGCAAGCTCAAGCTCTCCATAGAGCATTAGCTCCAGCGCAGTACCGCGAGTGACGGCGACACGCTTGCCTTTAAGGTCTTTCATACTTTTGATGCCACTGTCGGCTCCGGCGATGATGCGCGCGCCCCCGGTCGAGAAACCAGCCAGAGCAAAGATTGGCACACCGTTAGAGCGCCCCGAAATGGCTGCCTCCGAGCCAAAAGCGGCGATGTCGAGGTCACCCGAGATGATTGCCGGAAGCATGTCAGTACCTTTAGAAAAAACCCGCTCTTCAACCTTCAAACCGTATTTGCTGCAATGGTCCTTCATGTACGAGACGGCCCCGAAATGTGCCAGTTTGAGATTGCCGAGACGGACGACATCCTGGGCTTGAGTGGGTGAAGCCGCCAATAAAAGAGGGCTGCCTGCGAGCAAAAGTGCAATGCGGAAAATAGAGTTTTTCATTTTGTCTGCTTCTTGTTGTTAGGAAAATGTGACTCACAAATCGTTGTGGTATTGCTCGGTTACGCTGAACTCGGAGGGTTCCACTGCTGCTTGATGTAATCGTGTTTGGGAACCGGCTGCAGAAAGACGCAGCATTGAACCCACTGATCCGGGTGGGTGGCATCAATGGCTTGTCCAAGGTACTCCAGAACCATCTGGATCATCGCTTGCTGCATTTCAGCAGGCCTTGGATTAGTCAGAACCAACGTCGCGATGACTTGTTGGGCGCTCGGATCATCAGCTGAAACAGCCGCGGTACAGGGGTGGATGCGGGATTTAAGATCTGACAGCCTGGCCCAGCCCTCATTGGCCAGCCCGGTGTGCAACTTGTTCAAGACATTTGCCCAGTCGATGACATCGATAATCCCAGCGCTTGCTTCAATTTTGATATGTGGCATGGCAAACCCGTTTGGCCAGGAGAGAGAAAAAAGGTTGCGGTGTAAAGGCTGGCTACCACCGCATTTGACGGCCACCAGTATCTCCAATAGGATTTGCCAAGGTAAATTCACTTTTTTCTTTAAAAGCCATCGGAAAAACCTATTAAAAATCGCGACCCTCTAGAAGCCATTTCGTTGCGCCAATTGCGCTATTTCAGCGCAGCGATGGAATGCAGCAGCTTTAACGAAGCCGCGAAATCATGTTCGATTTCGCAACCTGCCTTGTCTGAACAAATTGCAGCTCTGGAGATGACGCTCGGACTTAGGCTATTTGATCGCAGTGGGGGGCGCGCCAGACCGACACAACCGGCCAATCAACTTCATCTGCAGATTTCAGCTTGCCTTGGCGATCTCCAAGCGGCATTGCGCAGCATCAGCGATCGCTCGCAAGAGGTTGGCGGGTTGGTGCGCGTAGGGCTCGTACAATCCTATGGCGAATGTTGGGTTTTACCGGTTGTCCGCCGGGCTCAGGAGCAATGGCCGGCTTTGTCGGTATCTCTACGCCGGCGTAGCGCGCAGGCATTGACCGATGGTGTCCTGCGCGGAGATTTTGAACTGGCGGTGACATTTGATCCTGAACCTTCTGCGGACCTGGAGATTACGAAGTGCTTCCAGGAGCAGTTTGTGGCGATCAGCAACGCGCCGCACAACGGAGAAAGCATTGATTTGGTAACGCTTGCCCAAGGTAAATTGGCTTTGCTGCCCAGCGAGTACATGATGCGACGGCAATTAGACGCAGCCTTTGCCAAGGCCCGTCTTAAGCCGTGCATTTATCTTGAGTCAGATATTTTGTCTGATTTGGCAGAGGCTACGCGCTACAACAATGTGACGGCTGTCATGAACACCATGGCGGCGCTCAGCTTGAACATGCTTGACGGGGCTCGACCGATTTCTGCACCCGATTTGCATCGCTCTGCATACCTGATTCGTTCCCGAAAGCGTTATCACACCAGCGCCTCCTTGCATTTGTGGGAAGCATTGCGCGAAGGAGTTCCACCATTGCCGGCGGCATTTGTTCTTCGCGACGTGTGAGGCGGTGATGTAGTGGTCTAATGAAACCGGACACCCATTTAGGCGAGAATGCTCGCCAGATAGAGGTGTCTGATGACCAAACAACGTCGTTCTTTTTCCGCTGAATTCAAACGCGAGGCCGCAGGCCTCGTGCTC
>NZ_FYDT01000081.1:0-16151 GCF_900187585.1 Pseudomonas sp. Irchel 3E19
CGTCGGGAGGCAAGTCAGGCAGCAGTCGCGTTTGGTCGAGCGCCGTCGGACATCCGTTTCAAGCCGGCTTGCCAGTACATCGCCGTGCAGTTGATCGTGATGGCAGCGGCCAATCCTGTTTCAGCGATGGGTAGACGGTTGGCGGAACTTAGAAAAGGCGTTGGCGGGCTGTTTCTGGATCACCGCCCAAGGCCTTCGAGGCCAAGGACGGCGAAGATTTCAAAAAACCGGTTTCCGGTGGACCGTAAGGCTGCTCCGCTTAAGTGAACAGCATTACGCTTTTTAAGCGAGGCTTTTGCTTTTGCAGCCTTTTCGGCTTTTCAGGCAACCAGTGCCTGACGTGTACGGTCGATCACGGCCTGCAGCGGTTCGGCGCTGGAGTATTGATCGGGGTACAGACGCTCGCTGTGGCGGGCGATTCCGTGTTCATTGACCACGGTGAAGCTGAAGCAGCCTTTGCGAGCGGCCATGATCAGGCAGTTCATTGGTGCAAAAGCCTTGGTTAGGGTGCGAATGGCATCCTGAGTATGGATTTGAGTAGACATAGTTATTAGGTGTTCCTACAAATGACACGGATAAGAACCGTGCAACGTTAAAACGTTCCAGTAATGTCGACCACCATTGGTCGAACAAAGAACCCGACTGGAACAAAGCAGCCAGTTTGAAGCGCTGATAAGTTGGCGCGCTTGGGCTGGCAGGTAGGTACTTAGGAGGGCAGGCAACACATCAAGGGCAAAGGTTCTGGGCCCGGGGTGAAGATCCTGATCAATTTGCAGGTTGGTTCGGTCAGAGTAAGTGGTCTTCGCAACACCCTTTGCATTCATTCAAAGGCAGTGCCGTCACAAGATTTACCTGGAAACCATCGAGGGGTCGTTCCCGCTTTCTCGGTGTAAGCCTTCTGTGAAGAAGGTTGACCGTGGGGATGTGTTCGACCGGAATTGACTTTCAGCTTGGTACTAACGCCGCGGATAGTATCGGATCGAAATGGGTAAAGCAAACGCTGGATGGAAAAAGATTGAAATCCTTTGCCGATTTTGCTTGGCGATCCGTTTGGTTGCCCTGATTGGCTCAGATCCCGACCGTCGGTCGGTGAAGCTTTTTTCATGGCGCCGCTTGTCAGTGGGCTTTACCCCAGGCAAATGGCCTAAACGACTCGAAACTGTGCATTCATATAACCGGGTAACAGGTACTTGTGCACATTAGTTGCGCGGGCTGTAACGACACTGTCACATCAATCCTGACCCCGGTGGCTGCCTGTAACGAAAGTTTAAGTCAATGAAAAACATCGCTTTTTTTTGTTGGTGAAAAAATCGTCAGTTTGACTGCGGGCCCCATTCTACAAGGCTTTGCGGGGGTTGGAGGGCGGTTGTCCACTGAGTTATCCACAGCTTCTGTGGATTGTCCCGAGCGCTTGCTCTAGGACGGGCGTGCCGGGTTGTTTTTCGGCTTTACCTGTAAGAAAAAGAGAGTAGAGTGGCGCGCCTTCCGATCTGTCCCACAGTGTTTTATGAAGTTTCGCTCAGTATCAGACTCTGTTACCTCTCAGTCTCCTCGTGTTACCCCTCCCAAGCGATTTTCCGTGCGCGTCGCCGAATGGCTGCTCGACAGCCCGTGCCTGAGCGACAGCCATAATGCCAAACACCTTGCTGGCCGCCTGCTCAAGCAACCGGCGCGCGAAGGCGTGATCGTCGCGCAGAGCCGTCTCGGTCAATTGATGTGTCGTGAGTGCGGCAATGCCCGCGATCGCCGCATTGGCCAGGATCTTTTGCGTCAGGCCGCTCGCGCCGGTGATCGTCGTGCGCAGCAGGAACTCGGGCTCATCGAAGACTGAGCTGTCCAAGTTCTGACACCTTGGTTACCCTTCAGGCTTTATCGGATCGGCAGGAGTCGCTATGGCTATGGACTTGACCAGCGTATTGCTCGGTCTCGCAGGCGCTGGGCTGCCGTTATTGGCACTGGCCTGGCAACTGCAGCGCCGGGCGAGCAACGGGCAAGCGCAAGTGGCCTTGATGGAAGAACGTCTGGCCATGGCGCAACTGGCACAGGACGGGCTCAACGCTCAGCTTGATGCCAGCCGCGATGAGATCGCCGATCTCGGCCAGGCCAACGCGGCCAAACAGGCTGAATTGGCGGCGCTGCGTCGCGAAGTCGAGCTACTGCAGATCGAGCGTGACGATGCCCGGGATGCGTCCCACGCCTGGAACCTCGAGCGCGCCAGCAAGGAAGCCGAACTGCGTCGCCTCGACGCTCAGGCGGCCTCGCTCAATGCCGAATTGCGCGAACAGCAGGAAAGCCATCAGCAACGCCTCAACGACCTGCAAGGCTCGCGCGATGAGCTGCGTGCGCAGTTCGCCGAACTGGCAGGCAAGATCTTCGACGAACGCGAGCAGCGTTTCGCCGAGACCAGTCAACAGCGCCTCGGCCAGTTGCTCGATCCGCTTAAAGAGCGCATCCAGTCCTTCGAAAAACGCGTGGAAGAAAGCTATCAGGCCGAGGCCCGCGAGCGCTTCTCGCTGGCCAAGGAGCTGGAGCGTTTGCAGGCGCTCAACCTGCGCCTGAGCGATGAAGCGACCAACCTGACCCGCGCCCTCAAAGGCCAGAAAACCCAGGGTAACTGGGGGGAGTTGATTCTTGAGCGCGTGCTGGAACATGCAGGTCTCGAGAAGGGCCGCGAGTACCAGACGCAGGTCAACCTCAAAGGCCCGGATGGCGAGCGCTTCCAGCCGGACGTAATCATTTACTTGCCGGGCGACAAACAGGTGGTGGTCGACTCCAAGGTCAGCCTCACGGCCTATCAGCAATACGTGGCCGCCGAAGACGATACCCTCGGGCAGATCGCGATCAAGCAGCACGTGCTGTCGCTGCGCAACCACGTCAAGGGCTTGTCCGGTAAGGATTACAAACGCCTGGAAGGCTTGCACAGCCTGGATTTCGTTTTGCTGTTCGTGCCGATCGAAGCCGCGTTTTCCGCAGCATTGCAGGCTGAGCCGACGCTGTTCCAGGACGCCTTCGATCGCAACATCGTGATCGTCAGCCCGACCACATTGCTGGCGACTCTGCGCGTGATCGACAGCCTGTGGAAGCAGGAACGCCAGAGCCAGAACGCCCGGGAAATTGCCGAGCGCGCCGGGTGGTTGTACGACAAATTCGTGTTGTTCATTCAGGATCTGGACGAGGTCGGCAATCGTCTGCAGCAACTGGACAAAGCCTACAGTTCGGCGCGCAACAAGCTGACAGAAGGGCGCGGCAACCTGGTCAGCCGCAGCGAGCAGCTCAAGCTGCTCGGTGCGCGGGCGAGCAAGAGTTTGCCAGCGGATCTGCTGGAGCGGGCGATGACCGATGTCGATGGCTTGGTTGAATTACCGGAATAGCCGCAAACGCTTGGCGAGCAAGCCCGCTCCCACATTGGAATGCATTTCAAACGGTGGGAGCGGGCTTGCTCGCGAAGGCGTCAGTGAAGTCACCACCTACAACGGCACATACCGACTCAGCAACGCCCGCAACGCCGCCGGTTTCACCGGTTTGGCCAGATAATCCAGCCCCGCCGCATGCACCTGCGCCACCGTCTCCGGTCGCCCATCCGCGCTGATCACCACCCCCGGTACCGGCTCGCCCAACGTCGTGCGCAACCACGCCATCAACTCAGTCCCGGTGTCGCCGTGATCGAGGTGGTAGTCCACCAATGCGAGTTGTGGCCGCACGCCATCCTTAAGTAACGCCGCACATTCCTCACGATTGCGCGCCGTCCACACCTGACAGCCCCAGCGGCTTAACAGGCTGTTCATGCCGATCAGAATGCTGTCTTCGTTATCGATACACAGCACCCGTGCGCCATTCGGTAACTGGCCATTCATTTCGACAGCGGCGCTCGCCGGCAGGGTTTGTGTGCGCGCCAGCGGCACACTGACGCTGAACACGCTGCCGCGCCCCGGCCACGAGCGCACACGCAATGTATGGCCGAGCACGCGACATAAACCATCAGCGATCGCCAAGCCCAGTCCCAGGCCTTTTTCAGCGCGGGTCTGATGGCTGTCGAGGCGTTTGAATTCTTCGAAAATCACCTGCTGCTTGTCTTCCGGAATACCCGGCCCGCGATCCCACACCTCCAGACACAATTCCCCGTCGCGTCTACGCACACCCAGCAGTACCGGGCCTTTGGCGTAGCGGAAAGCGTTGGTCAGGAAGTTCTGCAGAATCCGCCGCAGCAATTTGATGTCGCTGTCGATGCGCAAGTGGCTGCCACGCACGCGGAAGCTCAAGCCTTGTTCGTGGGCCAGTGCCTTGAACTCGGCACCGAGTGTATCGAACAGTTCATTGAGCACGAATGGCTTGCGATCCGGGTTGATCTTGCCGTTTTCCAGACGGGAAATATCCAGCAGATCGCTGATCAAGTCCTCCGCCGAGCGCAACGAACTGTCGAGGTGCTGCACCAGTTTTTGCGCCTCGCTGCTCAAGCCGTCGTCCTGATGGGAGAGGGCGGCGGAGAACAGGCGCGCGGCGTTCAACGGCTGCATCAAGTCATGGCTGACCGCGGCGAGGAAACGGGTTTTTGATTGGTTCGCGGCCTCGGCGGTGCCTTTGGCTTCGGTCAGCGCGACGTTGAGTTGCGACAGCTCCTGCGTCCGTTCGCTGACCCGTTGCTCCAGTCCCTCGTTGGCCTCGGTCAGCGCCTGTTCGGCTTCGCGGAACGCAGTAATGTCGGTGAAACTCATGACGAAACCGCCGCCGGGCATCGGGTTGCCGATCAGCTCAATCACCCGGCCGTTGGGGAACAGCCGCTCAGAAGTGTGTGCGCGACCCTGGCGCATCCAGTGCAGGCGCCGGGCGACGTGGACTTCCGCTTCGCCGGGACCGCACAAGCCGCGTTCGGCGTTGTAGCGAATGATGTCGGCAATCGGTCGGCCGACGCTGATCAGGCCGTCCGGGTAGTTGAACAACTCCAGATAGCGGCGGTTCCACGCCACCAGCTTCAGCGACTGGTCGACCACGCTGATGCCCTGGGTAATGTTTTCGATGGCGCCTTGCAACAGCGCGCGGTTGAACTGCAAGACTTCCGAGGCTTCGTCGGCGATGCGGACGACGTCTTCCAGTTGCATTTCCCGACCTTCGATGGCGGCTTTTACTACCGCTCGCGTCGACGATGCGCCAAGCACACCGGCCAGCAGGCGTTCGGTGTGGGCGATCCACTCACCGTCGGCGTTCTGATTCGGGTTGAAGCCTTTGCCTTGGCGGTAGGCGAAACGGATAAAGCTCTGCCGCGCGCGTTCTTCACCGACAAAGCGTGCCGCCAGTTGCAGCAAATCGTCGATCTGCACCGCCAGCATCGAACGTGCACTCGGGCGGGCGCTGATTTCCTGACCGATGAAGCGCCCGGCCTGCCAGTGCTCCGACACGCGGGTGCGGGACAATACCGAGACCCAGGCGAACAAGGTGAAGTTGCCCGCCAGCGACAGCACCACGCCTTGGGTCAACGGTGTGATCGGCAGGTTCAGCGGGTTGCTGTGCAGCCAGGCGAGGCCGGGGAAGGTGTCCAGCGACCAGCCGAGGCTGCGTGCGGCAATCGGCAGGATCAATGTGTAAAACCACAGGAACGTCCCGGCGGCGAGGCCGGCGAACACACCGCGCCGGTTGGCCTGTTTCCAGTACAGCGCACCGAGCATGGCCGGGGCCAGTTGCGTCACCGCAGCGAAGGCAATCTGACCGATGGTCGCCAGGCTCGCGGTCGAGCCGAGCAAGCGATAGGCGACGTATGCCAGCAACAGAATGACTACGATGCTGACCCGGCGCACCGACAGCATCCACTGGCGGAACACTTCGAACGGGCGCTCGGCGTTATTGCGTCGCAGTAGCCACGGCAACAGCATGTCGTTGGAGACCATGGTCGACAACGCCACGCTGGCGACGATGACCATGCCGGTCGCCGCCGATGCGCCGCCAATAAACGCCAGCATCGCCAGCGCCGGATGGGCCTGGGCCAGTGGCAGGCTGATCACGAACGAGTCCGGCAATACGTCGCTGGGCAGCAGCATCTGACCGGCCAGGGCGATCGGGACTACAAACAGCGCGGCCAACGCGAGGTAGGCGGGGAACACCCATTTGGCCAGGCGCAGATCCTGCGGATCGATGTTCTCGACCACTGTGACGTGGAACTGCCGGGGCAGACAAATGATCGCCATCATCGCCACCCCGGTCTGCACCACCATCGACGGCCAGTTAATCGTTTCCTTCCAGTATTCCTCCAGGCGCGGGGCGAGCATCGCCTGATTGAACAGATCGTCGAAGCCGTCATACAGGCCATAGGTGACGAAGGCGCCGACGGCGAGAAACGCGAACAGCTTGACCAGTGACTCAAACGCGATCGCCAGCACCATGCCGCGGTGGTGTTCGGTGGCGTCGAGGTTGCGCGTACCGAAGACGATGGTGAACAGCGCCAGTACCAGCGACACAATCAGCGCGGTGTCTTGGGCGCGGGTGCCCATGGCGTCGGCACCGGCGCCGATCAACAGGTTCACGCCGAGGACAATACCTTTGAGTTGCAGGGCAATGTAGGGCAGGACGCCAACCAGACAAATCAGCGCCACGACCACCGCCAGCGATTGCGATTTGCCGTAGCGCGCGGCGATAAAGTCAGCGATGGAGGTGATGTTCTCCTGCTTGCTGATCATCACCATTTTTTGCAGGACCCACGGCGCGCCGACCAATAGCAGGATCGGCCCGAGGTAGATCGGCAGGAATGACCACAGTTGCTCGGCAGCCTGACCCACCGCGCCGAAAAACGTCCAACTGGTGCAATAAACCGCCAGTGACAGGCTGTACACCCAGGCACGCACTCGCGGCGGCAGCGGCGCACTGCGACGGTCGCCGTAGAAGGCGATGGCGAACATGATGGCCATATAGGCCAGGGCGACGACGGCGATCAGCCCGGTGGACAACGGCATGCAACACTCCCGACAGAAGACTCCCCGGCACTCCTGCCCGGGCGGACAGTCTCGCATGAGTGTGGCGCTTAGTCAGTGTCGACCAAGGTCGTGGCGTGGCGGGGTGTCGCAGGAATGGAACCGGGTGGTATTTATGGTGACTGGCCGGGCCTCTTCGCGAGCAAGCCCGCTCCCACAGGGGAATGCATTTCAAATGTGGGAGCGTGCTTGCTCGCGAAGGCGTCAGTCCGGCTGCAACGCGATATCAATCAACCTGTGCAATTCCTCCACTTCAAGCGCCGCCGCTGAAAACAGAATGCGGAACACCACCGGCGCCACCACCAGATTGATCAGATGATCAACGCTCGGCGCGATCTCATCAGGATGCCGCTCGATGATGGTCTGCAACTGCGCCCCGATAATCGTCACGCAATACCCCGGCGTCGCACTCGCCTGCACGTCGCGCATCATGTTGCGCCCCGGCTCCGAGCTCATCTCGTCCAGATACTGCTCGGCCCACGCGCGGATATCGCTGCGCAGACTGCCGGTTTCTGCCGGCTCGCTATCAGGGCGCATGCGGGCGAGGGCGACGTCGGCCAGCAAGGCTGCCAGATCACCCCAGCGTCGATAGACGGTCGACGGCGTCACCCCGGCGCGCGCCGCGATTTGCGGCACGGTCACGGTCGAACGCTCCTGTTCTTGCAGAAGCGCTTGAACTGCCGAATGAATCGACTCTTGTACCCGGGCGCTGCGACCACCCGGGCGTAAACCTTCTTTAATAGCCATGCGGCAGACCTTAACACAAAGAATTTGCTTTAAGCGTTGGGCGGTAGCACACTCCGCAAAAGCAAAAAATTAGCTTTTGCGGAGTGTGCACATGAATAGCCCTGTTTCACATCGTTCGAATCTGTGGTTTCTGGCGATCACCTTACTGAGTTTTCTCGCCGCTTCCACTGCGCCGACGCCGTTGTACCACCTGTATCAGGATCAACTGCACTTCTCGGCAGCGGTGCTGACCCTGATTTTCGGGGTCTACGCCCTGAGCCTGCTGGTGGCGCTACTGACGGTCGGTTCGCTCTCGGATCATTTGGGACGCAAACCGGTGATCTTTACCGCCGTTGTGCTCAACGCGCTGGCGATGTTGCTGTTTATCTATGCCGACAGCGTCGGCTGGCTGATCAGTGCGCGGGTGCTGCAAGGCTTCGCCACTGGCATGGCCACCGCCGTTTTAAGCGCCACGTTGCTGGACACCGATCGCCAGCAAGGGCCGTTGATCAACAGTGTTGCGCCGTTGCTGGGCATGGCGCTGGGTGGCATGGGCTGCGGGTTGCTGGCGGAATTTGCCCCGGCGCCGTTGCAACTGACTTACTGGCTGCTGCTGGCACTGTTTGTGGTGCAGGCGTTATACGTCTGGCGCCTGCCGGAAAGCGTTACGCCGCAAGCCGGAGCGTGGGCGTCGTTGCGGCCGACTTTGCATGTGCCGGTTCAGGCGCGTGCAACGTTGTGGCGAGTGCTGCCGCTGAACACCGCAACCTGGGCGCTCGGCGGTTTCTATGCCTCCCTGGCGCCATCGCTGGTGCGCACCGCCACCGGTTCCACCTCCAACCTGATCGGCGGCGCAACCGTGGCGGCATTGACCGTGACCGGTGCGCTGATGATCTTCACCCTGCGCAATCGTCCCGCCACCCGCGCCTTGCAGTTGGGCGCAAGCTTGCTGCCGAGCGGTCTGCTGCTGATTCTGCTGGGTGTGCACAGCGCCAGTCTGTCGTTGTTTTTCCTCGGCACACTCGTGGCCGGATGTGGCTTCGGCTCGGGGTTCCTCGGTGCGGTGCGCAGTCTGGTGCCGCTGGCCTTGCCTCATGAGCGGGCCGGGTGGATGTCGGCGTTTTATGTGCTGAGTTATCTGGCGTTTTGCTTGCCGGCGTTATTGGCAGGGCATTTCACCCACAGCCTGGGATTGCTGGCCACGACTGACGTGTACGGCGGGGTGTTAATCGTCTTGGCGGTGGCAGCGCTGTTGCTCAGCCTGCGACCTCAACCGGCCAAGGTGTGCAGCGCTCCATAACCACAGCCGTTTCGGTTAGCCTTGGCCAGTCATTCTTCTCACGGATCGATTCATGAAGATTATTCGCAGCAAGTCGTTCACCGCCGATCGTGCCTGGGGCGCACTCGATATCGCCAACATGAACGGCATCACCACGCGTCTGCACTGGACCGATCAGCCGTATAAATGGCACGTCAACGATGGCGAGGAGGTGTTCGTGGTGCTCGATGGGCAGGTGCAGATGCGCTATCGCGAAAACGGCGAAGAAAAGCAGGTGCAGCTCGACGTTGGCGACATCTTTTACGCCTCGGTCGGCACCGTGCACGTCGCCCATCCACAGGGCGTGGCGCGGATTCTGGTGATCGAGAGCGAAGGCAGCGTTTAATTACTTATTGGTAAAATAGATAACAGTTAGAGAAATTACCCGTTATATAGATATTCGATTCGGATCTACCATGGACTCAACCTCACCAGAGGAGAGGACGCCATGATGACTTGCCCCAACAGCGCCAAACCCGGCATCAAGCCGTTCAGCCAGCTTCAGCATCCGCGTGAAGTGATTCGACAATTCACGCCGAACTGGTTCGCCGCGACCATGGGTACCGGTGTGCTGGCCTTGGCGCTGGCGAATTTGCCAGTAGCCATTCCTGGTTTGCACGCAGTCGCGGAAGGGTTGTGGCTGTTCAACATTCTGTTGTTCACGCTGTTTACCGCTGCGTACGCGGCGCGGTGGATTCTGTTCTTCGACGAGGCGCGACGGATATTCGGCCACTCCACTGTGTCGATGTTCTTCGGCACCATTCCCATGGGCTTGGCGACGATCATCAACGGCTTTCTGCTGTTCGGTCTGCCGCGTTGGGGCGATGGCGTCATCCAACTCGCCGAAGTGCTGTGGTGGCTCGATGTGGCGATGTCGCTGGCTTGCGGCGTGCTGATTCCCTACATGATGTTTACCCGTCAGGAACACAGCATCGACCAGATGACCGCCGTGTGGCTGTTGCCCGTGGTGGCTGCAGAAGTGGCGGCGGCCAGTGGCGGGCTGCTCGCACCGCACCTCACCGACGCCCACTCGCAACTGGTGGTGTTGACCACAAGCTACGTGCTCTGGGCATTTTCCCTACCGGTAGCGTTCAGCCTGCTGACGATCCTGTTGTTGCGCATGGCCCTGCACAAACTGCCCCACGAAAACATGGCCGCGTCGAGTTGGCTGGCCCTCGGTCCAATCGGCACCGGTGCGTTGGGCATGTTGCTGCTGGGCGCTGATGCCCCGGCGATCTTCGCTGCCAACGGCTTGCCGGGCATTGGCGAAATTGCTGCGGGGATTGGGCTGGTGGCGGGGATTACGCTGTGGGGTTTCGGTCTGTGGTGGATGCTGATGGCGTTGCTGATCACCGTGCGTTATCTGCGTGACGGCATTCCGTTCAACCTTGGCTGGTGGGGTTTTACCTTCCCGTTGGGCGTGTACTCGCTGGCGACTCTGAAGCTGGCCAGTACGCTGAACCTCGGTTTTTTCAGCGTGGTCGGCTGCGTATTGGTGGCGATGTTGGCGGTGATGTGGCTGATTGTCGGCAAGCGCACGGTGCAAGGTGCGTGGCGTGGCGAACTGTTTGTCTCGCCCTGCATTGCAGGTTTGAAGAAATAACCTGAAAAGTTTAGGTAAGGTGTGGCCTGGATCGCGGTTCGAGATTCCAATAACAAGTATCCAGGCCTCCCTCTACAACAACAGGTACACCCGGAAGATGAGCCACCCCTCACAGTTCAACCTGCTCCGTACCCGGCGCTTTTTGCCGTTCTTTATTACGCAGTCGCTGGGCGCGTTCAACGACAACGTGTTCAAGCAGTCGCTGATCCTCGCCATTCTGTATCGGCTGACCATCGAGGGCGACCGCTCGATCTGGGTCAACCTGTGCGCGCTGCTGTTTATCCTGCCGTTCTTCCTGTTCTCGGCGCTGGCCGGGCAGTTCGGCGAGAAATTCGCCAAGGACGCGCTGATCCGTCTGATCAAACTCGGGGAAATCGCGATCATGGCGGTGGGGGCGGTCGGCTTCCTCTTCGATCACCTGTCGCTGATGCTGGTGGCGCTGTTCGCCATGGGCACCCACTCGGCGCTGTTCGGGCCGGTGAAATATTCGATCCTGCCCCAGGCCTTGCGTGAGGAAGAGTTGGTCGGTGGCAACGGGCTGGTGGAGATGGGGACGTTTCTGGCGATTCTCGCCGGCACCATCGGCGCCGGGATCATGATGTCATCGGCGCACTATGCGCCCGTTGTCTCCGTTGCCATCGTCGGCATCGCCGTACTGGGTTATCTGGCCAGTCGCAGCATCCCTCGCGCGGCGGCCTCGTCGCCGGAAATGCGCCTGAACTGGAATATCTTCAGCCAGTCGTGGGCCACCCTGAAACTCGGGCTCGGCCAGACCCCTGCGGTGTCGCGCTCGATTGTCGGCAACTCGTGGTTCTGGTTTGTCGGGGCGATTTATCTGACGCAGATCCCGGCGTATGCCAAGGAGTGGATGCACGGTGACGAAACCGTGGTCACCCTGATTCTCACGGTGTTCTCGGTGGGCATCGCGTTGGGTTCGATGCTTTGCGAGAAGCTCTCCGGGCGCAAAGTCGAGATTGGTCTGGTGCCGTTTGGCTCGTTCGGTCTGACCGTATTCGGCCTGCTGCTGTGGTGGCATTCCGGTGGAATTCCCGACAGCGTTACCGGCCACAGCTGGATTGAAGTGCTGGGCTTCGTTCACACCTGGGCGGTGCTGGTCGATATTCTCGGCCTCGGCATTTTTGGCGGCTTCTACATCGTGCCGCTGTACGCATTGATCCAGTCGCGCACGGCCGAAAACGAGCGGGCGCGGGTTATTGCCGCCAACAACATTCTCAACGCACTGTTTATGGTGGTCTCGGCCATCGTTTCGATCGTGTTGCTGAGCGTGGTCAAACTGTCGATCCCGCAGCTGTTTTTGGTGGTGTCGCTGCTGAACATCGGCGTCAACGCCTACATTTTCAAAATCGTTCCCGAGTTCAGCATGCGCTTCATGATCTGGCTGCTCAGCCATTCCATGTACCGCGTCGAGCATCGCAACCTTGAAGCGATCCCGGATGAGGGTGCGGCTTTGCTGGTGTGCAACCACGTGTCGTTTGTCGATGCCTTGCTGATTGGTGGCGCGGTGCGTCGGCCGATTCGCTTTGTCATGTACTACAAGATCTACAACTTGCCGGTACTGAACTTTATCTTCCGCACGGCGGGGACAATTCCGATTGCCGGACGCAACGAAGACATCCAGATCTACGAAAAAGCCTTCACCCGCATCGCTCAATATCTGAAGGACGGTGAGCTGGTGTGCATCTTCCCGGAAGGCAAGTTGACGGCGGATGGCGAGATCAACGAGTTCAAGGGGGGGCTGACGCGGATTCTCGAGGAGACACCGGTGCCGGTGATTCCGTTGGCGTTGCAAGGGTTGTGGGGGAGTTTTTTCAGTCGCGATCCGAACAAGGGCGTGTTTCGCCGGTTGTGGTCGCGGGTGACGTTGGTGGCGGGTTCGGCTATTGCGGTCGAAGGCGCGGAGCCGGCGAAGTTGCAGGGGTTGGTGGGGGAGTTGCGCGGGACAGTCAGATAGTCGGTGATTTTAGGGCCTCTTCGCGAGCAAGCCCGCTCCCAAAGTTGACCGTATTCCAATGATGGAGCGCGGTTGAATGTGGGAGCGAGCCTGCTCGCGAAAGCGGTAGTGGCCTAAGCGCTGACCTTAAGCCCGATCAACCCGGTAATGATCAGCGCCACACTGGCCAACCGGATCAATGCCATCGATTCACCAAACAGAATGATCCCGGCAATCACCGTGCCCACGGCACCCACGCCCGTCCAGATTGCATAGGCGGTGCCCAGCGGCAATTCCTTCATCGCAAGGCCCAGCAGGCCAAGGCTGATGGCCATGGCCGCAATGGTCAGTGCGGTCGGGAGTGGACGGCTGAAACCGTCGGTGTATTTCAGGCCGACGGCCCAGCCGACTTCGAACAGGCCGGCGAAAAACAGAATGATCCAGGACATGACAAACCTCCATCGATTGACGGGGTCGTCCCCAGATTAAAAACTCGATTGAGCCGCAGGGTCGTCCCCGCGTTGCGCGATAGAGTGCCGCGCATTAATCCGGGGATCAAGTTCCCGATCAGTCGGCGGCCCGTTGAGCCAGCGTCTGTTCATCTTCTTTCTCGCTCATCCGCCGGAAGTAAGTAGATAGCAGCGCCCCGGAGATGTTGTGCCAAACGCTGAACAGCGCGCTCGGCACCGCCGCCAGTGGTGAAAAATGCGCACTGGCCAATGCCGCGCCCAATCCCGAATTCTGCATGCCGACCTCCAGCGCCAGCGATTTGCGTTGCGCCAATGGCAACTTGAACAGCCGTCCGGTGAAGTAGCCCAGCAAGTAGCCGAAGCTGTTGTGCAGCATTACCACCGCCATGATCAGTAGCCCGGATTCGGCGATTTTCGCCTGACTGGCGGCGACCACTGCAGTAACGATGATCACGATGCTGACCACCGATACCAGTGGCAACACATCCACCGCGTGACGCACCTTGTCACCGAGCAGGCGTTGCGCGACCACGCCAAGGATGATCGGCAGCAGCACCACTTGCAGGATCGACCAGAACAATTCCATGAATGATACCGGCAGCCATGCCGAAGCCAGCAGCCAGATCAGCGCCGGGGTCAGCAATGGGGCGAGGAGGGTGGTGACGGCGGCGATGGCCACCGACAGCGCCAGATCGCCGCGCGCCAGCCAGGTCATCACGTTGGACGAGGTGCCGCTTGGGCAGCAGCCGACCAGAATCACCCCGACGGCGATTTCCGGCGGTAGGTGAAACACCTGGCAAAGCAACCACGCCACACCGGGCATGATCACGAAATGTGCGATCACGCCCAGCGCCACACGCCACGGATGGCGGGCAACAGCAGCGAAATCGTCGAGTTTGAGGGTCAGGCCCATGCCGAACATGACCAGCCCGAGCAGCGGCACGATCGCGCCTTTGAGACCGAGGAACCACGCCGGTTGCAGGAACGCGACAACGGCGAAGATCAGAACCCAGTAAGCGAAGGTGTTGCCGACAAAGCGGCTGAGTGTAGCCAGTGCGCGCATGGCTTGTTCCTTATTATTAAATGAACACCACAAACCAAATGTGGGAGCGGGCTTGCTCGCGAAGGCGTCGGGTCAGCCAATATTTATTTGAATGACACACCGCTTTCGCGAGCAAGCCCGCTCCCACCGTTTGAACTCCGTTGGGCTCTAGATCCCCTGCGGCGTCTCTTCACCACCCAGCGCTTCAACCAGCGCCGGCAGGAAGTCGCCGAAGGTCAGCATCATCAGGGTGAAGCTGGCATCCAGTTGACCGAGGGCTTCGTCGCCACCGTCCTGTTCCGCCTGATCCTGCAGCAGGTCTTCGAACTTCAGGCGTTTGACGGTCATCTTGTCGTCGAGCATGAACGACAACTTGTCCTGCCAAGCCAGCGACAACTGGGTAACGACTTTGCCAGTGCTCAGGTGCAGCTGGATTTCTTCACTGGTCAGGTCCTGACGTTTGCAGCGCACGATGCCGCCGTCTTCGTGGGTGTCGCGCAGTTCGCACTCGTCCAGCACATAGAAGTCATCGGCGGCTTTCTGGGTGGTGACCCAATCGGTCATGACCGCCGTCGGTGCCATTTTCACGGTCAGCGGACGAACGGGCAGGGTGCCGATCACTTCGCGCAAAGTGGAGAGCAAGTCTTCGGCACGTTTAGGGCTGGCCGAGTTGACCAGGATCAGGCCTTTCTTGGGCGCGATGGCGGCGAAGGTCGACGAGCGACGGATAAAGGCGCGCGGCAGGAACGCCTGGATGATTTCATCCTTGATCTGGTCGCGTTCTTTCTTATAGACCTTGCGCATCTGCTCGGCTTCGATCTCTTCGACCTTTTCCTTGACCGCGTCGCGCACGACGCTGCCCGGCAGAATGCGTTCTTCTTTACGTGCAGAGATCAGCAGGAAGTCACCGCTGACGTGCACCAGTGGAGCATCTTCGCCTTTGCCGAACGGCGCGACGAAACCGTAGGTGGTCAACTCCTGGCTTGCACATGGACGCGCCAGTTTGGTGGCCAGTGCAGTTTCCAGCGCCTCGGCATCGACAGGCAGGTCTTGGGTCAGGCGATAGATAAGCAGGTTTTTGAACCACATGGGGTGAGTCTCTCCTTTATACAAAGGGGGGCATTATTGTCTTCGCCGTGGCATAGGCCAACCCTTCTCTAAGCCTTTGGAAGGCCTGAGAAAATTATTTAAAAAAGTGCTTGCCAGAGGTGGGGTCGCTCCGTAGAATGCGCGCCACACCGAAGCGAAGGGTGATTAGCTCAGCTGGGAGAGCGTCTGCCTTACAAGCAGAATGTCGGCGGTTCGATCCCGTCATCACCCACCATTCGTTTCAAGTGTTTAGCGCAGCGGTAGTTCAGTCGGTTAGAATACCGGCCTGTCACGCCGGGGGTCGCGGGTTCGAGTCCCGTCCGCTGCGCCATATTCGGTAACCTGGACCACTGAACGCCAGGTCACCACGGAAAAACCCGCCAAGGCGGGTTTTTTTCTGCTCCAAGGTTGTACCCGCGGGATGTGTCGTTTTACCGGTTTTCGGATTTTTTTGAAAAAAACTTCAATTAAATCAACACTTTACGAAAACTTGTGGCATAATGCGTCCCGTAACGAAGCGAAGGGTGATTAGCTCAGCTGGGAGAGCGTCTGCCTTACAAGCAGAATGTCGGCGGTTCGATCCCGTCATCACCCACCATTCGTTTCAAGCGTTTCGCGCAGCGGTAGTTCAGTCGGTTAGAATACCGGCCTGTCACGCCGGGGGTCGCGGGTTCGAGTCCCGTCCGCTGCGCCATATTCGGTCATCTGGAACACTGAACGCCAGATCACCACAGAAAGCCCGCCTAGTGCGGGCTTTTTGCTGTCTGCGATTTGAGAAAATCACCTGAACCCCTGTAGGACTGCGGCACGCTGCGATCTTTTGATCTTGCTTTCCTAAGATCAAAAGATCGCAGCCTCGTTGCACTCGACAGCTCTTATCAAACAAAAAATAACGCATTGTTTTTGCTCTAAATTCTATCCAGCCATCACCAACTGCATCCCCAGCTTGCGTGCCTTGCGTTCCAAGGCGCGCAGTTGCCGGCTGCGGCTTTTTTC
>NZ_FYDT01000099.1:0-2949 GCF_900187585.1 Pseudomonas sp. Irchel 3E19
GGCGAAGTTGCACAGATTTTGGAGGCCGAGGACACTTGGAAATATTGGAGCGGGCTCTGCGTGATGAGGTAAGCCATCAAGCGCAGAGTTTAGGGTAAATTTGTGGGGATCCCTCAGGGTCTGTCCCCGTTTTCCGTCCCTTTTCTTTTTCGAAGTCCCCCGCGTGGGGTAATCGCTCATATTTATTGCTAGGCACTTAGGTCCTTCATGTGGGGGACTTAAGGGGCATGCCACGTTTAGTGTCCGTGAGGGTAGGGCTCATTGATAGATAGACCATGTCTAAAGAAGAGAACATGGTCTATCTTCGTTTGCTCTGTGGTTGGATTTTTTAATAACCATAAATTGGATCGAAGTAAGAAAGTGGTGGGTGTGTTCTTTCCCAATCTTTGGCGAATTCAATTCCTGACTTGATTTCCTCCGGCCCCATTTTCTCCGCAATCCTTGGAAGGTTTAACCTCGCTTCTTCTGGGGCGATAGCACCTCCCTTCAGATTTGAAATTAAGTATGTATATCCATACGCTTTTATTAGATCTAAGGGGAAGTCATAGCTATCTGGAAGATGGGCGATATTAAGGGCGTAGCCGCCTAGAGCGTCAATGTGCCCCGACTCGGCAGTCTTCTTAAGCCATTTTCCGACATCTTGTTTACTTCCGTTGTGTTCGTACAGATAGTTCGCATAAAGATACATCCCCGGAGGGAATCCTCCTTCCGCTGATGCCTTAAACCATTTTTCGATTGCTTTTTCTCGACTGCCAGGAATTACGAACCAACCTTTTCCATTTTGGTAGGCACTCGCAAGAAGTTGCTGAGCGAAGTTGTCACCCGACTCTGCAGCCCTTTCTAACCACTCCAAGCCTTGTTTAGCTGTATAGAGCGCTACCATTGCTTCGGTGTCGCCTCTCTCCGCGCGTTCGTGTGCAATTTTTAAGGCCTGCGCCCTCCAGTCCTTACCACTTTTTTGAGTGCAGGTTTCGATTACGGTGCAGAGATCTTCTTTGTTACTGAGACGCAGCATGGCATAGAGATGTCCTTGTTCGGCTGCGGCCTCGTACCATTTTACGGCGTCCTCTGTCATGTAGCGGTTACTTAATCGGATCGCCTCGCCTAAGTAATACTGAGCGTCTCGATCGCCTGCTTCAGCAGCGGTTTGCAAAAAAGGCTGTGAGGAAGTCCATGCACTTTGCTGGTAAAGCATAATTCCAGTTTCTTTCGCTGCCGCTTGATTTTCAATGACTTGGGCGTTGGAAATTGATGTGGTGGAAACCCAGAAGGCGATGCTCAAGAAAATAGGGCGGAAAGCGGACACAGATAAACTTCCTTAGATCAGTAGCCGTAAGCCGGAACAAAGTAGGAAAGTGGTGGGTGAGTCTTTTCCCAATCTTTGGCAAAGCGGATCCCATCCTTGATTTCTTGAGGACTCATCTTTTCGGCAATTTCAGGAAGGCTTCTTCTAGCATCCTCAGGGGCTACGCCACCGCCTTGCAAATGGGAGATAAGGTAGGTGATTCCATACGCTTCTACTAAGTCCAACGGAAATCCGTAACTGTCAGGAAGATGCGCTACAGTGAGGGCATATCCACCAGCGGCATCAATGTGACCTGACTCAGCGGCCTTTTTTAGCCAATATCCTACGTCTTCTTTGCTTGCTTTATTTTCATATAAAAAATTTGCGTAGAGGTACATACCCGGTGGGTAGCCGCTCTCCGCTGAAGCTTTGAACCATTTCTCAACGGCTTTTTCGCGGCTGCCAGGAATAAGGAACCAGCCTTCACCATCTTTGTACTTACCAGCAAGCACTTTTTGAGCAAATCCACTGCCTGCCGTCGCTGCTTTTTCCAACCATTGCAAACCTTGCTTGGCGGTAAATAAAACAATCATTGCCTCAGTATCGCCTTTCTCGGCGCGCTCATTTGCAACCTGTAGTGCATAATTCCGCCATTCTTCATCGCTTTTACCTGAGCAACTCCCCATCTCCTTGCACAAATCATGCGAATTACTCAGCCGAAGCATTGCATACAAATCTCCTTGCTTAGCTGCTGATTCGTACCATTTTTTTGCGTCTTCGGTGGTGTAGCGGTTGCTGAGGCGGATAGCCTCTCCCAAGTAATATTGCGCCGTACTGTCTCCCGCATCTGCCGCGATTTTCAGTAGCGGCTGAGAATCGTACCAATCACTTTGTTGATAAAGGATAAGGCCTTTATTTTTTGCTACTTGTTGATCGCTCGTAAGTTCTGCAAAAGCTGAGGTGGGTAGAAATATTGAATATAAAATTATGGCGTATATTGTTTTAATCAATGTTTGGTCCTTTGTAGAAGGCCTTGACTTCTTGAATAGGTGCAAATGCAGGGCCGGTATATGTGCTCGAGTAAGTGCAGTGGCTATTCATTCTCGCCCCTAGAAGTTTAGCGTTTTCTGAGTACCGCTCCCGCATTCTGTTGTTACCCGGGATGTGGCCTAAAACCCTTTCATTCATGAATAGATCGAGTTTTAACTTGTTTTTGCAGAACATAAGTCCTGCCTGCGGGGGACGAATCCCGTCACGATTCATGCAAATAATTGCTTCTTCAAATTGCAAATTTGCATTGGTTTTTTTTGAAATCCAACTAAGGCATCTTTCAATTGCTTGTTGTTGAATGAGGTATGCCTCGTCGTTGTTGTAGCTTTTACTGTCCTCGTCATCTTCAGCAGAAAATGACCTAGGTGAAGTACTTAAAGCCATTAGTAATGGGCCTAGGGCCTGTGGGGTTAGGTTGTACACCCACTCCTGCATTACTTTTTGGTTTTTATCCAAGATAAGTGTGTGAGCAATTTGTCCCCCACGACCACCCTCGGTCAGCGCATCAAATATCCCTTTAACAATGGCATACCCACGCACATAGGCAAACGCCACATCGATACCCGTGGCGCCGAGGAAGCTCAGTTTCTGCAGATAGTCCATGGCTTCGCCAT
>NZ_FYDT01000043.1:0-52313 GCF_900187585.1 Pseudomonas sp. Irchel 3E19
GCCAATTTGGCCATGACACTGGCAGGTGCTTTTTTCTCGAAACGCGCTAGAACATCGGCCCACATCGTTCGGGTCCTCCTGGCTGAAGTATCAGGGGATTTTACCTAAGACCTTGAAAGGGATGGCCGTAAGGGCGGAACCGTAATCAGCCACACCCGCAAAAACGGATATACACACAGAGAAAACTGACAGCGCTGACAGCCAGCCGTCACCCTCCTGACCCCCAAACAAGTTTATAAAGACCCTAACCCTGCCCAAATTCCGTCCGGCGCCGACTTCGCATGCAAATCCAAAAGAACAAAGCCCTGCTAGCCCTAGTGATCGTCCTGGCCGCCACCGGCACATGGTGGGCAATGAAACCGGCCCCGACCAAACTCGCCACCCCAACCGCCATCCCGGTGCGAGTCATCACCGTCAGCGAAAAAGACGTCCCCCGCTACACCAGCGGCATCGGCTCCGTCCTCTCACTACACAGCGTGGTCGTGCGCCCACAAGTCGACGGCATCCTCACCAAAATCCTCGTCAAAGAAGGCCAACTGGTCAAAACCGGCGACCTGCTGGCCACCATCGACGACCGTTCGATCCGCGCCAGCCTCGACCAGACACGCGCGCAACTGGGCGAAAGCCAGGCCCAACTGCAAGTCGCCCTGCTCAACCTCAAACGCTACAAACTGCTCAGCGTCGACGACGGCGTCTCCAAACAGACCTACGATCAGCAACAAGCCTTGGTCAACCAACTCAAAGCCACCGCCCAAGGTAACCAGGCCTCGATTGACGCCGCGCAGGTACAACTTTCCTACACGCAGATTCGCTCGCCGGTCACCGGCCGCGTCGGTATTCGTACAGTCGACGAAGGCAACTTCCTGCGCATGACCGACGCCCAGGGCCTGTTCACCGTGACCCAGATCGACCCGATCGCCGTGGAATTCTCTTTGCCCCAGCAAATGCTGCCGACCCTGCAAGGCCTGATCAACGATCCACAGCACGCGCAGGTCAAGGCCTACATCGGCGCCGACACCGACGGCGAAACCGGCAACCTGCTCGGCGAAGGTCGCCTGACCCTGATCGACAACCAGATCAACGCCAACACCGGCACCATTCGCGCCAAAGCCGAATTCGACAACGCCAGCCAGAAGCTCTGGCCGGGCCTGCTGGTCACGGTAAAAATTCAGACGGCTTTGGACAAAGATGCGCTGGTGGTTCCGCCCACCGTCGTACAACGCGGTCTCGACCAACACTTCGTCTATCGGGTCAACGGCGATAAGGTCGAAGCGGTGCAAGTGCAGATGGTTTATCAGGGCAGCGGCCAGGACATCATCAAAGGCGTGAAGGCCGGTGACGTGCTGGTCACCGATGGCCAGTCACGGCTCAAACCCGGTTCCACCGTGCAAGTCATGAGCGAGCCTGCGCAAGTAGTGCAAGCGGAGCCGCAACCATGAAAGAACACAAAGGGGTTTCGACGTGGTGCATTGATCACCCGGTGGCGACGATTCTGCTGACCCTCGCTTTGGTACTGATCGGCGTGATTGCCTTCCCGCGCTTGCCGATTGCCCCACTGCCGGAAGCGGAATTTCCTACGATTCAGGTGTCCGCGAAACTGCCCGGCGCCAGCCCCGACACCATGGCCTCGTCCGTGGCCACGCCACTGGAGGTGCAATTCAGCGCCATCCCCGGCATGACCCAGATGACCTCCAGCAGTGCCTTGGGCTCAACCCTGCTGACCCTGCAATTCAGCCTCGACAAAAGCATCGATACCGCCGCCCAGGAAGTCCAGGCGGCGATCAACACCGCCGCCGGCAAGCTGCCCAAGGACATGCCGACGCTGCCGACCTGGAGGAAGGTCAACCCGGCCGACAGCCCGGTGCTGATCCTCAGTGTCAGCTCGACACAGATGCCCGGCACCGAACTCAGTGACCTGGTGGAAACCCTGCTGGCCCGTCAGATCAGTCAAATCGACGGCGTAGGCCAAATCAACATCACCGGTCAGCAACGTCCGGCGATCCGTGTGCAGGCCTCAGCCGACAAACTCGCGGCCATTGGCCTGACCCTCGCCGACATCCGTCTGGCGATCCAACAGACCAGCCTCAATCTGGCAAAAGGCGCGCTTTACGGCGAGTCGAGTATTTCCACGCTGTCGACCAACGACCAGTTGTTCCAGCCTGAGGAGTACCGCCAGCTCATCGTTTCCTACAAGGATGGCGCCCCAGTTCACCTAAGAGATGTCGCCAACGTCATCAACGGTTCGGAAGATGATTATGTGCAAGCGTGGGCGGGTGATCGACCGGGGGTCAACCTGGTGATTTCCCGCCAACCGGGCGCCAACATCGTCGAGACCGTTGACCGCATTCAAGCCGCCCTGCCCGGCCTCGAAGCCATGCTGCCGGCGTCGGTGGAGGTGAAAACCCTGATTGACCGCACCCAGACCATCCGCGCCTCGCTGCATGAAGTCGAGATCACGCTGTTGATCGCGATCCTGTTGGTGGTGGCGGTGATGGCGCTGTTCCTGCGGCAGTTGTCGGCGACGCTGATTGTTTCGGCAGTGCTCGGCGTGTCGCTGGTCGCCAGTTTTGCCCTGATGTACCTCCTCGGCTTCAGCCTGAATAACCTGACGCTGGTAGCCATCGTGGTGGCCGTGGGGTTTGTGGTCGACGATGCGATTGTGGTGGTGGAGAACATTCACCGGCATCTGGAGGCCGGCGACGACATGCGCGAGGCCGCGATCAAAGGTGCCGGCGAGATCGGCTTCACCGTGGTCTCGATCAGTTTTTCGCTGGTGGCGGCGTTTATTCCGTTGCTGTTCATGGGTGGCGTGGTCGGGCGTTTGTTCAAGGAATTCGCCCTGACGGCGACCTCGACCATCATGATTTCCGTGGTGGTGTCGCTGACACTGGCGCCAACATTGGCGGCGTTGTTCATGCGCAAACCGGTGCATCACGCCAGCGATAAACCGGGCTTCAGCGAACGCCTGCTCGGCGGGTACGAAAAAGGCCTGCGCCGCGCCCTCGCCCATCAGAAGCTGATGATCGGGGTGTTCGGCTTGTCCCTCGCGTTGGCCGTCGCCGGTTACATCTTTATCCCCAAGGGTTTCTTTCCGGTGCAGGACACCGGTTTCGTTCTCGGCACCACCGAGGCGGCTGCGGATATCTCCTACGGCGATATGGTGAAAAAACATTTGGCCATGGCCGAAATCGTCGCTGCCGACCCGGCCGTGCAGGCGTTTTCCCACTCGGTGGGTGTCTCGGGCAGCAACCAGACCATCGCCAACGGCCGCTTCTGGATTGCCCTGAAAAAACGCGGCGACCGCGATGTGTCGGCGAGCCAGTTCATCGACCGCATTCGCCCGCAACTGATGAAAGTCCCCGGCATCGTCCTCTATCTGCGCGCCGGCCAGGACATCAACC
This sequence comes from Pseudomonas sp. Irchel 3E19, assembly GCF_900187585.1. NCBI lineage: Bacteria > Pseudomonadati > Pseudomonadota > Gammaproteobacteria > Pseudomonadales > Pseudomonadaceae > Pseudomonas > Pseudomonas sp. Irchel 3E19. Next base: position 3,402 of record NZ_FYDT01000043.1, read on the forward strand.
TCAGCTCCGGCCCGAGCCGTGCGCAATACCAATACGTGCTCAAGAGCAACGACGGCGCGACCCTCGCCACCTGGACCCAGCGCCTGACGGAAAAACTGCGCAGCAACCCGGCGTTTCGCGACATTTCCAACGACTTGCAACTGGGCGGCAGCATCACCCACATCAGCATCGACCGCAGCGCCGCTGCGCGTTTCGGCCTGACGGCGAGCGATGTCGATGAGGCGCTGTACGACGCGTTTGGCCAGCGGCAGATCAATGAATTCCAGACGCAGGTCAACCAGTACAACGTGATTCTGGAGCTCGACACCAAGCAACGCGGCAAAGCCGAAAGCCTCAACTATTTCTACCTGCGTTCGCCGCTGAGTGGCGAGATGGTGCCGCTGTCGGCGCTGGCCAGATTCGATGCACCGACCATCGGCCCGTTGTCGATTGCCCACGACGGCATGTTCCCGGCCGCCAACCTGTCGTTCAACCTCGCCCCCGGCGTGGCGTTGGGCGATGCGGTGATTCTGCTCAATCAGGCCAAGGCCGAGATCGGTATGCCGACCGCGATCAGCGGCAATTTCCAGGGCGCGGCGCAGGCGTTCCAGAGTTCACTGGCCAGTCAACCGTGGCTGATTCTCGCGGCGCTGGTGGCGGTGTACATCATTCTGGGTGTGCTTTATGAGAGCTTCGTGCATCCGTTGACGATCATTTCGACGCTGCCGGCGGCAGGCCTGGGTGCGGTGATCATGCTGTGGATCTGCGGCCAGGACTTTTCGATCATGGCGCTGATCGGCCTGGTGCTGCTGATCGGTATCGTCAAGAAGAACGGCATCCTGATGATCGACTTTGCGCTCGACGCTCAGCGCCAACGAGGCTTGTCGCCGCAGGATGCGATTTTCGAAGCGTGCATCACGCGCTTCCGGCCGATCATCATGACCACCCTCGCCGCCCTGCTCGGCGCGCTGCCGCTGATGCTCGGCTACGGCACCGGCGCCGAATTGCGCCAGCCGCTGGGGATCGCCGTAGTGGGCGGCTTGCTGGTCAGCCAGATGCTGACGCTGTTTACCACGCCGGTCATATACTTGTGGCTTGAGCGGCTGTTTCACCGGCACTCACACCCACCAGCCCCATCGCCCGCACCGGCACTGGCGACTACAGACTGAGGCGGTCATGCGCGTTCTGATTATCGAAGACGAGGAAAAAACCGCGGACTATCTACACCGCGGTCTGACGGAACAGGGTTACACCGTTGACCTGGCCCGCGACGGCGTCGAGGGCCTGCACCTGGCACTGGAAAGCGACTACGCGGTGATCGTCCTCGACATCATGCTGCCGGGCCTCGACGGCTTCGGCGTGCTGCGCGCATTGCGTGCGCGCAAGCAAACTCCGGTGATCATGCTCACCGCCCGCGAGCGCGTCGAAGACCGCATCAAGGGCCTGCGCGACGGTGCCGATGATTACCTCGGCAAACCGTTTTCCTTCCTTGAACTGGTGGCGCGTCTGCAAGCGCTGACCCGGCGCAGTGGCGGCCATGAACCGGTGCAGGTGAGCATCGCTGACCTGTGGATAGATTTGATCAGCCGCAAGGCCACCCGCGCTGGCACCCGACTGGATCTGACGGCGAAAGAGTTTTCCCTGCTCAGCGTTCTGGCTCGGCGTCAGGGTGAAATCCTCTCGAAAACCGCCATCGCCGAAATGGTCTGGGACATCAATTTCGACAGCGACGCCAACGTCGTCGAAGTAGCGATCAAACGCCTGCGCGCCAAGCTCGACGGGCCATTCGACGAGAAGCTGCTGCACACCATCCGGGGCATGGGTTATGTGCTGGAGAGCCGTGATGTCCAGTAACTCAATCGCCCTGCGCCTGAGCGGCATGTTCACACTGGTGGCGCTGCTGGTGTTTCTGCTGATCGGCGGCGCGCTGTATCAGCAGGTCGACAAGGGCTTGGGCCTGTTGCCGGAAGCCGAGCTGGACGCGCGTTACAGCGTGCTGGAATCGGCGCTCAATCGCTTCGGCACGCCCGAGCATTGGGTGAAGATCAACGCCAAACTCAAGCTGCTCGGTGAAGAAGACAAACGCATTCGTTTCTGGGTGGTGAGCGGCAATCCGGGTTATGAATTCGGCCAGCCGGATGCCGCAATCCGCGCCTTCGCCCAAGGGCCGGTGGGCATGCATGACTTGCAGTTGCCCGGCCAGCCTTACCCGCTGAAAGTGCTGCTGACCGAGTTGCCGGCCAAGGATCAGCGCCCGCCCCTGCGCTTTATGATCGGCATCGACACCGAGACCTTCCATGAGACCCAGCACAACCTGCTGATCGCCCTGATCAGCCTGGCGATTGTCGGTGTGTTGATGGCTTCGGCGCTGGGCTATTGGGTGGCGCGGATCGGCCTCAAGCCGCTGATCAAATTGTCCCACGAAGCCCAGCGCCTGGCGCCTCCGCTGCGGGCCGGACGCTTGCGGCTGTCGCCGTTGCCGCCGGAACTTGAGCAGTTTGTCGACTCGTTCAATTCGACGCTGGAGCGGGTTGAGCAGGCTTACTCGCGGCTGGAATCATTCAACGCCGACGTAGCCCATGAACTGCGTTCGCCGCTGACCAATCTGATCGGTCAGACCCAAGTCGCGTTGACGCGCGGACGTTCGGCCGAGCATTACTTCGAAGTGCTGCAATCGAATCTCGAAGAGCTGGAGCGGCTGCGCTCGATCATCAACGACATGCTGTTTCTGGCCAGTGCCGATCAGGGCAACAAGGCGACCAAACTGACGTCGACTTCAATGGCCGATGAGGTGGCGACCACACTGGAGTATCTGGATTTCATCCTCGAAGACGCGCAGGTTCAGGTCCACGTCAGCGGCGATGCGCAAGTGCAGATCGAGGTCGCGCATTTGCGCCGGGCGTTGATCAATCTGCTGAGCAACGCGGTGCAGCACACAGCACCGGGTCAGGTGATTGAAGTGCGCATCGAGGTTGCGGAGCATCAGGTCAGCATTGGCGTCGCCAACCCGGGGTCGCCGATTGCCAGCGAGCATTTGCCACGTTTGTTCGAGCGGTTCTATCGGGTCGATGCGTCGCGCAGTAACAGTGGCAGTAACCATGGGTTGGGATTGGCGATCGTCAAAGCGATTGCGCTGATGCATGGCGGGGATGTGTTTGTGAGGAGTGATCGGGGGATGAATACGTTCGGCATCCACCTCCCTGTCTGACAGCCCTCCACGTTCGCAAGATCGTTCCCACGCTCCGCGTGGGAACGATCAACACAGGTGTTCACCTTTCCCCTGCAGGAGCTGCCGAAGGCTGCGATCTTTGCTTGTGCTGTAACAGTCATTTATGAAAATCACGCTGTTTCCCAACCCCCGGCAACCTTATCTTTGCCCGCACCAAACAGCACTTGCCAAGCAAGAAGGTTTTCAGAATGTCCAACAGTATGGGTATTGCCAGCGCTTTCGTTTTGTCCTCATTGTTCCTGTCGCCCATGGCGATGGCTGAAGAGTCCCAGGCCTTCGTTGCGCAAAACAGCGCTCGGGCGCAGGCGTACGATCAGCATCAGGCAGAAATGATGGCCAAGGCCAAAGACGCGACGCAGGCACCTCAAGCTGCAGCAGCCCAGGCTCAAGCGTCCGAGAAAGACAGCTGAGTCGCGCACCGCACCGTTTCCCTCGACGCGGTTGTTTGGCTCTTCCCGTTCAACCGTCGTCATTCCAGGCCGCTGCCTTTGAGCGGCCTTTTTTCGTTGTGGTCTGAACGCTGTCTGGTGCGTCTTTTACAATAAGAAACATCTCGCGCCTCAAGACATTGAGGTGCCGCTGACCCAAGGAGCTCTACTGCACGTGCGTTACCCAGTCCGCTTCACTCCATTGTTCATTGCAATTGCCGCAACGATTGCCCCCGCCGCTCACGCCGACGAGCCTAAAAAAGAAGGCTTTGTCGAAGGCTCGAGCCTCAACCTCAACGCCCGCAACTACTACATGAATCGCAACCGCCTGCAGCAGACGGACGACAACATCGAGTGGGGCCAAGGCTTTCTAGGGATCTTCCAGTCGGGTTACACCGAAGGCACGGTCGGGTTTGGCATTGATGCCCACGCCATGCTCGGGCTGAAACTCGACGGCGGTGGCGGTACTGACGGCTCCAGCATCCTGCCGATCAGAGATAACAACGGCAAAGCGCCGGGGTCGTTTTCGACGGCGGGCGGCACCTTGAAAATGCGTGCGTTCGATACCGAGCTGAAGGCCGGTGATCTGTTCCTCACCAACCCGGTGATTGCCGGCGGTGAGAGCCGCATGCTGCCGCAGACGTTCCGTGGCGTCAGCCTGACCAATCACAGCTTCGATGGCTGGTTGATCGAAGGTGGCCAGGCCAGTTTCACCAAGCCTTACAACCAGAGTGGCCACACGCGCATCGGCACCTCCTACGGCACCCTGGCCGATGGCGATGACAGCCGCCACCTGAACTGGGCCGGCGTGGCCTGGAGCGGTGTCGAAGGCCTGACCAGCAGTCTGTATGCCTCGGAACTGAAGGACATCTGGAACCAGTACTACTACGACCTGGATTACACCTGGCAGTTGAACGATCTGGTCAGCCTCAACCCGGGCCTGCACTTCTATCACACCCAGGACACCGGCGATGCGCTGCTCGGCGACATCGACAACAACACCTACAGCCTGCATTTCACCGTCGGCATCGGCAGCCACAGCGTCACGGCCGCGTATCAGCGGGTCAACGGCAATACGCCGTTCGACTACATCAGCCAGGGCGACAGCGTTTACCTCGACAACTCCCAGCAATACTCGGACTTCAACGGCCCCAACGAACGTTCGTGGAAACTCAAGTACGCCTACGACTTTGCCGGTGTCGGCGTGCCAGGCCTGACGTCAGCGGTGTCCTACTCGCGCGGTACGGTTGACCTGACCAAGGCCGATCCGAACAGCCAGGGCTACTCCAACTGGTACAGCGCCGAAGGGCGCAACGCCAAGCACTGGGAACGCGACCTCGACCTCAAATACGTTGTGCAAAGCGGTCAGGCCAAAGACCTGGCGGTACGCCTGCAATGGGCGACCAATCGCGGCGGCAACGGTTATGGCGTAATTGATACAGACACAGATGAATACCGGGTAATCATCGACTACCCGATCAACGTCTTCTAAGATCAGCCAGCCAACACTGGACATGTAGGAACTGCCGAAGGCGGCGATCTGTTGATCTTTCTCTTGAAAATCAAAAGATCGCCGCCTTCGGCAGCTCCTACAGTGGTGAAACAGCAAGCTCTCCACCGATAATCCTTTGTTTGTGCAACTACTCTCATAAGATCCCCCAACCGATAACCCCATCATGATCGCGAGTCGAACCCCACCCGCTTCGGGCAAGACCGGACGCCCCGAACTGCTGCTGATTTGCGGCAGTTTGCTGACCGTGATCGCGATTATCTGCATCGTCACCTTTTTACTGATTCGTGAGCACGCCAATGCTCAGGAATCGGCTACCCGCAGCGCCACCACCATCGCTCAGTTGATCGACGCCGACGTGCTACGCACCGTCGAGTTGTACGACCTGACGCTGCAAGGCCTGATCGCCGCCTCGCAGCGCGATGACTTACGCGACGTGAGCCCGCAGATCCGTCATCTGGCGTTATTCGACCGTTCGACCGCTGCCCGTTTCAAGGGCGACATACTGCTGCTCGACAAACACGGCGATGTGGTCGCTGACTCCTCGCGGATCGAAGCAAAACCGGGCAATTTCGCCGACCGCGATTACTTCCTTGCCCATGGGTTCAAGCGCGACACCGGCATGTTCATCAGCCGTCCATTCAAGACCCGTTGCGATTGCGATGAAGCGAACCAATGGCGTATCAGTTTCAGCCGACGCATTTCCTCGGAAAACGGCGAGTTCGCCGGGGTGGCCGTGGCCTCGTTGAAACTGGATTACTTCGACCAGCTATTCAACAGTCTCGACATCGGCAACGACAGTACCCTGAACATCATCGACAACGACGGCGTGTTGCTGGCGCAGAAGCCGTACCTGCAAAGCGACTCGATCGGCAAAAGCTTCGGTAACCGGCCCAATGTGATACGGATTCTGCGCGACCGTAGTGGCAATGGCAGTTTCAGCAGCATTTCCAGCATGGACCACCAACAGCGTCTCTATACCTATTCGCGGGTCGGTAACTTGCCACTGATCGTGATGGTCGCGTTGTCCAGTGATGAGGTGTTTGGCACCTGGCGACGGACGGCGATGCTGATCAGCGGCGCAACTGGCGTGTTGTGTATGGGGTTGTTGTGGCTGACCTGGCTGCTTGCCCGCGAACTGCGCTTGCGCCAACGCGCCGAGCACGAACTGGCGCAACTGGCGGCCACCGACCCACTGACCGGCTTGGCCAACCGCCGAATGCTCGATCAGGCGCTGCGCCACGAGTGGTTCCGCGCCCAGCGCTCGGGCCAGCCGCTGTCGGTGATGATGATCGATGCCGATCACTTCAAGGCGTTCAACGACCGGCATGGGCATCAGGCCGGGGATCAGGCGTTGCGCGAGTTGGCCAAGGTCATCACGGCGAACGTACGCCGGCCGGCGGATCTGGTAGCGCGGTACGGCGGTGAGGAGTTTTCAGTGATTCTGGCCGAGACCGACAGTGCGGGTGCGCAACAGATTGCCGAGCATATCCGTCAGGCAGTGGAGCGACTGCCGTTGCGCGACGGAGCACAGATGCCGATGACCGTGAGTATCGGTATCAGTAGCTGGACAGCGGCCAGTGAGATGACCCTGGAGCAACTGCTGTTTGCGGCGGACAAGGCGTTGTATCAGGCCAAGGAAGGTGGGAGAAACCGGGTGGTGGTGGCAGCCTGAGCGTTCTGTGGCGATTGCACCGGCGCCTTCGCGAGCAGGCTCGCTCCCACGGGGGAATGCACTTCAAATGTGGGAGCGAGCCTGCTCGCGAATAGGCGCCCCGGCAACACAAAAACTGCGGGCATAAAAAAAGGCCATCCAAGGATGGCCTTCAAAAAACTAGAGAGGTTTTTTACTTACACGGCCGCAACAGGGCGCATGTAAGAGATTGGTGCGGTGCTGGCGTCTTCGAACGTCACCACTTCCCAAGCATCTGTCTGCTCAATCAACTTGCGCAGCAGCTGGTTGTTCAGTGCATGACCGGACTTGAAGCCTTTGAACTCACCAATCAGGCTATTGCCCAGCAGGTACAGATCGCCAATGGCATCGAGGATCTTGTGCTTAACGAATTCGTCTTCATAGCGAAGGCCGTCTTCGTTCAGTACGCCATCGGCATCGACCACGATTGCGTTTTCAACGCTGCCGCCGAGTGCGAGGTTGTGCTTGCGCAGGTACTCGATGTCACTCATGAAACCAAAAGTACGCGCGCGGCTGACTTCTTTTACGAACGAAGTGCTGGAAAAATCCACGCTTGCACTTTGGGTGCGGTCCCGGAATACCGGGTGATCGAAATCGATCTCGAAGCTCACCTTGAACCCTTCGAAAGGGACGAAAGTGGCGCGCTTGTCGCCGTCTTCCACTGTCACTTCACGCAGGATGCGGATGAATTTCTTGGCGGCGTCCTGTTCTTCCAGGCCAGCCGATTGAATCAGGAATACGAAGGGTCCAGCGCTGCCATCCATGATCGGGACTTCGGACGCGGAGAGCTCGACGTAGGCGTTATCGATGCCCAGGCCAGCCATGGCCGAGAGCAAGTGCTCTACCGTGTCCACTTTGACGTCGCCGTTGATCAGCGTCGTCGACATAGTGGTTTCACCGACGTTTTCCGCGCGGGCAGGAATCTGCACCACAGGGTCGAGGTCAGCGCGACAAAACACAATGCCAGTGTCGACAGGCGCAGGCTTGAGGGTCAGATAGACCTTCTCACCGGAGTGCAGGCCTACACCTGTGGCACGGATAATATTTTTCAGTGTGCGTTGTTTAATCATGGCTTGGGCCGCTTCAGCGCAAATTGCGAACTGGTATCAACAAAGGCTGGCGATAATAGCAGACCGAGCCTTTGCTGAACACCAATCACCTTCATAGCCCTGATACATTCCATCAATCGGCCTGACGACGCAGGAATGCCGGGATGTCCAGGTAGTCCAGGTCATCTTGCGGATTCATCTTCGCGGCAGCCGCAGCACCGGCCTGAGCCTGGTTGCGCATGACGGTCGGACGGTCCAGATCACGGTAGTTCACCGCTGGCGCTTCCTGACGGGCCGCAGCCGGCTGTTGCACCTGAGAGGCAGCCATCGAGGTGTGAACGGTGTTGTCGATGACCTTCACAGGCTTCTCGATTTTCGCGCCCAGACCGGTGGCAACCACAGTCACGTGCAGTTCGTCGCGCATGTCCGGATCGATAACGGTACCGACCTTGACCATGGCGTGCTCGGAAGCGAAGGCTTCGATGATGCTACCCACGTCGGAGTACTCACCCAGAGACAGGTCAGGACCGGCGGTGATGTTCACCAGGATGCCGCGTGCGCCTTGCAGGTTCACGTCTTCCAGCAGCGGGTTACGAATGGCCGCTTCGGTGGCTTCACGTGCACGGTTCGGACCGCTGGCGCAGCCAGTGCCCATCATTGCCATGCCCATTTCGCTCATCACGGTACGCACGTCGGCGAAGTCGACGTTGATCATGCCCGGACGCTTGATGATGTCGGAGATACCGCGAACGGCACCGGCCAGTACATCGTCAGCCTTGGCGAAAGCCGACAAGAGGCTTGCGTCTTTACCGAGGATGGTCAGCAGCTTCTCGTTAGGAATGGTGATCAACGAGTCGACGCTTTCGGACAGCATGCGGATGCCTTCATCGGCGATCTGCATACGCTTGCGGCCTTCGAACGGGAACGGACGAGTCACGACCGCAACGGTCAGAATGCCCATTTCCTTGGCCACTTCGGCGATGATCGGTGCTGCACCGGTACCGGTACCGCCGCCCATGCCAGTGGTGATGAACACCATGTTGGTGCCCTGCAGGACTTCGGCAATGCGCTCACGGTCTTCGAGAGCGGCCTGACGACCTACTTCAGGGTTGGCGCCAGCGCCGAGACCTTTGGTCACGCCGGTGCCCAGTTGCAGGATGGTGCGCGCGCCGATGTTTTTCAGCGCTTGAGCATCAGTGTTGGCGCAGATGAACTCGACGCCTTCGATGTTGCTCTTGACCATGTGATTGACAGCGTTGCCGCCGCCACCGCCAACACCGATAACTTTGATTACCGGGCTTGCGGGGATGTTGTCTACGAGTTCGAACATTTTCCCTCTCCTTACATTCTCTAGTTTTTTCGCCTACTGCTGTTTGTTGCGGTGTTGCGGTAAAGCTTTAGAAGTTGCCTTGCACCCACTTCTTCAATCGATCCAGCAACGGCGCCTGTGGTTCTTCGTTGCTGTAGCTGTCGCGGCTGCCGATGCCCGAGAACGAAATCCCGTCGGACTGCTTTTGCAGGCCGTACATCAACAAGCCCACGCCAGTGGAATAAATCGGGTTGCGCACTACGTCATCCAGACCTTTCACGCCATGCGGGACACCGAGGCGTACCGGCATGTGGAAGATTTCTTCGGCGAGTTCTGTCGCGCCTTCCATCTTCGACGTACCGCCGGTCAGGACGATGCCGGCCGGGATCAGGTCTTCGTAACCACTGCGACGCAGTTCGGCCTGAATCAGGGTGAACAGTTCGTCGTAACGCGGCTCGACCACTTCGGCCAGGGCCTGACGCGACAGTTCACGCGGTGGACGGTCGCCAACGCTTGGCACCTTGATGGTTTCGCCGGCACCGGCCAGTTTGGCCAGGGCGCAGGCGTAGCGGATCTTGATTTCTTCGGCGTACTGGGTCGGAGTGCGCAACGCCATGGCGATGTCGTTGGTCACCTGATCACCGGCAATCGGGATCACCGCGGTGTGGCGGATCGCGCCTTCGGTGAAGATCGCGATGTCGGTGGTGCCGCCGCCGATGTCGACCAGGCACACGCCCAGTTCTTTCTCGTCGTCGGTCAGCACCGAGTAGGCCGATGCCAGTTGCTCAAGAATGATGTCGTCGATTTCCAGACCGCAGCGACGCACGCATTTTTCAATGTTCTGTGCGGCGTTGACGGCGCAGGTAACCACGTGAACCTTGGCTTCCAGACGCACGCCGGACATGCCCAGTGGCTCGCGAACGCCTTCCTGGTTATCGATCACGTAGTCCTGCGGCAGGGTGTGCAGCACGCGCTGATCAGCCGGGATCGCCACGGCCTGGGCAGCGTCGAGGACACGCTCAAGGTCGGCCGAGCTGACTTCGCGATCACGGATTGCGACGATGCCGTGGGAGTTCAGGCTGCGGATGTGATTGCCCGCCACGCCGACGAACGCCGAGTGAATGCGGCAGCCCGCCATCAGTTGGGCTTCTTCGATCGCGCGCTGGATCGATTGCACGGTGGACTCGATGTTCACCACCACGCCTTTTTTCAGGCCGCGGGACGGATGAGTACCGATACCGACGATTTCCAGCGTGCCGTCGTCCGCGACCTCGCCTACCAGCGCCACCACCTTGGAGGTGCCGATATCCAGACCGACGATCATTTTGCCGCTTTGCACGTTTGCCATGGGTCCTGCCTCTTCTTAATTCTTTGCGACAGCGGGTTGGGCTGTCGTCGGCGCTACTGGTTCCCGCCAGCCAACAGCGAGGCCGTTGGCGTAGCGCAGATCGATGCGCGCAATGTTCGTAATCTGTTCTTTGAGCGTCTTGTCATAGATGGCGATAAAGCGGCGCATCTTTTCCACCAGGTTGCCGCGTCCCAGCAGCAACTCGATGCCGGGGCCGGAACTGCCGGCACCGGTAGTCAGGAACCAGCTCCCGCGTTCACGCAATTCCAGGCGTGCAATCGAGAAGCCCAACGGCCGCAGCATCTGGCTCAGCACCTGGTACTGCTGCATCACTTGCTGCTGGGCCCGTTGTGGGCCGAACAGCTGTGGCAGGTGTTCGTAGTTCGCCAGCTCCCTTGGCGTAAACGCCTGGCCCTGGTTGTTCAGCAACGACTCGTCGCCCCAACGCGCCACCGGCAGTTGCTCTTCGAGGCGGATCACCACTTGATCCGGCCACACCCGACGCACTTCGGCGTGGGCGATCCATGGCATTTGCTCAAGTTCCTTGCGCATGCTTGCCAGATCGATGGTGAAGAAGCTCGCCGCCACAAAAGGGGCGATCCGCTGCTGCACCGCTTGCTGGCTGATGTAGCTCAGATCGCCCTGCACGGCGATCTTGGTGATCGGCCGGTCGGCGTACGGCAGCAAACGCTGCGCGCCTTCATAAGTACCGAAGCCGAGCACCACCAGCAGCACTGGCCAGAACAGGCTTTTCAGTAAACCGAAGTTGGCTTTCGGCAGGCGCGCGGACATCGGCTCTTTCGCCACCATTCGGCTGGCACCCCGCGGCACCGGCTTGCGGCCGGGTGCGGGAGGCTGATGTCGGAGCTGAGCGCCTTGCATGGTCTTAACCTCGCGCCTCTTGGGTTACCGCGCCTTCAACACTGGCGGCCAGAATGGCCAGCACCAGTTGCTGGAAATCCAGACCGGCCGCACGGGCCGCCATCGGCACCAGACTGTGATCGGTCATGCCCGGTGCAGTGTTCACTTCCAGGAACCAGAACTGCCCGTCGGCGTCCTGCATCACGTCCGCCCTGCCCCAACCGGCGATACCCAGCGCCTCACAGGCCTTGGCCGTGAGATCCATGAGTTCCTGTTCTTTGTCCGCGTCCAGGCCGCACGGAATGCGGTACTGGGTATCGTTGGCGATGTACTTGGCGTCGTAGTCGTAGAACGTGTGCGGTGTACCCAGGGCGATTGGAGGCAACACCTGGTCACGCAGGGTGGCGATGGTGAACTCCGGACCTTGAATCCATTGCTCAACCAAGACTTGCGAATCGTAGGTACTGGCTGCTTTCCATGCGTCGATCAACTCGGACGCAGAACTCACTTTGGCCATCCCGATACTTGAACCTTCATGCGCCGGTTTGACGATCAAAGGGAAGCCCAGTTCCGTCGCTGCCGAAATACAATCGGCTTCGCTGCACAACACGGCGTGACGCGGCGTCGGAATCCCGAGGCTGTGCCAGACCTGTTTGGTGCGCAGTTTGTCCATCGCCAGTGCCGAAGCGAGAATGCCGCTGCCGGTGTACGGAATGCCCGCCACTTCGAGCAGGCCCTGCATGCTGCCGTCTTCACCGCCACGGCCGTGAAGAATGATGAAGGCACGGTCGATTTTTTCGCTGAGCAGACGTTGCAGAATGTCGTCGCCAACGTCGATGCCGAACGCGTCCACGCCAGCGCTTTGCAGCGCCTCGAGCACGGCGTTACCGGATTTCAGCGAAACCTCACGCTCGGCACTCAGACCGCCAAAGAGCACGGCGACGCGGCCGAAGTCTTTCGGCGCGATAGTGGAAAACAGCTTGGCGTAGGCAGCAGTCATTTCAACTTCCCCTCGACCGACGCCGCCACGGCGCCAGCGAACAATTCACTTTTCAACAGCTTCGGCGCGAGACCGCCGATATCACCGGCGCCCTGGCACAGCAGAATGTCGCCGGCACGCAGCAGCGGCTTGACCAGCGGCGCCAGATCAACGCCACGCTCGATGTAGATCGGATCGAGCTGACCGCGCTGACGGATGCTGTTGCACAGCTTGCGGCTGTCGGCACCCGGGATTGGCTCTTCGCCGGCCGGGTAGACTTCCATCAGCAGCAGCACGTTGGCGTCGGCCAGTACATTGACGAAGTCGTCGTACAGGTCGCGGGTGCGGCTGTAACGGTGCGGCTGATACACCATCACCAGACGACGCTCCGGCCAGCCACCGCGTACGGCTTTGATCACGGCGGCGACTTCGGTCGGGTGATGACCGTAGTCGTCGACCAACATCACGTGGCCGCCGTCCACCGGCAGTTCGCCGTAGACCTGGAAGCGTCGACCGACACCCTGGAAGCCCGACAGGCCCTGAACGATGGCTTCATCGCTGACGCCTTCGTCAGTGGCGATGCAGATGGTCGCCAGGGAATTGAGCACGTTGTGGTTGCCGGGCATGTTCACCGAGACTTCCAGCGGCTCGCGGTCAGGACGCAGCACCGTGAAGAACGTCTGCATGCCTTGCTGACGCACATTGATCGCGCGCACGTCGGCGTCTTCGCTGAAGCCGTAGGTCACAGTCGGACGTTTGACCAGCGGCAGGATTTCGCGCACCACCGGATCGTCCAGGCACATCACCGCCAAACCGTAGAACGGCAGGTTGTGCAGGAACTCGACGAAGGTTTTCTTCAGTTTGTTGAAGTCACCGTCGTAGGTCGCCATGTGGTCGGCGTCGATGTTGGTGACCACGGCCACCAACGGTTGCAGATGCAGGAAGCTCGCGTCGCTCTCGTCGGCTTCGGCGATCAGGTAACGGCTGGTGCCGAGCTGGGCATTGGTGCCCGCGGCATTCAGGCGGCCACCGATGACGAAGGTCGGATCGAGACCACCAGCGGCGAACACCGAAGCGATCAAGCTGGTGGTGGTGGTTTTGCCGTGGGTACCGGCGACGGCGATGCCGTGGCGATAGCGCATCAGCTCAGCCAGCATTTCGGCACGCGGCACCACCGGGATGCGGCGTTCCAGCGCGGTCGCAACTTCCGGGTTGGAGGTGTTGACGGCACTCGACACCACCAGCACATCGGCGGCAGCAGCGTTTTCGGCGCGGTGGCCGATAAATATTTTCGCGCCGAACGACTCAAGACGCTCGGTCACCGGCGAAGCTTTCAGGTCGGAACCGGACACTTCATAGCCCAGGTTCAACAACACCTCGGCGATGCCGCACATGCCCACGCCGCCGATACCGACGAAGTGGATGCGACGGATGCGGCGCATTTCCGGTTGCGGCATGGCTTTCTGATTCTCAACCATGGACCACCTCCAGACAGGTATCGACCACGCTACGGGTGGCATCGGGTTTCGCCAGACGGCGGGCCGCTTGGGCCATTTCTTCGAGTCGTTGCGGTTGCATCAAGACCTCTGTCAGGCGCGCGGCAAGGTCCGCGGCACCAGTCGTTCTTTGCGGCATCAGGAAGGCTGCGCCTTCACGGGCCAAATAATCGGCGTTGCGGGTCTGGTGATCGTCGATCGCGTGGGGCAAAGGCACCAGCATCGAGGGCAGACCGGCGGCAGCCAGCTCACTGATGGTCAACGCGCCTGCACGGCACACCACCAGGTCAGCCCAGCCATAGGCCTGGGCCATGTCTTTGATGAATGGCTGCACCTGCGCTTCCACGCCGGCGGCGCGGTAGCGCTCTGCAGTCACTTCATCGTGGTTTTTGCCGGCCTGATGAAACACTTCCGGACGCAAATCGGCAGCGACTTGGGCCAAGGCTTCAGGCAGCAATTTGTTCAACGGTTCTGCGCCCAGGCTTCCGCCCAGGATCAGCAAACGCGCTTTGCGCCCTGCCAGAGCAGGTCGCAATGTGTCGAGGAACAGCTCGCTGCGCACCGGGTTTCCGGTGGTACGGCGGGTGTCCGACAGAGTAAAGGTGTCGGGGAACGCTTCACACACTCGGGCGGCGAACGGCACCAGCAACCGATTGGCGGTGCCGGCGACAGCGTTCTGCTCGTGAACGATCACGGGCACACCGGCCAGTTTCGCGGCGAGGCCACCGGGCCCAGTCACATAACCACCGAAGCCGACCACGCACACCGGTTTCAGACGACGAATGATCGCCCGCGCCTGCCATACCGATTTGAGCAGCATGAACGGCGCTTTGAGCAGCGACAGCTTGCCCTTGCCGCGCAGGCCGGTGGCGTTGATTCGGTGCAATTGCAGCCCGGCGGCCGGAACCAGCTCGTTTTCGATTCCGCGTGGCGTGCCGAGCCAGTGCACGGTGTAGCCGCGTGCCTGAAACTCGCGGGCACAAGCCAGTGCAGGGAATACGTGGCCGCCGGTTCCGCCGGCCATGATCAATACGTTAGCGTCCATGATTCGGCTCCTCAGCGAAGTCGCTCTCATGGAATTCCATTTCTTCACTGCCGAGGTGGGTTCGACTCTCCCACTCGATCCTCAGCAACAAGCCAAGACAGGCACAGCAGATCACCAACGAACTGCCGCCATAACTGAGGAACGGCAAGGTCAGACCCTTGGTTGGCAGCAGGCCGACGTTCACACCGATGTTGATCAGGAACTGACCAATCCACAGGAACGACAGGCCGTAAGCCACATACGCGGCAAAAAACTGTTTGGCCTTCTCGGCCCACAAGCCGATGTACATGCCGCGGATACACACGAACACGAACAGCGCCACGGTGCACAGCGAGCCCACGGCGCCGAGCTCTTCGGCCAATACCGAGAACACGAAGTCGGTGTGCGCTTCCGGCAGGTAGAACTGCTTCTGCACGCTGTTGCCCAGGCCCACGCCCAGCCATTCACCGCGACCAAACGCGATCAAGGCTTGCGACAACTGGTAACCGGCACCGAACTGGTCCGCCCACGGGTCAGCGAAGTTGGTCAGACGCGCCATCCGATACGGCTGCATCTGAATCAGCAACACCACGGCCCCGACCGCCAGCACCACCATCAACGAGAAACGGAACAGCCCGACCCCGCCAAGGAACAGCATCGCCGCCGCAGCCCCCATCATTACAACGGTGGCGCCGAAGTCCGGTTCCATCAGCAACAGGCCGGCCATCGGCAGCAGCACGATGAATGGCTTGAAGAAGCCCATCCAGCTTTCGCGCACTTCTTTCTGGCGCCGCACCAGGTAACCGGCGAGGTAGATCACCACGAACACCTTGGCGATCTCGGATGGCTGCACGTTGAAGAAGCTGAAACCGATCCAGCGCATCGAACCGTTAACCTCACGGCCGATCCCCGGGATGATCACCATGATCAGCAGGCCGAATGCACCGAGCAGCATCAACCAGCCGAGACGTTGCCAGGTGGCGATCGGAATCATCATGGTGATGATGCACGCGCCCAATCCCAGCACCACATAGATAAGGTGGCGGATCATGTAATACAGCGGACTGCCCGACTGCGCGGCCGCCACTTCGGTGGAGGCCGAAGCGATCATGATCAGACCCAGGCCGAGCAGCGCCAGGCAACCGGCGAGCATCGGGAAGTCGAGATCGATGCCGCGTCCGGTAATCAGCGGCGACGGGTACGGCTTGATGATATTTCTCAGGTTCATGCCAATTCCTCCACGGCGCGGACGAACTGGTGACCACGGTCTTCGTAATTCTTGAACATGTCGAAACTGGCACAGGCCGGCGACAGCAGCACCACGTCACCCGGTTGGGCGGCAGCGCGGCATTGCGCGACAGCATCAACCAGGGAGGTTGCGCGAATCAGTGGCACGCCATCGCCTACGGCCGCGCCGATCTTGTCGGAGTCGCGGCCCATCAGGATCACGGCGCGGCAGTTGGCTGCCACCGGATCACGCAGGTCGTTGAACTCGGCACCTTTGCCATCACCACCGGCGATCAGAACGACCTTGCCGTCGATGTCCGCACCCAGGCCTTCGATGGCCGCCAGTGCGGCGCCAACGTTGGTGGCTTTGGAGTCGTTGTAATAAGCAACGCCGTCCAGATCACGCACCCACTGGCAGCGATGTTCAAGACCGGCGAAGGTGCGCAGGGCCGCCAGCATCGCGTCGAACGGCAGGCCGACCGCATGGCCGAGCGCCAGCGCCGCCAGTGCGTTGGACTGGTTGTGCGCGCCACGAATTTTCAGCTCGCGTACCGGCATCAGGTTCTGGAATTCGAAGGCCAGATACTTCTCGCCATCTTCCTCACGGATACCGAATGCCTTGAAATCAGGCTTGCTCAAACCGAAGGTCCAGCACGGCTGGCCCTCGCCCATCAGCGGCCGGGTCAGCGCGTCCTGACGGTTGACCACGAACTGCTTCGCACCACGGAAGATCCGGTGCTTGGCCAGGTGGTACGCCGGCAGACCGCTGTAGCGATCCATGTGGTCTTCGCTGATGTTCAGCACGGTCGCCACTTCAGCGTTGAGCTGATCGGTGGTTTCCAGCTGAAAGCTCGACAACTCCATCACGTACAACTCGACGTCGTCGCTGAGCAGATCCAGCGCCGGGGTACCGAGATTGCCGCCCACCGCCACACGTTTGCCGGCCGCAGCCGCCATCTCGCCGACCAGGGTGGTGACGGTGCTTTTCGCGTTGGAACCACTGATGGCCACAATCGGCGCCTGCGCGTTACGCGCGAACAGCTCGATGTCACCGGACAGTTTCACGCCACGGGCCGCAGCGGCTTGCAGGGCCGGGGTCGCCAGCGCCAGGCCGGGGCTCACGTAGAGCTCGTCGGCACGGCAGAGGAATTCGACGTCCAGCTCGCCACAACGCACTTCCACGTGCGGATAGTCACGCTTGAGCGTGGCCAGTTCCGGTGGATTTTCCCGCGTGTCCGCCACGGCAAACGACGTGCCCCGGTTCGCCAGGAAGCGAACCAGGGACATGCCGCTCTTGCCGAGGCCGACAACGATGCGGAAGTGGTCAGAAGCGATCAGAGACACTCGTTCTACCTCAGCTTCAGGGTGGCAAGGCCAACCAACACGAGAATCACGGTGATGATCCAGAAACGGACGATCACGCGCGGCTCGGGCCAGCCCTTGAGTTCAAAGTGGTGGTGTATCGGTGCCATGCGGAATACACGGCGACCGGTCAGCTTAAAGGACGCAACCTGAATGACGACTGACAGGGTTTCCATCACGAACACACCGCCCATGATGAACAGGACGATTTCCTGACGGACGATCACCGCGATGGTGCCCAAGGCTGCGCCGAGTGCCAGTGCACCGACGTCGCCCATGAAGACTTGTGCTGGATACGTGTTGAACCAGAGGAAGCCCAGACCGGCACCGATCAGCGCACCGCAGAACACGATCAGTTCGCCCGCGCCCGGTACATAAGGAATCAGCAGATATTCGGCGAATTTCACGTTACCCGACAGGTAGCAGAAAATGCCCAGGCCACCGCCGACCATCACGGTTGGCATGATCGCCAGACCGTCGAGGCCGTCAGTCAGGTTGACCGCGTTGCTCGAACCGACGATCACGAAGTAAGTCAGCACAATGAAGCCCAAGCCCAGCGGAATGCTGTAGTCCTTGAGCATCGGCAGGATCAGCGTGGTTTCCACCGGAGTAGCAGCAGTCATATAAAGGAAGATCGCCGCGCCGAGGCCGAACACCGACTGCCAGAAATACTTCCAGCGGCTCGGCAAGCCACGGGAGTTCTTCTCAATGACTTTACGGTAATCGTCGACCCAACCGATGGCGCCGAACAGCAGGGTCACCAGCAGCACGGTCCAGACATAACGGTTGCTCAGGTCAGCCCAGAGCAAGGTGCTGACGCCGATCGAAGACAGAATCAGCGCACCACCCATGGTCGGTGTGCC
Source organism: Pseudomonas sp. Irchel 3E19 (assembly GCF_900187585.1). Lineage (NCBI taxonomy): Bacteria > Pseudomonadati > Pseudomonadota > Gammaproteobacteria > Pseudomonadales > Pseudomonadaceae > Pseudomonas > Pseudomonas sp. Irchel 3E19. Next base: position 21,759 of record NZ_FYDT01000043.1, read on the forward strand.
CGACTTGGACAGGTGCGATTGCGGGCCGTCGTTACGCACGGATTGACCGATCTGCCGGTTCTGCAAAGTGCGGATCATCCACGGGCCATAGCACAGCGACAAAACCAGCGCGGTCAGCACACCGAGGATCCCGCGCAGGGTCAGGTACTGGAAGACCGCGAAGCCTTTGTAGAACTGTTGCAGATACTCCGCTAACAGCAGCAGCATTAATGTTTCTCCAGACTGGACCCGCACAGAGCTGCAACGATGTTTTCCATCGCAGCACTGCGCGAACCCTTGATCAAAATGGTGGTGTTTGTGTCCTGCTCGGCGTCGAGGGCCTGGATCAGTTCGGCTTGCGTGCCGAAGTGATGCGCCTGTTCGCCGAAAGCGTTTACGGCGTGAACCATGTTCGGCCCAACGGCATAAAGCGCGGAAACCTTGCCCCGGGCGTACTCGCCCACGTCGCGGTGCCCCTGCTCCGCCCAATCGCCCAACTCGCCGATATCTCCGAGCACCAGGACGGTGCGGCCGGAAAAGCCGGCGAGTATATCAACGGCCGCGCACATTGAGGTGGGGTTTGCGTTGTAAGTGTCATCGATCACGCGCATACCGTTTTTCGCCAGTTGCGCAACGGTGCGCCCCTTGACCGGTTGCACGGCGCCAAGCCCGGTGGCGATGCCGAACAGCGACACGCCGAGGGCGAGAGCGGCGGCGGCAGCGGCCATGGCATTGGCAACGTTGTGGGTGCCGAGCAGGTTCAGTTGAACGTATTCGACACCTTCAGGTGTGTGCAGATTGAAGGCCGGGCAACCACGGGCATCGGTGCTCAGATCGCTGGCGTAGAAATCCGCCTGAGGATTGCTCAGGGCGAACGTCAGCACTTTGCGAGCGGCAGCGCGGGTCTTCCAGATACCGAAGGCCTTGTCATCAAGATTGAGCACAGCAACGCCATCCGCTGCCAGCCCATCGATGATTTCGCCCTTGGCTTCGACGATTTTTTCCGGGCCACCGAACTCACCGACGTGAGCGGTACCGGCATTGTTCAAGATCGCCACATGCGGTTTGGTCAGCCCGACGGTGTAGGCGATTTCGCCCAGACGCGAGGCACCCAGTTCGATCACGGCCGCCGTATGTTCCGGGGCCAGTTCGAGCAGAGTCAGTGGCGCGCCGAGGTCGTTGTTCAGATTGCCCCGAGTCGCCAGCACCGGACCGCGCGTGCGCAGGATGCTCGCGAGCATTTCCTTGACGGTGGTCTTGCCGCTGGAACCGGTGATCGCTGCCACTGGCTGAGTAAAGGCTGCGCGGTTCAAGGCACCCAGCTGGCCCAAGGCCTGACGGGTGTCCTTGACCAGCAATTGCGGCAAGGTGCTGTCGGCGACTTCACGCTCGACCAGCGCCGCCACGGCGCCTTTGCCGGCGACGTCATTCAGGTAATCGTGACCGTCGAAACGCGGGCCGGTCAACGCAATAAACAGTTGGCCCGGCTGGATCGCGCGGCTGTCGATGCTGACGCCGTCGAAGCTGGCATCGGCAGTGATCAAACGTGCGTCGAGTGCGTTGGTCAACTCGCTGAGTTTGAGGGCCTTAAGCATGGGCCACCTCCCAAGCGGTCAGCGCGTGATCGGCTTCGACCAGATCGGAGAAGGCATGGCGCTCACCGTTGATTTCCTGATAGTCCTCGTGACCCTTGCCGGCCAGGACGATCACGTCATCAGCCGAAGCACCGGCGATCAACTGCGCGATGGCCAGACCACGGCCAGCGACGAAAGTGACTTTATCCACAGCGGTGAAACCGGCGCGGATGTCATCGAAAATAACGGCCGGGTCTTCAGTACGCGGATTGTCATCGGTGACCAGCACTTGATCAGCCAGACGCTCGACCACTTCGGCCATCAACGGACGTTTGCCACGATCGCGATCACCGCCGCAGCCGAACAGGCACAGCAACTTGCCTTTGACGTGTGGGCGCAATGCCGTGAGAACTTTTTCCAGTGCATCCGGTGTGTGGGCGTAATCGACCACCACCAACGGCTGAGTGCCACCGCCAAGACGCTGCATGCGTCCGGCCGGGCCTTCGAGTTTCGGCAGGACCTTGAGAATTTCGTCGAGCGCGTAGTCCAGACCGAGCAAGGCGCCGACGGCGGCCAGTACGTTGCTCAGGTTAAAGCGCCCGAGCAAGGTGCTGCGCAGATGATGTTCGCCCTGCGGCGTCACCAGCGTGGCGCGCACGCCGTGGTCGTCGAACTGCGCCTCGCGGCAGAACAGGTAAGCACTGCTGTCGAGCAGGCTGTAGGTGATCAAGCGCGACTCACGTTTATCGGCGGCCAGTTGCCGGCCGAAATCGTCGTCGAGGTTGACCACGCGGCACTTCAAATCATTCCAGGCGAACAGCTTGGCCTTGGCCTCGGCGTAAGCCTCCATGGTGCCGTGATAATCCAGATGATCGCGGGACAGGTTGGTCATCACCGCCACGTCGAACGCCAGCGCGGTCACCCGGCCCTGATCCAGACCATGGGACGAGACTTCCATGGCCACGGCTTTCGCGCCGGCCTTTTTCAGGTCGCCCAGAGTCGCCTGTACGGCAATTGGATTGGGCGTGGTGTGCAGACCGCTTTGCAGTGCGCCATAGAAGCCGGAACCCAGGGTGCCGACAATGCCGCAATGCTGGCCGAGCAGATCCAATGCCTGCGCGACCAGTTGGGTCACGCTGGTTTTACCGTTGGTGCCGGTGACGCCGATCAAATTCAGATGATGGCTTGGTTCGCCGTAAAAACGCCCGGCGATATCTGACAACTGCGCCGCGAGCCCCTTGACCGGAATCAACGGCACATCAGTGATAGGCAGCACGGTGGCGCCTTCCACTTCATACGCCACCGCGGCAGCGCCGCGCGCCAATGCATCGGCAATGTGCGCACGGCCATCGAATTTGCCGCCCGGCACCGCGAGGAACAAATCACCTGCGCGTACGTTGCGGCTGTCCAGCGCCAATTCACGGATCAACAGATCGTGGCCGGCGTGGGGGAATATTTTGTTCAGACTTAATGACATCAGCCGCGCCCTCCATTGGCTTTCAGCGGAATGACCGGGGTGGCGTTGGCCTGTTGTGTGGTCGGCAGGTTGTCCGGGGTCACGTTCATCAGGCGCAAGGTTCCAGACATCACACGGCTGAATACCGGCGCCGATACCAGACCACCGAAGTAACCGGCCTTGGACGGTTCATCGATCACTACAACAATCGCGTAACGCGGATCGCTCATCGGGCCGAAACCGGCGAACAGCGAGCGGTACGAGTTTTCGGCGTAACCCTTGGTACCCACCGAAGTCTTGCGCGCAGTACCCGACTTGCCGGCCACGTGATACGCCGGCACCTGCGCGCGGAACACGCCGCGCGGAGCCTCGATCACTTGGGTCAACATGCCTTGCATGGTTTTCGCAACGGCTTCCGGCAGCACCTGAGTGGTCTGCGGTGCCTTGTCGGTTTTGATCAAGGTCAACGGCGCGAGACGACCGTTGTTGGCCAGGGCCGAAAACGCGTGAACCAGTTGAATCGCGGTCACGGAAATACCGTAGCCGTAGGACAGCGTCGCGGTTTCAGCCTTGCGCCAATCGCGGTAGTTCGGCAAGTTGCCGACACGTTCACCCGGGAAGCCGAGGCCGGTGTCCTGGCCCAGACCGACCTTCTGCGCGAGGCGGAAAATGGTTTCGCCGCCGATATCGAACGCGACCTTACTCATGCCGACGTTACTGGAATTGATCAGGATGCCGGTCAGGTCCAGCACCGGGCCTTCGGACCTCGAAACGTCCTTGATGGTGTATTTGCCGATCTGCAGCGTGCCTGGATAAACCTCGACGGTGTCGCTTGGTTTCCATCGACCGGTTTCGATCGCGGCGGCCATAGAGATGGCTTTCATGGTCGAACCCGGTTCGAACACGTCGATCATCGCGCGGTTACGCATCATCGCCGGTTGCAGGTTGCGACGGTTGTTCGGGTTGTAGGTCGGCTGGTTGACCATGGCGAGGATCTCGCCGGTCTTCACGTCCATGATCACCAGACTGCCGGCCTTCGCGCCGTTCTCGATGATCGCGTTACGCAGTTCGCGGTTGGCCAGATATTGCAGGCGCAGGTCAATGGACAACGCCAAGGGCTTACCGGCCTTGGCGTTTTTGGTGACCTGGACATCCTTGATCAGCCGACCGCGCCGATCCTTGATGACCTGCCGCTTGCCGGGTACGCCAGCGAGCCACTCGTCGTAAGCAAGTTCGACGCCTTCGCGACCGTGGTCGTCTATGTCGGTAAAGCCGACCATGTGCGCCGTGACTTCACCGGCCGGATAGAAGCGGCGGAATTCTTCGATGCCATAAACGCCCGGCACTTTAAGGTCGAGCACGGACTGGCCCTGCTCGGGAGTCAGCCCGCGCACCAGATAAATGAATTCTTTGTTGGCTTGCGCTTCGAGGCGCTCACTCAGGGCTTTCGGGTCCTGCCCCAGCGCGGCGGCCAGTGCTGGCCACTTCTCTTTGGCGGTCTGCATTTCCTTGGCGTTGGCCCACAGCGTGGTCACCGGCGTACTGACGGCCAAAGGCTCGCCGTTACGGTCGGTGATCAGACCGCGGTGCGCCGGAATCGGGATATGACGCAGACTGCGCGCGTCGCCCTGACCTTTAAGGAAGTCACGGTCAACCACTTGCAGGTCAATGATGCGCCAGCAGATCGCCGCAACCATCACGCCAAGCAGCGCGACCATCAGGCGGAAGCGCCATGGGAACAGTGCGCCTTCGAGTTTCATCATGGCGCCACCATCTTCACGTCAGCCGCGCCCGGGATTTTCATCTTCAGTTGTTCGGTGGCCAGCACTTCGATCCGGCTGTGCGCGGTCCAGGTGCTTTGCTCGAGAATCAGGCGACCCCACTCGGCCTGCGCCTTGTCGCGCACGCTGAGTTCGTTATAAAGATTGTTGAGCAACTGGCGGTTCCAGTGCGCGCTATAAGACACGCCAATGGCCGACACGAGCACGGCGACAAACAGCAGCAGCATGAAAAAGCTGCCGCCGGGCAGTGGCTTGGCGAAAAGCTTGCTCACCGCAGCTTCTCCGCGACGCGCATGACGGCGCTACGGGAACGTGGGTTGGCCTTGAGTTCGGCGTCGGAGGCCGTCTGCGCTTTGCCATGGACTTTGATTTTCGGTTCGAACGCCACGTGGCGAACCGGCAGGTTGCGCGGCAGGTTGTCGGCTTCGCCTTTCACCAGCTTGCGCATGAACAGTTTGACGATGCGGTCTTCCAGCGAGTGGAAGCTGATCACCACCAAACGGCCGCCAACTTCCAGAGCTTCCAGCGCGGCTTCGAGGCCGGCTTCCAGATCACCCAGTTCGTTGTTGACGTGAATGCGTAAACCCTGGAACGCACGGGTGGCCGGGTTCTTGCCCTTTTCCCACGCCGGGTTGGCGACTTTCAACACTTCAGCCAGATCAGCGGTGCGCTCGAAAGGGGTGATATCGCGACGCTCGGCGACGGCGCGAGCCATGCGCCCAGAGAAACGTTCCTCACCGTATTCCTTGAACACCCGGGCGATTTCTTCCACCGGCGCGGTGTTGACGAACTCGGCAGCGCTGATGCCACGGGACGGGTCCATGCGCATGTCCAGCGGGCCGTCGTTGAGGAAACTGAAACCGCGCTCAGCGTCGTCGAGCTGCGGCGAAGACACGCCGAGGTCGAGCAGGATGCCGCTGACCTTGCCGGCCAGACCGCGTTCGGCGACTTCCGAACCGAGTTCGGCAAAGCTGCGCTGCACAACGACAAAGCGGCCGTCTTCGGCCGCTAGCGTTTGCCCGGTGGCAATCGCTTGTGGATCTTTGTCGAAACCGATGAGTCGACCGTCGGTTCCAAGCTGGCTGAGGATCAACCGACTGTGCCCACCGCGCCCGAACGTGCCATCCAGATAGCAGCCATCAGGGCGTACGACGAGAGCCTCGACGGCTTCGTCAAGCAGTACGGTGATGTGGTTAAAGCCGCTATCAATAGTCACAGGATCAAATCACGCAGTTCATCAGGCATCGCGCCCGGTTGTTGAATGGCAGCAAGGTCAGCGGCAGATACCGCGTTCCATGCATCCTCGTCCCACAATTGGAACTTGTTCAGTTGGCCCACCAGCATCGCTTTCTTATCAAGCTTGGCGTATTCGCGCAGACGCGGTGGAACCAGAAAACGACCACTGCCATCGAGTTCGAGGTCGACGGCATTACCAATCAATAAACGCTGCAGGCGACGGTTCTCTTCGCGAAGCGAAGGAAGCGCGCGCAACTTGGTTTCAATAATTTCCCACTCGTCGAGCGGATAAACACAAAGACAAGGATCAACGGCATCAATGGTGACGATCAATTGGCCGGAACTACGCGAATCGAGCTCGTCACGGTACCGGCTCGGCATAGCGAGACGGCCCTTTGCATCGAGACTGATAGCGTTAGCTCCGCGAAACACGTCAGCGTTTCTCCAATTTTTATCGTTTTGAGCTCAAAAAACCCACTTCATGCCACTTTCCGCCACTTGCGCACACTATAGGAATGCGCCCACCACACCGTCAAGGCGCGGATTAAAGGAAAACCCTTACAGAACGGAGATTTAGGAGCATAAAAGGAGGCGTAACGAGAATCTGGCGGTGCCAACTGACCAATAACTTGATGCAGCACTGAAAGCTGCGCTCGAAAGTTAAAGTAATTTGTTAAGAGTAAGATTTTTTCGGTATTACAAAAGCGCTTCTGCTGTTGATTGAAGCAAGGTGGGAAATGGCTATTACTGCATTTGCCGCTGCCGAACTTTCAGCCCAGGCCTGCTGATCATACACAGCCCTGATGCCACAGATTCAAGCAGGGAAAGAAAAAGGTGGAGAGTCGATCTGTAAGCCGGGTTCTGTCTTGAACAGTCATTCGTCTACGATGGCCATCACTGGACATCTTTAGCAACCTACCCGGTCCCAGCGCGGGCCACGCCTTGGGACCCTATTTGGTCTTGCTCCAAGTGGGGTTTACCTAGCCACGAACTGTTGCCAGACGTGCGGTGCGCTCTTACCGCACCTTTTCACCCTTACCGGCGCCGAAGCGCTTAGGCGGTTATTTTCTGTGGCACTTTCCGTAGGCTCACGCCTCCCAGGCATTACCTGGCACTTCGCCCTATGGAGCCCGGACTTTCCTCCCCCCCCTAATTTTCATAGAGGGCAGCGACTGTCCGATCGACTCTCCGCCGCGAAGGTTAACGGCAGAGCGACCGAAGAACAAGCGCTAAAAGCCTCAAGACCGCTATGGGCGACGGCTTACACGTCTTTCTGCTTATCCAGCGCGACCTGATACAGCACGTTTTTGCGCTCACCGGTAATCTGCGCTGCGAGCGCTGCGGCACGCTTGAGCGGCATCTCTTCAAGCAACAGATTGAGGATGCGCATCGCCTCGCTGCTGACGGCGTCTTCGGACTCAGGCGCCGTCCAGCCTGCGACCAATACCACGCACTCACCGCGCTGTTGATTGCTGTCGGACTCGACGAACGCACGCAGTTCGGCCAAGGGCAGGCCCTTGAGCGTTTCGAAGGTTTTGGTTATCTCCCGAGCCAGCAAAGCCTGGCGCTCACCACCGAATACCGCCTCCATATCCTGCAGGCACTCGAGAATTCGATGCGGCGCCTCATAGAAGATCAGCGTGCGCGGTTCTTCTTTGACCGCTTCCAGACGCGCCTTGCGCCCGACCGACTTGGCCGGCAGGAAACCTTCAAAGATAAAGCGATCGGACGGCAAGCCTGCCGCCGACAACGCGGCGATCAAGGCACAAGCGCCAGGCACCGGCACCACGTTGATTCCGGCGGCACGGGCCTGACGGACCAGGTGATAGCCCGGATCGGAAATCAGCGGCGTACCGGCATCGGAAATCAGTGCGACGTTGTCACCCGCCAGCAAACGGGTAATAAAACGGCTACCTTCATCTCTTTCGTTATGCTCATGGCAAGCAGCCAACGGCGTGGAAATACCGAAGTGCTGCATCAGTCGCTGGGAGTGACGCGTGTCTTCGGCAGCGATCAGCGCCACCTCCCGAAGGATTTTCAGTGCCCGGGCACTGATGTCGTCCAGGTTGCCGATGGGCGTCGCCACCACATAAAGCGAGCCAGCAGCGGAATTCAAAGGACCTGGAGCAGTCAAAGCGCACACCTCATGATCGGTAAAAGCCAGCATTGTAACGCGTCACGAGGCTTGCGATGCGCTCTGCCCGCCCATGGTTTTGCGCGCAGTTGTGCGGCTCCGCAACATTTACTCCAGCTAAATTGACCGATTCACGCCAGTAACATCGCGCCCCGGCCAGTGCTTGGGTACAATTCCACGCTAATTTGATCGAGTATCAGGAACACTTACATGATCGCTTGCCTGCGGCTGTTCACTGCCCTCTGCCTCGCTGCCTTGTTGGCGGCTTGCGCCAGCTCCCCTTCCTCCAGCCTTGGCGAACTTCCACGGACTCCGGATGCCAGCATCGAGCAACTGCTCGAACAGGCTAGCCAGGCTAAAACCCCGGAAAAAGCCGCCCTGTTGCGCTTGAGCGCAGCAGATCTGGCTTATCGCCAGGGCAATGCCGGGCAGTCCGCGCAAATCCTGCAACAGGTGCCCATCGAGCAACTCAAGCCGGGGCAGCAGATTTTCGCCAACACCCTGGCCGCCGAACTGGCCATGACCCGCAATCAGCCGAAAGCCGCGCTGACCGCCCTGAGCCACCCAAGCCTGCAAAAACTGGGTGAGATGCCGCAAGAGCAACAGGTTCGCACCGGCACCGTGCACGCCCGTGCCCTGGAAGCCGATGGCCAGACGCTGGCGGCAGCCCGCGAGCGCATCTTCATTGCGCCGATGCTGCAAGGCGAAGCCGCGAGCAAGAACCATGAAGCGATCTGGACCTTGATCGCCTCCCTGCCAACTGACCAATTGCAACCAAACACCAGCGACGACCTCGGCGGCTGGATGGCTTTGGCACAAGCCGTGAAAACCGCTGGCACGCTGGAACAACAGCAAGCCGCGATCGATACCTGGCGCGCGCAGAACCCAAAACACCCGGCCGCCATCAACCTGCCGCTACCGCTGACCAAACTCAAGGAACTGGCCAGCCAGCCGCTGAGCAAAATCGCCTTGCTGCTGCCACAAGACGGCCAGCTGGCTGCGGTCGGTAAAGCGCTGCGTGAAGGCTTCATGGCTGCGCACTATCAGGCCCAACAGGCTGGGCAAAAGCCGCCAGCCATCGTGTTCTATGACAGCTCGAAACTGACTTCGATGGACGAGCTCTACCGCAAGGCCCAGGCTGACGGTGTGCAACTGGTTGTCGGCCCACTGGAAAAACCCCTGGTCAAGCAATTGAGCACCCGCCTGCAACTGCCGATCACCACGCTGGCGCTGAACTACAGCGAAGGCGATCAAGGCCCGGCGCAGTTGTTCCAGTTTGGCCTGGCAGCTGAAGACGAAGCCCGTGAAGTCTCCCGTCGCGCCCGCGCCGATGGCCTGCACCGCGCAGCCATCATGGTGCCGAAAGGCGAATGGGGCGACCGCGTGCTGCGCGCCTTCAGCCAGGACTGGCAAGCCAATGGCGGCAGCATCGTTGCCACCGAACGTGTTGATCAGCCCGTGCAACTGGCGCAACAAATCGCCGACATGTTCCAGCTGCGCCAGAGTGAAGCCCGCGCCAAGAGCCTGCAAAACGCTGCCGGCACCAATGTCGCCGCACAGCCTTCGCGTCGCCAGGACATCGAGTTCATCTTTCTCGCTGCCACTCCACAACAAGCACAGCAGATCAAGCCGACTCTGAACTTCCAGTACGCCGGTGACGTGCCCGTTTATGCGACCTCGCACGTTTACAGCGCTAGCGGCGACGTGAACCAGTACAACGACATGAACGGCATCCGCTTCTGCGAAACCCCGTGGTTGCTGGAAGCCAATGATCCGTTGCGCCAGCAAGTCACGGCACAGTGGCCACAAGCTGCCGGCAGCCTTGGCCGCCTGTACGCCATGGGCGTCGACGCTTACCGTCTGGCACCGCGTCTGGGCCAACTCAAAGCCCTGCCGGACAGCCGCATCGAAGGTCAGTCGGGTAGCCTCGGCATGACCCAGACCCAGCGTGTTGTACGCCAGTTGCCTTGGGCGCAGTTTGTCAGCGGTCAGATTCAACGTCTGCCGGATACCCCGCGCTGATGCCCGACAGGTCACGCTCGCAAAGCGGTAAAGATGCCGAGCGCCAAGCGCTCGAGCATCTGCAGAAACAAGGTCTGCGCCTGCTGGCGCAGAACTGGTTATGCAAACGCGGCGAGCTTGATCTGGTCATGCTTGATGGCGATACAGTAGTATTCGTTGAAGTTCGCTACAGAAAAAACACTCAATGGGGTGGCGCGCTCGCTAGCATCAATGAGCGCAAGCAGCAGAAACTGATTTTCGCTGCGCAGTATTTTCTTCAGCGCGAGTCGCGTTGGGCCAATTCCCCCTGCCGCTTCGACGTGGTGGCCATCGACAGCCACCCGAGTCAGCTGAACTGGTTGCAGAATGCTTTCGACAGTTGATCTGCTGCCAATCCGGACTTTTTCATCCGACAAATTTTGCTCTTTGCTTTGCGGGCTGCACATTCACGTGCCGAACAGCCGCGCTACTTAAGGTCACACAGATGGACATGCAATCCCGAATTCGCCAGCTTTTCCAGGCCAGTATCGACACCAAGCAACAGGCGATGGACGTACTTGCACCGCACATCGAGCAAGCCAGCCAGATCATGGTCAATGCCCTGCTCAACGAAGGCAAAATGCTTTCGTGCGGCAACGGCGGCTCGGCCGGCGACGCCCAGCACTTTTCCTCCGAGCTGCTCAATCGTTTTGAGCGCGAGCGCCCAAGCCTGCCCGCTCTCGCCCTGACCACCGACACCTCGACGATCACCTCGATCGCCAATGACTACAGCTACAACGAAGTGTTCTCCAAGCAGATACGCGCGCTCGGCCAGCCGGGCGATGTATTGCTGGCGATTTCGACCAGCGGTAACTCGGCGAACATTATTCAAGCGATCCAGGCCGCACATGATCGCGAAATGATTGTCGTAGCTTTGACTGGACGCGATGGCGGCGGCATGGCGTCGCTGCTGTTGCCCGAGGACGTCGAAATTCGCGTACCGGCCAACGTCACTGCACGTATTCAGGAAGTCCACTTGCTGGTGATCCATTGCCTCTGCGATCTGATCGACAGCCAACTGTTCGGGAGTGAAGAATGACCTCTAATCGCCTAGGCCTTCTGGCCTTGACCCTGTGCCTCGGTATCAGCGGCTGCACCTCGGTAGTAAATGCCAGCCGCGAAGCGCCGATTGAAGACGACCGCGGCACCCGCACCTTCGGCAGCAAGATCGACGACTCGCTGATCGAAACCAAAGTGGGCGTGAACGTGGCCAAAGCCGATCCGGCGCTGGACAACGATTCGCACATCGTCGTCACCAGCTTCAACGGTGTCGTCCTGCTGGCTGGCCAGACGCCCCGTGAAGACCTCAAGGCCAAGGCCGAACAGGCCGCTGCCAACGTGCAGCGCGTGAAGAAGGTACACAACGAACTGCAAGTGCTGCAGCCCTCCTCCCTGCTGGCCCGCCAGAACGATGCGTGGCTGACCACCAAGATCAAGACCCAGATGCTCACCGACGCCAGCATTCCCGGCTCGCGCATCAAGGTCGTGACCGAGAACGGTATTGTCTATCTGCTGGGCCTGCTGACCAAGCAGGAAGCCACTCAGGCAACCAACCTGGTTCAGGGCGTTTCTGGTGTGCAGAAGATTGTGAAGCTGTTCGAATACATCGACTGACGACACCCATGCAGGATAAGGCAATAAAAAAGGCGATCCATCAGGATCGCCTTTTTTTTATTTCACCACTTTCAGACTTGGCCGGCCGCTTGGGCGCGGTGGCTCGCTGTCCGGTGGCGGCAGATCATCATCCGGTTCGATATCGTCTTCGTCATCCATCGGCGACTCGATATCGAACACCATGCCCTGACCGTTCTCCCGGGCATAAATACCCAGGATCGCGCTGATCGGCACGTACAGACTGTGCGGAACACCACCGAAGCGACCTTCGAAGGTCACCACGTCGTTGTCCATATGCAAGTGGCGCACGGCACTAGGCGAGATGTTCAGGACAATCTGCCCGTCGCTGGCAAAACCCTGTGGCACTTGCACCGCCGGGTATTCGGAATTGACCAGCATGTGCGGGGTGCAATCGTTATCCACAATCCACTCGTAGAGCGCGCGGACCAGATAAGGTCGACTGGAGTTCATAGCGGCTCCTTAAGCCTTAGCGCATATCGCGTTCGACACCAGACAGACTCGCCTGGAAAGCCTCACGCGCAAACTGGCGCTCCATATAATCAAGCAGCGGCTTGGCCGGCCGCGGCAGTTCAATACCCAGAATCGGCAAACGCCAGAGTATTGGCAATAGGCAGCAATCCACCAGACTTTGTTCCTCACTGAGGAAAAACGGCTTGTCGGCAAACAGCGGCGACACGCCCGTCAGGCTTTCACGCAATTCCTTGCGCGCCACGACTCGCGCGGCCTCTTTGGACTTCGGATCAAGAATCAGATCCACCAGACCACACCAGTCGCGCTGAATACGGTGAATCAGCAGACGACTGTTGGCACGCGCCACCGGATAAACCGGCATCAACGGCGGGTGCGGGTAACGCTCATCCAGATATTCCATCACCACGGTCGACTCCCACAACGCCAAGTCGCGATCGACCAGCGTGGGCAGGCTTCCGTAAGGGTTCACCTCAATCAGTTTAGGCGGCTGGCGACCAGCTTCCACGTAAATGATTTCGGCGCTGACACCCTTCTCTGCAAGCACGATGCGCACTCGGTGGGAATAGTGGTCGGCGGGGTCGGAGTAACAGGCCAACCGATTGGTCACGCCCATGGCGATCCTCCTCGCTTGTTGAAATTATCGGAACCGGAAAAACGCGCGCGCCCAGAGGGCGCCTCCCGCAACACCTGGCTGGCCAGACGTTGCGCTATTGGAGACGCCCTTGGGCGCGCGCGATTAACAGCAATGCTTGAAGCGTATCAGTGCACGTCTTTCCAGTATTCACGCTTGAGCAGGTAGGCGAACACAAAGAAGAACGCCAGGTACAGCAAGACGTAAGTACCGATGCGCTGATGTTGCAGCTTAACCGGGTTAGCCGAGTAAGCCAGGAAGGTTACCAGATTCTTGACCTTCTCATCGAACTGCTCTTCGTTAAGAGCACCGGTTTTCGGCACGATGGTCAACTGATCGCACGCTTCATGTGTCAACGGCGTACCGGTCAGCGGATCATATTGCTTCTTGCCGTCTTCGACGATCTGCACCTGCTTGCAACCCACCACCTGTCGACCTTGCAGGCCGACCAGCACGTTAGGCATACCGACGTTCGGGAAAACCTTGTTGTTCACGCCCCACGGACGCGCCGGATCTTCGTAGAACGACTTCAGGTAACCGTACAGCCAGTCAGTGCCACGCACGCGTGCCACCAGCGTCAGATCCGGTGGCGCAGCGCCAAACCAGGTCTTGGCGTCGGCCGGTTGCATGCCGATGTTCATGTGATCACCGATCTTGGCCCCCGTGAACACAAGCTTCTCCAGCATCAGCTCATGCGGCACACCGAGATCATCGGCAACCCGCTCGTAACGCTGGAACTTGGCACTGTGGCAACCCATGCAGTAGTTGGCAAAAGTGCGCGCACCATCTTGCAGGGCAGCCTTGTCGGAAACGTCGATGTCGACCTTTTCCAGCTCTGGACCACCATGTTCAGCGGCGAAGGACAGCACAGGCAGCGCAGCAAAAATCAGAGCAAAAAATAACTTTTTCATCAGCCAGTCACCCTTTCCGGAACCGGTTTGGTCTTCTCGAGCCTGGTGTAGAACGGCATCAGAATGAAGTAGGCGAAGTACAGGAAGGTGCAGACCTGCGACAACAAGGTTCGCTCCGGCGTCGGGGCTAACACACCCAGAATGCCGAGGATGACGAACGAAACGCAGAACACCAGCAGCCAGATTTTGCTCATCCAGCCTTTGTAGCGCATCGACTTGACCGGGCTGCGGTCGAGCCATGGCAGGACAAACAGCACCGCAATCGCCGCGCCCATGGCGATAACGCCCATGAGTTTGTCCGGGATCGCCCGCAGAATCGCGTAGAACGGTGTGAAATACCAAACCGGCGCAATGTGCTCAGGTGTCTTGAACGGGTTGGCCGGTTCAAAGTTTGGTTTTTCGAGGAAGTAGCCGCCCATTTCCGGGAAGAAGAACACAATAAAACAGAAGATGAACAGGAACACCACGACACCGACAATGTCTTTCACGGTGTAGTAAGGGTGGAAGGCAATGCCATCCAGCGGGATGCCGTTTTCGTCTTTGTGCTTCTTGATATCGACGCCGTCAGGGTTGTTCGAGCCGACTTCGTGCAGCGCCAGAATGTGCAACACCACCAGACCGAGAATCACGATCGGCAGGGCCACGACGTGCAAGGCAAAGAAGCGGTTCAGGGTGATCCCCGAGATCAGGTAGTCACCACGAATCCACTGCGTCAGGTCGTTGCCGATGACTGGAATCGCGCCAAACAGCGAGATGATCACCTGGGCGCCCCAGTAGGACATCTGGCCCCACGGCAGCAGATACCCCATGAATGCTTCAGCCATCAGCGCCAGATAAATCAGCATACCGAATACCCAGACCAGCTCACGCGGCTTCTGGTACGAACCGTAGAGCAAGCCACGGAACATGTGCAGATAGACCACGATGAAGAACGCCGAAGCGCCGGTTGAGTGCAACAGACGCAGGATCGAGCCGTACTCGACGTCGCGCATGATGTATTCGACGGAAGCGAACGCTTCTTCTGCCGACGGCGTGTAGCTCATCGTCAGCCAGACACCGGTGACGATCTGGTTAACCAGGACCAGCAGCGCCAGCGAGCCGAAGAAATAGAAGAAGTTGAAGTTTTTTGGAGCGTAATACTTGCTGAGATGGTCTTCCCACATTTTGGTCGCAGGGAAGCGCGCATCCACCCAATCCATGAACTTGCTCATCACGCTTTCTCCGTATCGACGCCAATGACAATCAGGTCATCGGTCTCATAGGAATGCGGGGGAACTGGCAGGTTCAAAGGCGCAGGTTGCGACTTGTAGACGCGGCCAGCCAGATCGTAGTGGGAACCGTGGCAAGGGCAGAAATAACCCCCTACCCAGTCTTTACCCAGATCCGCAGGTGCCACCTCGGGACGGAAGGTCGGTGAGCAACCCAAGTGCGTGCAGATCCCGATCAGCAGGAGAATTTCCGGCTTGATCGATCGCACTTCAGGGTCGACATAGGTGGGTTGCGTGGAGTTTTTGGAGGTTGGATCGGAGAGCTGGCCCTCGATCTTCTTGAGATTCCCCAGGATTTCCGCAGTACGGCGGACAATGAACACCGGCTGGCCGCGCCACTCAGCAATCATCTGCTGTCCTGGCTCGATCTTGCTGACATTCACTTTCACCGGTGCACCGGCGGCTTTCGCCTTGGCACTGGGAAACCATGACCCCACGAACGGGACCGCAGCCCCCACCGCTCCTGCAGCACCCACCACGGATGTGGCTGCTACCAAGAAGCGACGCCGGCCTGCATTCACGCCGTCATTGCTCATTCAGTCCTCTCCCATCAGCTTTTGTGGCCTGTTAAATCAGGCATCTACTAAATAAATCAATGTTACTTATAAAAATTTTGCCGAGATGGTAATGAAAAGCCCCAATTCTGACAAGGGAATTACCCGGAGCTCTTACCCTCAAGCCTTGCAGTATAGGGGGTCTACGAATGTGGCAAGTTGTCACAGCGCAATTCTTTTGATAAATCGCAGGCATAAAAAAACGCCCGGTTCCGTGAGGAATCGGGCGTTCTTTTTGAACGTGGAAGCGAAATTAACGCTTCGAGTACTGCGGACGCTTACGCGCTTTACGCAGACCAACTTTCTTACGTTCAACTTCACGGGCGTCGCGAGTAACGAAGCCAGCTTTGCGCAGAGCGCCACGCAGGGTTTCGTCGTAGTCCATCAGAGCGCGAGTGATGCCGTGGCGGATTGCGCCAGCTTGACCACTTACACCACCACCGATCACGGTGACGTAGATGTCGAACTTCTCGACAGTCTCGGTCAGCTCCAGCGGCTGACGAACTACCATGCGGGCAGTTTCGCGGCCAAAGAAGTTATCCAGCGAACGGTTGTTGATGGAGATGTTACCAGTACCCGGACGCAGGAAAACGCGTGCGGTTGCGGTCTTGCGACGGCCAGTGCCGTAATTTTGAGTCGCCGACATAATGTACTATTCCGTTAAAACTTCAGTTCTTGGGGCTGCTGAGCAGTATGTGGGTGTGCAGCGCCCGCATAGACTTTCAGCTTACGGTACATGTCGCGACCCAGTGGGTTTTTAGGCAGCATGCCTTTAACCGCGGTCTCGATCACGCGCTCAGGGGCTTTAGCGATCAGCTTTTCAAAGTTGATCGACTTGATGCCGCCCGGGAAACCGGAGTGGGAGTAGTACATTTTGTCAGTGGTTTTAGCGCCGGTAACACGGATCTGCTCAGCGTTGATTACGACGATGTAGTCGCCGGTGTCAACGTGAGGAGTGTACTCAGGCTTGTGCTTGCCACGCAGACGGCTCGCGATTTCGGTGGCCAGACGACCCAGGGTCTGACCAGCAGCGTCGACGACAAACCAGTCGCGCTTTACTGTTTCCGGTTTAGCAGTAAAAGTTTTCATTCTTTATAGCCTCAGGGGCCGCCCTGTAAATTAGACGGCGGATCTTACTGAATAGTGCGTACTTTGACAAGTCAAAGGCAGCCGGATACAGACGCTTTCGGGGGCTCGGGTCGGCGCGTCCGTTCAACGGCAAGATTCTTCGGCGGCGGCGCATCACTTCCACTGCAGAAAGAGGTCGGCAATTATGCAGATTGCGAAAAATAATTCAACCTGCTTTTATGATTGTTTTGCCCAAGGAGCACCTGATGGACTATCGCCAGCTAGGCCGTACCGACCTGAACGTGAGTGCAATCTGCCTCGGCACCATGACCTGGGGCGAGCAAAACACTGAAGCTGAAGCCTTCGCGCAGATAGAACGGGCCAAAGAGGCCGGGATCAATTTCATCGACACTGCCGAGATGTATCCGGTGCCACCGAAAGCTGACACCTACGCCACCACAGAGCGCTACATCGGCAATTATTTCAAAAGCCGTGGCGATCGCGCCGACTGGATCCTTGCCAGCAAAATCGCCGGCCCCGGCAACACCATCGACTACATCCGCGACAAAAACCTGCGCCACAATCGCCAGCACATCACCGAAGCGGTAGATGCCAGCCTCAAGCGCCTGCAAACCGACTACATCGACCTCTACCAGTTGCACTGGCCGGAGCGCAGCACCAACTTTTTCGGACAGCTGGGCTACAAACACAAGATCGAAGCCAACCTCACGCCGCTCGAAGACACCCTCGAAGCGCTCGATGAGCAGGTGAAGGCCGGCAAGATCCGCCATATCGGCCTGTCCAACGAAACACCGTGGGGCACCATGCGCTTCCTCGCCCTGGCCGAAGCCCGTGGCTGGCCGCGTGCGGTGTCGATCCAGAACCCCTACAACCTGCTCAACCGCAGCTTTGAAGTCGGTCTGGCGGAAATCGCCATCCGTGAACAGTGCGGCCTGCTCGCCTATTCGCCACTGGCGTTCGGTTTCCTCTCGGGCAAGTACGAAGGTGGCGCGCGCCCACCGAAGGGCCGCCTGAGTCTCTACAGCCGCTTCAGCCGCTACTTCAATCCACAATCGGAAGCAGCGTGCAGCCGTTACGTGGCGCTGGCGCGTGAACATGGCCTGGACCCAGCGCAAATGGCGCTGGCGTTCGTGACTCAGCAACCGTTCGTCACCAGCAACATCATTGGTGCGACGACGCTTGCGCAACTGGACAGCAATATTGCCAGTTTTGATCTGAGGCTATCCGATGAAGTGCTGGCGGGGATCGAGGCGATTCACAAGGATCATCCGAACCCGGCGCCTTGATCAGCCGCTAAAAGCTTCGCGAGCAGGCTCGCACACAGGTACGGTGATCCCCTGTGGGAGCGAGCTCGTGAAGAGGCCAATCGGAGCGTCCCCGGCGGCGTTCCCACGCAGAGCGTGGGAACGACCATCAAAGTGACCGCGCAATAATCTCCTTCATGATTTCATTGGTGCCGGCATAAATCCGCTGCACTCGCGCGTCCGCCCAGGCACGCGCCACCGGGTATTCCCACATGAAGCCGTAACCGCCATGCAACTGCACGCATTCGTCGAGCACCTTGCATTGCAGGTCGGTGCCCCAGTATTTGGCCATCGCTGCGGTCGGTACGTCGAGTTTGCCTTGCAGGTGCAGTTCCAGGCACTTATCGACAAAAACCCGACCGATCTGAATCTCCGTGGCCATTTCCGCCAGCTTGAAGCGAGTGTTCTGGAAATCGGCAATCGCCTTGCCGAACGCCTTGCGATCACGGGTGTAATCGAGTGTCCATTGCAGCGCCGCTTCCGCCGAGGCCAGACCACCAATCGCCACGGTCAGACGCTCCTGGGGCAGCTCCTGCATCAGATAGGCAAACCCCGCCCCGGCCTGACCCAACAGGTTTTCTTTCGGCACGCGTACATCCTGGAAGAACAGTTCCGAGGTGTCCTGCGCCTTCATACCGACCTTCTCCAGGCGTTTGCCCTTGTCGAAACCCGGCGTATTCGCCTCGACCAGAAACAGGCTGGTGCCCTTCGCTCCGGCTTTCGGATCGGTCTTGGCAACAACGATCACCAGATCGGCGAGGAAGCCGTTGGTGATGAAGGTTTTCGAACCGTTGATCACGTATTCGTCACCGTCCAGTACTGCTGTGGTCTTGACGCCTTGCAAGTCGGAGCCCGCGCCCGGCTCAGTCATGGCAATCGCCGTGACCATCTCGCCCGACACCAGTTTCGGCAGGTATTTGTGTTTCAGCGCCTCGCTGCCGTAATGCAGGATGTACGGTGCGACGATGTCCGAATGCAGTGAAAAACCAATACCGGTCAGGCCCAACCGGCCAACCTCCTCGATCACCACCGCGCTGTAAAGAAAGTCCGCCCCCAGACCACCGTACTCTTCCGGCAGGTGCGAGCAGAGCATTCCCGCCTCCCCTGCCTTGTTCCACAGCTGGCGGTCGATATAGCCTTGTTTTTCCCACTGCGCATGAAACGGCACCGCCTCTTTTTCGAGGAAGGTTCGTACGCTGTCGCGGAACAATTCGTGCTCGGAGCTGAACAAGGTTCTGGGGATCATGCGGCACCTTTCTTCTTGTGGGTGGGATATGACCTTCAGAGACTAAGCCTCACCTGAGATACAGGACACTGGACACATCCGACAAAAAATAAGACGATCCAGCCGTCTGGTGACCACTTTCCCTTATAAAAACAAAACAAAAAGTTGAATTATGTCCAAGCAAGTCTCCACGCCCTTGCGGCGCGTCAGCATCCTGGCCATTGACCGGGTTTTCGCCTCCACCCTCATGCAAGCCAAGGATTTCTTCCATCTGGCCAGCCTGCGGTACGGTAAACAACTGGGCCACGGCCTGACCCCGGCGTTCGAAACGCGCCTGGTCAGCCCCGACGGCAAACCGGTGAACAGCTTCAGTGATGTCCTCATGCCGGTTGACGGCGAGCTCGAGAACGCCGACGTCATCATCCTCCCGGCATTTTGGGACGACTTCGACACCTTGTGCAGTCGATACCCACAAGTGCTGCCGTGGTTGCGCGAGCAACACGCCCGCGGCGCCGTTTTGTGCGGCGAAGCCACCGGCGTGTTCTGGCTGGCCGAAGCGGGCCTGCTCAACGGCAAGGAAGCGACCACCTACTGGCGCTTCTTCAACGCGTTTGCCGAGCGTTTCCCGAGGGTGTTCCTCAATCAGGACAAGCATCTGACCGACGCCGACAACCTCTACTGCGCCGGCGGCACCACGTCGGCCTGCGACCTCTACATTTACCTGATCGAACGTTTCTGCGGCGCCAATGTGGCGCAAGCCGTAGCACGCGACATTCTTTATGAAGTGCAGCGCAGCTACTCGCCGGGACGCATCGGTTTTGGCGGGCAGAAGCTGCATCAGGACGTGATCATCCTGCAGATCCAGCACTGGCTCGAAGAACATTTCGCCGACAAGTTCCGCTTCGAAGATGTCGCCCGCGAGCACGGCATGAGCATTCGCAACTTCATGCGCCGTTTCCAGACCGCGACCGGCGACAAGCCGTTGCACTACCTGCAACGACTGCGCATCGAGACGGCCAAGGGCTTGCTCTCGGGCAGTCGCAAGAGCATCAAGACCATCAGTTATGAGGTCGGCTACGACGACGCGAGCTTCTTTGCGCGCTTGTTCCGCCAGCACACCGAACTGTCGCCGAACCAGTATCGGCAGCAGTTTCAGCAGGCTGCTTAACCGCAGCAAACACCTTCATGTGGGTGTCATCGCACCCACATGAAAACCCTGCCAACGTACTTTTCCCACGCAACAAACCGAATTTACAGCCCCTGCGCACCCTGATTGCCGACTGTTCGGTGCAGACCTGGCTGTTCAATATCTTTCCTGTCAAAACCATCAGGGAAGATCAGTCGTGACTATTGGATCAAGCTATAACTACCCGTCGCAAGCGAACGGTGACACCACACGCGCCAAGCGCTCGAAGCACTCACCGTGGGCTGGCCGTTTCCCCAACCCTCCTGACTTGTGTTTCGACTATCGAGCACTGGTCGAACAGGCAAACGGCGTCGCACAAGCGACTGCACCGCAACACAAAATCTGCATCATCGGCGCCGGCATCACAGGCCTCACTGCGGCGAGGGAATTGCACCGCTGCGGTTTTACCGACATCACATTGATCGAACAATCCACCCGCGTGGGCGGCAGACACCTGACCGTGCCAGGCAGCCCGCGCTCGTCGGCCAGCCATACGCCGTTTGAAATGGGCGCGATGCGCATGCCCTTTTTCAATCGAGCGGGCGAATCGCCAACAGAGGGGCGCTCGCTGATGGCTTATTACACCAAAGCGTTTGACCTGGCCTTTTCGGACTTCGCCAATCCAGGCAGCCAATGGGTCACTTCTACCGGCATCTTCCTGCGTGAAGGCAGCATGAGCGATGAACGGACGCCGCAAATGCTCATCTGGAAAAATGCAGACGGTGACACAGCCCCACCCGGAGCAGACCTGCAGGCGGTTCATGCCAAATGGAAGGCATTCGCCGATCGCATGACACGCCACGTTGCGCGCGCTTACGCAAGCAATGAATGGGAAGCGATGTGGGCCGCCATTGTCGAAAAATACGAAAGCGTGTCCTTTCGAGATCTGGTCAGCATGGCGGTGCTCGATACCTGGGACACAAATGCGCCTGGTGACTTTGGCGGTATGGGAATGAATGCGAAGGAATCGGCGCTGTTCTATGCCATCGGTATCGGCGATGGCAGTTGGGGGGCTTTTTATGACGTGTGTTCACTCTACCCGTTACGCACCGCCATTTTTGGTTTCAGCAGCCAGTTGCAACTGATCCAGGGTCGCGTCAACGCGGCGGGTGATCCGTTAGCCGACTCCCCCCTTCTGCACAGTAATGCGATATTTGACTCCACCGGACAAAGCTTCGAAAAACCCCGCTACATCGGGCTCGCAGCGCTCGCTGAATGCCTGCTGTTCATGAAGCCCGATGAAGCCGCCGACTCCTTCTACGAGCATTGCCTGAAACGACCTGACGGTTTGCTCATGGATACCTCTGTTACCCGCATCGAGAAACTCGGCAACTTGAAGTCGCGAGTGTATTTCAACGTCAGGCACAGCATGCCCCAATATACCCAGGAGCAATTCGATGACTTTGACTCGGTCATCATCACACTGCCTTCCTGGCTACTTGAAACCCGGGTAAAACTCGAAAACTTCACGCCGCAAATGCTGCCCTTCGAGATCATCAACGCTTACAAGACGGCGCATTGGGAAACCAGCTGCAAGGTCTTCGCCCCCCTGAAAAAATCATTCTTGTCAGGCAAGAGCAAAATCCCTCAGGCCATCGTCACCGACAGTTTCATCCACGATGTTTATACCTATCGCTACAACGACAACTACAGCTACGACTGCATTCTCCTGAGTTATACCTGGGAAGATGACGCCACCAAGCTCGGTCTGTTCACCGACAAGGAGTTGGTGACCCGATGCGCCAAGGAGCTGGATCGAATCCTGATGAAATCAGCCAATATCCAGGAACGTATTTCTCCGTATATAGGGCTCGATAAAGCCGTGGTACATCGTTGGATCACCGACAAAAATGCACTGGGATGCGCAAAGCTTTATCGACCCGGTGGCTACTACGATGCTGTCAGCCTGATGAAATACAACCGCGATTTCGCCCACGCCTCGGGACTGTATCTGTGTGGCGAATCGTTTTCGGTGGATGCCGGCTGGACAGAACCGTGCTTCAGAGGCGCTATCGACGCAGTCATTCACATCTGTGACAAAACCGCGGCGACCTTCAATGGCGGTTTTTCGATGAGCGATTACCCGCACTACAAAATCGCAACCTGAGCGCCCCTTTCGGCCCTCCAGCCCCTCTACTACGCGCCTGGTTGCAGGCCTGCCATGCGTATTCCCGTTCCCGAGTCCAGCAAGCGCGGGAAATGGACTACTGCCTAAACGGAAGTGGCTGACTTACTCGCACTGGCTTTTCATTTCTTATGACCACGCAACTCCACAACGTGAATAACAATAAGAAAGGGTCATTTGAAATGAGCGAGTCAGTCAGCCCAGTTCGTCTAGCAGTTATCCAGTTCGACCCTCAGGTCGGTATCGAAAACCAGCGCGAGAACCTTCGCCAGAGCTTGATTCTGGCTCAAGAAGCCGCCAATGGCGGCGCCAATCTGATCGTCCTGCCCGAGCTGTCCAGCACCGGGTATTTCTTCAGCAATCGGCAGGATGCCTTCGATCACTCGGAGTTGATTCCCGATGGCCCCAGTGTTCAGGCGTGGATGAACTTCGCCCGCGAGCACAACGTTTATCTGGCAGCGGGTTTGACCGAGCGAGATGGCATGCGGTTGTTCAATACCGCCGTGCTGGTAGGGCCCGACGGCTTCATTGGCAAATATCGCAAGGCACATCTGTGGAATCTGGAAAAGCTGTGGTTCACGCCAGGCGACCTGGGTTTCCCGGTATTCGAAACGCCCATTGGCCGAATAGGCTTGTTGATCTGCTGGGATATCTGGTTCCCCGAGGTACCGAGGATCCTCACTCAGCAAGGCGCGGACATTATCTGCAGCTTGAACAATTGGGTCTGGACCCCTCCTCCTCTTTTTGACGAGGCCGGCAAATGCATGGCGTCGTATCTGACCATGACAGCCGCACACGTCAACAATGTGTTCATCGCCGCAGCCAGTCGCATCGGCGAGGAACGCGGTGCGCGCTATCTCGGCTGCTCATTGATTGCCGGCACCAATGGCTGGCCGATTGGCGCAGTGGCATCGGCAGATAAACAGGAAATCCTGTTTGCTGATATCGACCTGACCAGTTCACGCAGTGCGCCCATCTGGAACAGTTTGAACGACCTGCATCGTGATCGTCGCGGCGACCTCTACGACTCGATGCTGGGTTACCGCCACCACCCTTGCCTTCCACGCTGACAAGGGGCCTGACCATGGGAAACACTACAGAAGCAAAACTGGCCATCCGCCCGCTCTCCAGAACGCCGATGGACACCTCGATCGTCCTGCTGATGCTTGGCACGATCCTGTCGATCATCTGGCTGTCATTCACTTACCGCACGTCCTGGGCGGCTTCTTGGCCGGACTACAACCACATGGTGTCGAGCCTGCCTGACGCAAGCGCCTGGGTGCGCTGGGTGTTGGGAGACATCAGCGAGGTCGCATTCTACAAACATGAATTCGCCTCAATCGGGCTGCTGGCCGGTGCTTATCTGGCTTACTGGGCGAATCGAACGGGCAAGGCGTGGCAAGGCTTCGCCATTTGTTACGGCAGCGGACTCTGGCCGTGGCTCGTCACCAGCTCTTTGCTTGGCTTGCTGTTGAGCAATCTGCTGTGGGGCTGGACGGTCACTTCCACCAGTTGGCAACCGACCTTTGCCGCCTTCGTCTCTCTGCCGGCGGCCATGGTGTTGATGTTCGGCGGCGGCTGGAAGGTCACGATCAATGGCGCAATCATGGGTGCCCTGCTGGTTACCCCGATGAGCCTGTTGTTCGTCAACTATGTGGTCAACCCGCTCCAATTGCCTGTTGTCATCGGTAACGTCTCGGGCATGGCGGTGGCCAGCGTCCTCGCGTTCCTGCTCTGCCGGTATCTGCCAAGCCTGGTGAAATCCGCTCACACCGACGAAGCAAAAAAATCCACGCCCGCGCCGTTACCCGAAAAGAAACCTGACTACGGCGTCGTATGGAGCTTGCGTCGTGTACTTGCAGACTTTTCCGAGGCACCGTTCTATGGCAACGAATGGGCCAGCCTCGGCCTGATACTGGGCGCTTTGCTGGCATTCACCTTGAACCCGCTGAGTCCGGTTTACGGCTCCGCAGTTTTACCGCAACTGATCGCTGCACAAGCACTGACGTCGGCGCTGGGCGTGGTGATCTGGCGGCGGCAATGGATACAACGCGGCTGGTATCCCACTTACGTGCCACTGGTGTCGGTCGTTCCGGCGGCGGTCCTGACGTATGGTGGCAGCTGGTCGGTGATCGCACTCAGTGCGCTACTTGGCGCGTTGATGGCTCCACCGCTGGCCTGTGCGCTGGCCAAGCGGTTGCCGCCGGACATGCATGGTTTTATCGGCAATGTATTGTCGATGGCCGTGAGCACGGCCGTCATCATTCCGTTGATCGGATGGCTGATCGCTGACTGAAGCCTGCCGTGTTCAGCTGTATCTGGCCTTGAGTTCCAGATACAGCACTCTCTCATCACAACCGTGCGAGGTATCAAATGGCGTTGCCAAAACTAGCAATCGCGGCGGTAGGTGGCACCGTAAGCATGCAAGCAAAGTCTGTCGGCGAGGGCGTCATCCCTACGGTTGACGCACACACCCTTCTGGCTTCGGTGCCGCAATTGCAGACGCAAGCACGCATGACCGTTGAAACCCTTGGGCTGTTGCCCAGCGCATCGCTGGATTTCGACTTCCTGTTGAGTGTTCTTGCCTGGGCGAGCGACCAGGTCAGGCAAGGGGCGATTGGGGTGGTGATTACCCAGGGCACCGACACTCTGGAGGAAACAGCCACATTCCTCGATCATCTATGGGATCACGACGAACCGCTGGTCCTGACCGGCGCCATGCGTTCGGCTGCACATCCCGGCGCCGACGGCCCAGCCAATCTGCTGAATGCCTGCCAGGTGGCATTAGCGGCAAGCAGCCGTCAGCGTGGCGTTCAAGTGGTCATCCATGGGCAGATTCATTCGGCCAATGCCGTACGCAAAGCTGATTCTCTGGCGTTGCAGGCGTTCTCCTCCCCCATCGTCGGGCCCGCCGGATTACTGGTAGAAGACACGGTTCACTATCTACGCCCACCCCACAAGCGCACGGTTCTACCGCTGCCTGGGCACACGGGCCAGAAAATTGCCTTGCTGGAGGCCTCGTTGTCGGCCGATAGCCTGTTTCTGGAAAATGTCATCACGCTCGGCTATGACGGTTTGGTCATTGCTGCCTTTGGTGCAGGACATGTTTCCGAGCAATGGGCCGACGTCATCGAAAGCGTTGCCGGAAAAATACCGGTGATCATTGCGACTCGCACAGGCTCCGGGTCCACGGCTAAATCTACCTATGGATTCAAGGGCAGTGAGATGGATTTGATCCTGCGCGGCGCGGTGATGGCCGGTTTTGTCTGTCCGCGTAAAGCGAGGATCCTGTTGTGGCTGCTGGTCGGTTGCCAGCAACAAAACAACGTATCGAACTTTCTCGCTTGATTAATCCGAACGCAAAAAAAGGCCTGCAATTGCAGGCCCTTTTTTATTCGCCGAATCTGTTCAAGGCTTGTGCGCCCGCGACAGAAACTCGTGCGATTGCATCTCCAGCAGACGGCTCAGCGTGCGCTGGAACTCGAAATTCAGGCGCCCGCCGGTGTACAGGTCTTTCAGCTCGACTTCGGCAGAAATGATCAGCTTCACGTTACGGTCGTAGAACTCGTCGACCATGTTGATGAAGCGTCGGGCGATGTCATCGGTAGTGACGCTCATCTGCTCGACACCGCTGAGCAGCACGGCGTGGAAGATTTTGCCCAGTTCGATGTAATCGTTCTGGCTACGCGGGCCGTCGCACAGTTCGCGGAAGTCGAACCAGGCCACGTCATCGCAAGTGCGTAATGCACGAATTTCACGGTTCTCGATCATCAACACGTCGTTCTCGACGGCTGCTGTGCATTCCGGCGTCAGCGCCTTGAAGCTCTTGCGCAAGCTCTCGTGAGCGGCTTCGTCGAGCGGATAGTGGAACAGTTCCGCTTGTTCGAGGTGACGCAGACGATAGTCGACGCCGCTGTCGACGTTGACGATCTCGGTGTTCTGCTTGATCAGCGCGATGGCTGGCAGGAAGCGCGCGCGTTGCAGGCCGTCCTTGTACAGGCCGTCCGGAACGATGTTCGATGTTGCGACCAGGGTTACGCCGTTCTTGAACAGCTCTTCCATCAGCGTGCCGAGAATCATCGCGTCGGTGATGTCAGAAACGAAGAACTCATCGAAGCAGATAACCCGCGATTCAGTCGCAAAACGTTTGGCGATGATGGTCAGCGGGTTTTTCTCGCCGCCGAGGGTTTTCATCTCTTCGTGCACACGCTTCATGAAACGGTGGAAGTGCGTGCGGGTCTTTTCCTTGAACGGCAGCGCTTCGAAAAAAGTGTCGACCAGGTACGTCTTGCCGCGACCCACGCCGCCCCAGAAATACAGACCCTTGACCGGCGTCTGATCCTTTTTGCCAAACAGTTTGCTCAGCAGGCCCGGCTTGTTCTGATCGGCGGCGATCAGATCCTCGTACAGGCGCTGCAAATGACGCACAGCAGTTTCCTGCGCGGCGTCATGGAAGAAGTCCGGGCGTTTCAGATCAGCTTGGTATCGTTCTAGGGGCGTCATAATTCGTTAGCAAGGCAACAAAAACGGGCCGTCACTGTAGCGACGGCCCGTGGGAATGGCAATCAGCCCTTGGTCGGGCCGAGCCGCGGATTATTCCTGAACCGGTGTCAGAGCAACGCGCAGAGCCTCTACGGCCGCCTCGCGTGCCGCGCTGTCAGCGAACGCCGGGCTGTCGCCGACGCACTCGCCTTCCAGCCACACGCTGAAGCTCAGGTCTTCGCTGCGCACGTCCAGTGGTTGGCCGGATTGCAGTTGCTTGGTCACCTGCCCTGCGGTTTTGCCATCGGCGAAGTTGCGCGACAGCAGCAGTTGCTCGCCATCGGCCGCCAGCAGACGGAAACGGAAGCTGCCGTCGTCCTCACGGAAACTGACGAAGCGCGCAGCTTTCGCGGCTTTCTTCTTGGTGGTCGCAGCCACTTGAACCTGATTGACGAACGAACGCAGGCCAACCGCTTCACGCAGTTCGTTGAGGAACGGCGTGGCCACGGCGCGGGCCTTTTTGGCGCCGATCTGCAGGATGTCTTCCAGATCCGCCGGACGCTCGATCAACTGGTGATACTTGTCGCGCGCCTCGCCCAAATCATTGTCGAGCAGCTGGAACAGACGGTTCTTCGCCTCGCCCCAACCCAGACCGCCGAGCAGTTCGCTGCGGAATTCGTCAGCCTGCGCTGGCGTGGCGAATGCCTGGAACAGGGTGAACAGGTGCGAGTTGTCCGGATCCTTGGCTTCGCCCGGCGCTTTGGAGTCGGTGACGATCCGCGAGATCGCGTCCTTCATATCCTTGGCGCTGGAGAACAACGGGATGGTGTTGTCGTAGCTCTTCGACATCTTGCGACCGTCGAGGCCTGGCAACGTCGCCACGCTTTCCTCGATCAGCGCTTCGGGCATGGTGAAGAACTCTTTGCCCTGACCGAACAGGTGGTTGAAGCGCTGGCCGATGTCGCGGGCCATTTCCACGTGCTGGATCTGATCGCGACCGACCGGCACTTTGTGCGCGTTGAACATCAGGATGTCCGCGGCCATCAGCACCGGGTAGCTGTAGAGGCCCATGGTGATGCCGGCATCCGGGTCTTCGCCGGTCTCGACGTTCTTGTCCACCGAGGCCTTGTAGGCGTGGGCGCGGTTGAGCAGGCCCTTGGCCGCGACGCAGGTCAGCAACCAGGTCAGCTCGGGGATTTCCGGAATATCGGACTGACGGTAGAAGGTCACACGATCGACATCCAGGCCACCGGCCAGCCAGGTCGCAGCGATTTCCAGACGCGAGCGCTGGATGCGCAGCGGGTCATCGCATTTGATCAGGGCGTGGTAGTCGGCCAGAAAGTAGAACGAATCGGCATTGCTGTCGCGGCTGGCGAGGATCGCCGGGCGAATGGCGCCGGCGTAGTTGCCCAGGTGCGGCGTGCCGGTGGTGGTGATGCCGGTAAGGATACGGGTACGGTTCGTCATGGGTAATCGCTTGTCAGACTGCAATCAATTCGAGAGACGCGGCAGGATCAGATCCTTGAGATCGGTCAACTTGCCATGAAAAAAGTGTCCGCATTCTGCCACTTTCAGCAGCTCATGGGGGCGCTGGAGTTTTTCAGACCATTGGTAAACCCGTTGCGGATCGATCACTTCGTCGGTTTCCGGCTGGATCACGGTCAACTCGCCATGCTCTGGCAGTTGATCCTGATCGCTCAGGCGCATTACCGCTGGAGCGACCATGAACAGATGGTTGAGCTGCACGCCTTGGGCTTCGAGACGACCACCGAGACTTGCTGCAACAAATCCGCCGAAGGAAAAACCGAACAGAGTCAGTGACAGATCCGGGTGTTTTTCTCGCAGCCATGCAGCAGCGGCCTGAGCGTCATCGACTTCGCCAGTGCCCATGTCGTGCGTGCCTTCGCTGGCGCCAACGCCGCGATAGTTGAAGCGCAAGGTGATAAGGCCGGCGTCGCGCGCGGTACGCTGCAGGGTCGAGACGACCTTGTTAAGCATGGTGCCGCCCTGCACCGGGTTCGGATGGCAGATCAGCGCGATGCCGCGCGGCTGCTCGTTATCCAGATACAAAGCTTCCAGTTGACCGACTGGGCCATCAATCACTACAGGGGTTTCACGCATCAGCAAGGAAGGAACTCCGTGACCTCGAATCGGGTCGACTCGTCTAGCAAATTGTCTGTGCCAATCTATTGCGAGTGAATCGCGGTATACAGCGCAGGTTCGAGCCGTTAACGTAAAGCAAAGCCGTTTATAGAGGAAGGACTCGTGGAACACTCGCTCTTAGTTTGGTTGTTACCGACTCTTGCCCTGGTTGTGGGTGTCGCCATTGGATTCCTGATCGCGCGTGTTGCGCCGAACGCGGCGCCGAGCCGTACGCAGCGTCAACTGGATGATATCCAGGAGCGTTTCGACAGTTATCAAAACGAGGTGGTCACCCACTTCAACAGCACCGCGATGCTGGTAAAGAAGCTGACCCAGAGCTATCAGGAAGTGCAGGATCATCTCGCCGAGGGCGCCAATCGTCTGGCCCTGGACGAGCAGACCCGCCAGCGTTTGATCGCTGCCCTGCACGCTGACGCTGCGCAGGCACCGCGCGAACGCCTGACGCCACCGCGCGATCAGGAGCCACCGCGCGACTACGCACCGAAGACCCCGAACTCGCCGGGCATGCTCGATGAGCATTATGGTCTGAAGAAGTAATCGGGTTTCGCGCCCAACAAAAAGCCCCCGGACAATGCTGTTGTCCGGGGGCTTTTTTGTATCTGCTGATTTTGCGGTGACAACACGGGCCTCTTCGCGGGCAAGCCCGCTCCCACAGGGGTCAGGTGTGGAACACAGGTTTTGTGGCCACCGCCAATACCTGTGGGAGCGGGCTTGCCCGCGAAGAGGCCGGCACTGCCCGGACAAAAAAATGCCCGATCACAGGATCAGGCATTTCTTCATTCAGGCAATCAGTTACGGATACTGCTGAACCGTGCCCGGTTGCTGTTGCTGTTGCTGTTGCTGTTGCTGACCACCTTACTGCTCCCACAGGGGTCTGGTGTGGAACACAGGTTTTGTGGCCACCGCCAATACCTGTGGGAGCGGGCTTGCCCGCGAAGAGGCCGGCACTGCCCGGACAAAAAAATGGTTCTTCACGGATTACCGGGAAAGACGCTCTTGATTTTCATGAAAAAGAATTCGCTATCCCGGTAACCGTACGCCATCCGTTTGATAACCTTTATTCGATTGTTTATGCCTTCCAACTGCCCCGTGTGCATCGGCCAGCGAACCCGGCTGACGATTCCCCGCCAGTAACCCTTTAGCCGTTTGGCGAACAGGATCAGAGCCGGTATCGCGCTTTCATCAGCGTGGCGCAGCCATTGCTTCCAGGCTGATCTCCAGCCCCAGGCGGTACTTGGCGTCCAGAGCGTTTTGAGTTCAGCTTTCATCAAGTAGACCGTCATCAACGCTTGGTTGGCCGCCAGCAAATCC
>NZ_FYDT01000083.1:0-15137 GCF_900187585.1 Pseudomonas sp. Irchel 3E19
TTGGCACCCACCACAGGAAGGGAATCGGGTGGCGTGGGGCGTCAGATCGATCTGGAGGGCATCACCATCAGGCTTGATCGTGACGACAGAAAAGCCCTCCCAAAAAGGAAGGAAAGTATTAATATCGCGCATAAGAACGCCGGTTTGTTAGATGTGTTTGCTCGCACGAACATCATCAAGCAAATCGGCGTTCTTGTTTCTGTGTTTCCCGGGATTCCGTGAAGAACCACAAAAAAGCCCCTCAAAAAGAGGGGCTCCCTGTACAGCCAAAACCCAGAATCAGGTCATCTGAATGATGGTCTGCATAATGGTGCTCTGAGTCGAAATAGTCTTCGCGTTCGCCTGATAGTTGCTCTGACCCTTGATCAGATCAACCAGCTCGTTGGTCAGGTTAACGTTGGACTCTTCCAGCGAGTTGGACACTACCTCACCCAACGTACCGGTCTTCGGCGCATCGTAGCCCGGAATACCCGACGCGAAAGTCTCTTTCCAACCGGTACCACCAACAGCCTGCAGGCCTTGTTCGTTGGTGAAACTCGCCAGTGCAACCTGGCCGATGGCCTTGCTCTGGTTGTTGCTGAAGTTGGCGAACAAAGTACCAGTGCCGTCGATGGTCAGGTTAGTGATCTGGCCAGTGGCGTAACCATCCTGAGTCGGAATCGTACGCGAGGTGTCAGCGTTGTACTGAGTGGTCTTGGCCATCGAAATGGTTACGCCATTCGGATTGGCAGCCGCGCCGTTAGGCGTAAAAACACCGTTGGTCACGGTGCCGGGCACCCAGCCAGTCATCTTCAGGTCGCTGCTGATGATCGGGGTCGGCGTGCTTGGCGTGCTGACCTGAGTCAACTTGCCAGCAGAGTCGAACGTCAGCGTCGAAGCAACCGGAGGGGTCGTGAGTGGGTTACTACCGGTTGCGTCCGGATTGCGCCCATCCACCAGGGTGTAAACCTTCCATGTGTTTTCGCCAGTCTTCACAACATACTGATCCATGTCGTGCTTGTTACCCTGCGAGTCATAGATCGGAGTGCTGAACGACTTGGTGTAGGTCTCAAGCTTGCTCGGATCGAACTTGACGGCGTTGGTGCCAGTATCGACGATCACCGGTGCCGACGAGTTCAGGTTGATGCTCGAACCCACTGCCGAAGTCGACTTCGGTGCCAGGTTCGAAGTGTCGATCTTCAAGTCAGTCAACACGCCGTTGATGATTTTGCCGTTAGCATCCACACCGTAACCTTGCAGACGCGAGGTGTAGTTGGTGTTGGTGATGTAACCAGCGTTGTCGACCTTGAACGTACCGGCACGGGTGTAGGAAATCGAACCGTTGTTGCTCATGGTGAAGAAGCCGGAGCCGTTGATGCCCATGTCCAACACGTTGCCGGTGTTGTTGATGTCACCTTGGTTGAACTGCTGGGAAACGTTGGCCAGGCGCACACCGTTACCGATGACCTTGCTGCCGCTGCCCAGGCGAGTCGACGAATAAACATCTTCGAATTCTGCGCGGGACGATTTGAAACCGGCGGTCGCGACGTTGGCGATGTTGTTGCCGGTTACGTCCAGTTGCTTGTTGGCTGCATAGAGACCGCTAAGGCCGATATTGAAAGACATATTCCACTCCTTTGTGCCGGTTAGTCGGCTCTATATACCAATGGTTTGTACTTTGGACAGGGCAACGGAGCCCTTGCCGGCCAGGTTGAGCATCAGCTCGCCACCGGACTGGCTCATGGTCACGCTGTTGACGGTGGCCGGCAGGTAGGTCGCCAGATCCGTCGCCGTGCCGTTGATCGCAGCACTGGCCTTGAAGGTGTAAGTGCCGACCGGCACCACGGTGCCCGACGAGTCCTTGCCGTCCCACGTAAAGCTGGCAGCGCCGGCTGCGCGACTCCCCAGATCAATGGTGCGTACGGTTTTGCCGCTGCTGTCGGTAATCGTCACCGTGCCACCGGCGATGGACGATGGGACCGTCGCCGTGCCGGTCAGACCTTTGCTCGGATCGTCGAGTTGGGCGGTGTTGGTCTGCACAATCACGTTGCGACCCACCAACGACGACGCCTGCAACGCCTGCGAGGAGTTGTAGTTGCCAGCCAGCGAGCTGACCGTGGTGTTGAGCGTGGTAATGCCTTCCAGACTGCTGAATTGCGCCAACTGCGCAACGAAGGCGCTGTTGTCCTGCGGGTCGAGCGGGTTCTGGTTTTTCAGCTGGGTAACCAGCAGTTGCAGAAACGCATCCTTGCCCAGCGCTTTGCCGCCGGTGGTGCTATTGGTCGCTGCTGCAATGCCATCCGTGGTGGTGCTGCTCGTCTTCCTCGACGAGTTCGCCAAGATGTCTTTCAGGCTGAGGCCGCTGGTGGTATCGGTAACGCTCATGGCAGTCGCCCCTTATTACTGACCCAGGGTCAGTACCTTCTGCATCATGGTTTTGGCGGTGTTCATCATTTCGGCGTTGGTCTGGAACGAACGGCTCGCGGAAATCATGTCAGCCATTTCTTCCACCACGTTGACGTTCGGGTAGTAGACGTAGCCTTTGGCGTCAGCGGCCGGATGGTTCGGCTCGTAACGCGCTTCGAGATTGCTCTGGTCTTCGACTACGCCGAGTACCTGCACGCCTTGACCGGCGGCGTCCTGGCTCTGGAACAGCGAGTTGCTGCCGCTGTTCTGGCCGCCCTGGAACATGGTGGCGAACACCGGGTGACGGGCGCGATAGGTCTGGTCGATGCTCGACGAGACGGTTTCGGCGTTGGCGATGTTCGAAGCCACGGTGTTCAGACGCGTAGTTTGTGCGCTCATGCCGCTGCCGGCAATGTTGAAAACGCTGGACAGGGACATGGATTACTCTCCGCGCAGGGCTGATACCAGCCCTTTGAATTTGCTGTTGAGCAGCGTGAAGCTGGCCTGGAAACCGACCGCGTTTTCCGCGTAATTCGATTGCTCAAGCTGCGCGTCCACGGTGTTCTGGTCGATCGACGGTTGCATCGGCGTGCGATACATCAGCGACTCATCACCATTGCCCAGACCTTCAGCCTCGATGTGACGGCTGTTGGTCATGTTCAGGGCGAACGTACCGCCGCTCTTGGTTTTCTCGGTCTGCGCCTCAAGCACTTTGGAGAAATCCAGATCCCGAGCCTTGTAGTTCGGGGTGTCGGCGTTGGCGATGTTGTTGGCCAGGACTTCGGCACGCTGAGCGCGGAAGCCGAGGGCTTTTTCGTGAATGCCGAGCGCTTTATCGAAGCTGATGCTCATGTCGGGAACCTTCGGGTGACCGGTTTTTCGTAACTGAGCTTTAGCAAGCGGCGTGCCAATGTGAGAAGTGCCCGTAATCAGGGGCTTTGCGCGGAGTCGGCAAGGCGGCAATGCCAGAAAAGCGGCAACCGGTTTCCGCCGGATGCCGCTTTTCTGCCGCTTGACTGCCTCTCTCACGACCACCACCGCTCCCACAATGGGATTTGAGGTGTGTGGTGGATATATTTCAGGCATAAAAAAACGGCAGGCCTTTGCGGACCTGCCGTTTTTTGTGTCGCCGATGCAATCACTTCGCCTGGTAAATAATCCCCGGGCTGCACTGAACCATCTGGTAATGATCCGGCAAGCCGTTCAACGCTTCGGAAGCGCCAAGGAACAGATAGCCGCCCGGCTTCAACGTACTGTGAATGCGCAACAGGATGTCTTTCTTCACTTCAGCAGAGAAGTAGATCAACACGTTGCGGCAAAACACGATGTCGAACTTGCCAAGCGCTGCATAGCTATCGAGCAAGTTGAACGAGCGAAATTCTACCCGATTCTTGATCGGCGCCTTGATCACCCAGCGGCCCGGCCCTTTCGGGTCGAAATAGCGCTGCAAACGATCGGGGGACAGACCGCGCCCGATCGCCAGGCTGTCGTACTCGCCGGTCTTGCAATTGGTCAGCATGAGGCCGGACAAGTCCGTGGCAACAATCTGCACCCCCATCTTCAACTGGCCAAGATTGCTGCGCTCGAACTCGTCGATCGACATCGACAACGAATACGGTTCCTGACCCGACGAGCAGGCTGCGGACCAGATCCGCAGACGCTGGTTGGGACTGGCCTTGATGGCTTCGGGCAGCACCCTGTTCTTCAAGACTTCAAACGGATAGGTGTCACGAAACCACAGGGTTTCGTTGGTCGTCATGGCATCGACCACCTGCTCGCGCAAACCGCTGCGCGGCTGGGTCTGGATGCGCTGAACCAGCTCACCCAGAGACTTGATGCCTTGCTGCTCCATCAGTTTGTTGAGACGGCTCGAGACCAGGTACTGCTTGTTTTCACCGAGCAAAATGCCACAGGCTTTTTCCAGGAAGACCCGGAACTGTTCGAAATCCAAATTACCCGTAGACAATGATGCCGCCTCTTAAATCGTGTTGACCGCCAAGAGCAAAACGCTCTCAGCTGATATCTGCTGCTTTGATCCGGTCGACTACCCGGGATGCCAGGTCATCAGGGCGGAATTTGGCCAGGAAGTCATCGGCACCGACTTTCTTGACCATCGCCTGATTGAATACCCCCGACAACGAAGTATGCAGGATGATATGAAGCTTTTGCATGCGAGGATCACCGCGAATCTCCGCCGTCAGTGTGTACCCGTCCATCTCCGGCATCTCGATGTCGGAGATCATCATCAGGAACTCTTCTTCCGGCTTCTTGCCCTCGTCGACCAGCTTGCGCAGATAATCCAGCGCCTGCTTGCCATCGTTCAACGCCACTACCTCGACGCCGATCGTCTGCAGGCACCGGGTGACCTGCTTGCGCGCCACCGACGAGTCATCGACCGTCAGCACCCGCAGCGACAACGCCTTGGTCTGAGTCTCGACATCGACCACACCCACCGAAATCGCTTCCGGCGTCGGTGCAACTTCCGCCAGCACTTTCTCGACGTCGATGATTTCGACTAACTGATTGTCCACCCGAGTCACAGCGGTCAGGTAATGATCGCGCCCCGTGCCCTTGGGTGGTGGATGAATCTCTTCCCAGTTCATGTTGACGATGCGCTCCACCGAGCGAACCAGGAAACCCTGGGTCTTGGTGTTGTACTCCGTGATGATCACGAACGGACTGTTCTTGTCTTTCAACGCTCCGGAGCCGGTCGCCATTGCCAGATCAAGGATCGGAATGGTCGCCCCCCGAATATTTGCTACCCCGCACACGACAGGACTGGATTTGGGCATCAACGTCAGCGACGGGCATTGCAGCACTTCCCGAACCTTGAACACGTTGATCCCGTAGAGCTGCTGACCGTCGAGACGGAACAACAACAGCTCCAGGCGATTCTGCCCTACCAGTTGCGTGCGCTGGTTTACCGAATCCATTACACCAGCCATGCCCAGACTCCTACACCAACGCCAAGTGTTGTTGCGACGCACATTTATTGCTAAACGGCACGGCGCTTGCTTTTTAACCCGTATGAACGCTCAAACGACATTTTTCCGACACCTGACATCCCGCACCCGCAAACGTGTTTGCGCGATGTTGGCCGTTTGCCTCTTTTTCGCTGGCAGCCCTGCCGGTGCTGATACGGTTACCTTGCCTGACATGCTTATCGGCGTCACTCAGGGCTTTCTTGAATTCACCGTAGAAGACTATTTGGCTTCCAGTCAAACGCAAGGCCGTTACGAAATCGAGGTCAAGCAGCTCGACCCCCGCATGCGCATGCCCATGTGCGACAAGGAATTGACAGCGTCTTTGGAGAGTCCGGCACGTCCGTTGGGGCGGGTAACCGTCAAGGTTCGCTGTGAGGGCGCCTCGCCCTGGACAGTGTTCGTACCCGCTCAAGTCCGCCTGTTTCGCGAGATTGTCACCACGACCCGCCCCCTCAAACGAGCCGGCATTATCGAGCCGCAAGACGTGACCTTGCGCGAACGCGACGTCAGCGTCATCAATCAAGGTTTTCTGACCTCGGTAGACGAAGCGATCGGGCAGAAATTAACCCGACCAACGGTCGCCGATCAGGTCATTACCCTGGTCCATCTCGAACAGGCAGAAGTCGTGCGCAAGGGTGATCAAGTGGTCATCATCGCCCGCAGCGGCACACTCGCCGTACGCATGCCCGGCGAAGCGCTGGCCAATGGTGGTCTGAAAGAACAGATCAGGGTAAAAAACCTCAACTCCAATCGAGTCATCAAGGCCCAAGTCATCGCGCCAGGCCAAGTGGAAGTGGCCATGTAAAAGCCTCGTGAGAAAACTGGCGCGGACCCCGTCGCTTCCCTAAACTGTGCCGCAGCAGGACACGCGCTGGCGCATGCAGGCTCATTGGTAAAATGTGCCTAAAGTTTTCCAGGGGATGGCCGAAAACATGGCAAGCGTCCAAATTCCCAGAGGTTTTTATCATGGTCATCGATTTCAGCC
This sequence comes from Pseudomonas sp. Irchel 3E19, assembly GCF_900187585.1. Lineage (NCBI taxonomy): Bacteria > Pseudomonadati > Pseudomonadota > Gammaproteobacteria > Pseudomonadales > Pseudomonadaceae > Pseudomonas > Pseudomonas sp. Irchel 3E19. The sequence continues at coordinate 6,355 of NZ_FYDT01000083.1, forward strand.
GTTTGAACAGCTCCTCGTCACTTACGGGCAGTACACGTACCAGCAACGCCAAGGAAACCGCCGAAACCGGTACCTCCGCGCCGCTGAATACCCAGGCCGAACCGGCCAGTACCGCAAAAAGCGGGGAATCGGTACACCTCAGCAATGAGGCTCAACAGTTGCAGAAGATCACTGACAAGCTGCGCGATCAACCTGCCGTCGACAAAGCCCGTGTGGCCGAGTTGAAAGCCGCGATTGCCGATGGCAGCTATAAAGTCGACAGCAACCGTGTAGCCAGCAAACTGCTCAACTTCGAAGCCCAGCGCTAGGCATTCGCCTGCGCCAGGCTTTTGGACGCTTAAAACCCAAGGCCAGCCATGCACGACACTAATTTATTGCAACTGATCAACGACGACTTTGCTCCAGCTCAACAATTGCTGGAGTTGTTGCAAACCGAATCCATCGCTTTGCACGGTCGTGACATGCCACTGCTGGAAGAAATTCTGGCGCGCAAACAGGCGTTGATCATTCTGCTTGAACAGCATGGCCGCAAACGCAGCGAAATCCTCGCCAGCCTCGGTCTGTCGACGGATCGTCAAGGTCTCGAACAACTGGCCAGCCAGTCGAGCATTGGCGAGCAGTTGATGACGCAAGGCGACGCACTGACCGATCTCATCGCTCAATGCCAGGCTGCCAACGCCAAAAATGGCCAGTCGATCCAGATTCAGCAGGCCTCTACGGCCAATCAGCTGAAAATCCTCACCGGGGGCGAACCGCCAGCGCTGTATGACGCCAGCGGCACTTTTGCCAACCCCGCCAAGCCGCGTACATTCAGCCAGGCATAAGCCGTTGATGCGCCAGCCCTATCAACTCGCGAAACATGCTGGCAAAATGATGGCCAGTCGTCATATTTTGTCTGGAGAGTGATAAACCGTGTCCAACACCCTAAGCGCGGATGATGCTCCGCAGCCCCCAAAGGTGCTCACCACGCCACTGGAAATCTCCAGCAACCTGCGCCAGCTGCAAGAAAGCCACGACCCACTGATCATCACGTTTCATGAACGCAGCCAGCGCTTTCAGAGCTACCTGATCAAAGTCGACCGCGACAGCGCTTCGATCGCCTTGGACGAAATGATCCCGCGCGACGGCGAGCGCTTCCTGCTCGCCGGCGAGCCGTTCAAGGTCGAAGGTTTCCACGAAGGTGTGCGCATTGCCTGGGAATGCACCGGCACGCTGAACATCGAAGAGTCCGACGGCGACCGCTTTTACACTGGCGAGCTGCCAACCGAGGTGGTTTACCACCAGCGCCGCAACGCCTTCCGCGCCGCATTGAAGCTCACCGACCTGGTCAGCGTCGAACTGGGCGGCGAAAAGCTCAAGGCGCCGATCAACGGCAAGCTGCTGGATATTTCCGCCACCGGTTGCAAGCTGCGCTTTGAAGGTGACATCACCGAACGCCTGCAACTGGGTCAGGTCTACGATCGCATGATCGCCCCGCCGCTGTTCGGCAATCAGCCGGTCTCCGTTGAGCTTCGGTATCTGCACTTCGAAGAAAAACTCAACATCACCTTTGCCGGCCTGCGTTTCCACAACATCAGTGGTCAGGCGGCTCGCAACGTTGAGCGCTTCGTTTACCAATTGCAGCGTGAAGCGCGGCGATTCGACAAAGACGACCTGTGATTCGAACACGCAAATAAAAAGGGCAGTCCTTGGCGGGACTGCCCTTTTTTATGTTCGACGGATTCTCAAGGCCTGGCGCCACTGATGTCCGGAGTGGGTTTTTCGCTGTCGTCGTCCGGGCTTGCTACTGGCTCAGGCTCAGGCTCTTTGTCTGTCTCGGTCTCAGGTTCCGGCGCGACTGTATTCTGCATCTGCTCCTGCACCACTTGCTCATCCACACGGGGGTCGAGGGCTGCTACCAGCGGTGAGCTGGACATGCTGTCCGGCATCGCCACGTGATGCAACGGCGCATCGTCGACCTGGTGCAGGTTGGTCACGGCTTTCGGGCGTATCCGCCACACCAGTACCAGGGCAAAGAAACTGAAGAACGCGTACAGGCTCTGGCTACCGAAGAACTTCATCAACACACCCGCTGCCAGCGGACCGATACTGGCACCGACCCCGTAAGTCACCAGCAGCATCGCCGTCAGCGATACCCGGCGATCGCCTTCGACGTGGTCGTTGGAAAACGCCACCGCCAGTGGATACAGACAGAACTGCACCAGCGAACAGAGGAAGCCGACCACAAACAGCACCTCCAGCGGCACCTGCGGCAGGATCGCCAGCGGCAATGCCGCCACCGCCAGAAACCCGGCAAAACAACGAATCAGCAGCGCGCGGTCATAACGGTCCGACAACCAGCCCAACGGCCACTGCACCAGCAGTCCGGCAAAAATGCAGCTACCCATGAACAGACCGACCTGTTCGGTCGACAGCCCTTGCTGCGAGGCATACAACGGCGCCAGACCGTAGAACGAGCCAATGATCAAACCCGCCCCGAGCACCGTACTCAAGGACTGCGGCACGCGTTTGATGAAGAAGCGGGGTTCCATCGGCGCAGGATGCAATGGCGCCGGGTGAATCCGCCGTGTCAGCGTCACCGGTACCAGACACAGCGCAAAGCACAGGGCGACCAGCATCAGCAGTTCAAGACCGAGCCCCGGATGCATGACCAGAATCAGTTGCCCCAACACCAGCCCCAGATACGACGCGATCATGTAGCCGCTGAACACCAGACCGCGCTGATTGGCGTCGGCCTGCTCATTGAGCCAGCTCTCGATCACCATGTACTGGCACATCATGCCCAGACCGACGATCGTCCGCAGCACCAGCCACGCCGGCAACCAGTCCACCAGACCATGGCCAAGCACCGCCGCCCCGACAATCCCGGCACACGCCGAATAAGCACGGATATGCCCGACCCGGGCGATCAACCGGTGGCCGATTTTGCCGCCCAGCACCAGGCCGAAATAGTTGGCCGCCATCAACGCACCGACCCACAGGCCGTCGACATCGTCAGCAGCCAGGCGCAACGCCAGATAAGTAGACAAAAGGCCTGAGCCGATCAACATCATCAGCGAGGCGAAATACAGGGCTCGAAAGGATTTCCAGATTTGGCGCATCGGCGTTCCGAGCGGCTCCTTGCAGTAAATATCGGGCTACCAAAACGATAGCCCGATGGCGGCGGTACGTCAGGCCTGGGCTGCTAGAACACGTCGTTCCCAGGGAGTGATTTCATCAAAGAAGCTGGTCAACTCCATGGTCTTCGAAGCGATGTAGCCTTCGATGAACTCCTGTCCGAACAGTTCCCTCGCCAATTGGCTAAGTTTCAGACGCTCGAGTGCGGCATGCAAGGTACACGGCAGCGCAAGATTGTCCGGTACTTCGAACTCACCCTGAATCGCTGCGCTCGGCTCAAGCTCATGCTCGATGCCATGCAAACCGGCGGCCAGACTGGCGGCGATCGCCAGATACGGATTGGCATCGGCACCCGGCAAACGGTTTTCGACCCGACGGGCGACCGGCGCACTGGCCGGAATGCGCAGCCCGGCGGAACGGTTATCGTGCGACCAACAGGCATTGTTCGGCGAAGCATAGGGATGGCACAGGCGCTGATAGGAGTTCACATTCGGTGCAAACAACGCCGTGAAATCGGCCATGCCGGCCTGCTGCCCACCGATGAAGTGACGGAACATCGCAGTCGGCTCGCCGTTGGCATCGCTAAAGACGTTCTTGCCGGTAGCGATGTCGACGAGACTCTGGTGAATGTGCATCGAACTGCCCGGCGTATGCGCCAGCGGTTTGGCCATGCACACCACGGTCAGGCCATGCTTGAGCGCGACTTCTTTGAGCAGATGCTTGAACAGGAATGTCTGATCGGCCAGCAACAGCGGATCACCGTGCAACAGGTTGATCTCGAACTGACTGACGCCCATTTCATGCATGAAGGTATCGCGCGGCAGACCGAGGGCGGCCATGCATTTATAGACTTCGCTGAAGAACGGCCGCAGACCGTTGTTGGAACTGACGCTGAACGCTGACAAGCCATCCTCGCGGCGCCCATCAATGCCGACTGGCGGGCGGAACGGTTGCGTCGGATCGGTATTCGGGGCGAAGACGAAGAATTCCAGCTCGGTCGCCACCACCGGCGCCAGGCCGCGCGCCGCGTAACGGGCGATGACTTTCTTCAGTTGGCCACGGGTCGACAGGTTGGAGCTTTCGCCGGTCAGTTCGTCGGCATCGCAAATCGCCAGGGCACGGGCTTCGTCACTCCATGGCAACGGATGAATCTGGTCTGGGTCGGCAATCAGCGCGAGGTCACCGTCATCGCCGCCGTAAAAACGCGCTGGTGGATAACCGCCCATGATGCATTGCAGCAGCACACCCCGTGCCAGCTGCAAACGCCGTCCTTCGAGGAAGCCTTCGGCGGTCATTACCTTGCCACGCGGTACGCCATTCAAATCCGGCGTGACACATTCAATCTCATCAATGCCCGTCAATCGCTGTGCGAGTGAACCTTGGCCATCGGTTGTCATGACGCAATCCTTGTTGTTGTGCGAGCCGCGAACGGCGACCCGTACAAAATAGGCTCCGGCCGTTCGGAATATCAAGCAGCGTCAAACAAAAAGCCTTGCATCACGGCAGGTAGAGACTGAACACCCCGCCGCCCAACGGGCCGCCGTTGCGAATTTCCGTGCGTCCTTCAACGCCATTACGTTGATGCAACGCGGCGATGCGAGCCGCGAAATACAACCCAAGCCCGGTGCTGCCGCTGCTGTGATTGATGCCCTGCACGTAATCGTTCTGACGCTCAAGCATCTCGGCCGGATAACCATCGCCGTCATCGTTGATGCTCACCACCAGTTGCCCGGCCTCGTCGCTGACAGTAATCAGCAGCGACTCGCGGGCATAACGAATGGCATTGTTGATGCAGTTGCCCAGCACCGAAGCGACCAGCTCACGGTCGAAGAACCCCAACGGACTCAGCGGATCGACTTCATACGTGGCGATGATCCCGCGACTGGCAAACACCTCTTGATGCGCCGCCAGTTGCGCCTCGATGAAATCATCCAGTTCGTGATATGCCGGCTGCAACGGCATCTGATTGACACCGAGCTTATACAGCCCGAGCAGTTGCACCAGCATGCCGTTGAGGTGAGCGAATTCGAAGTCGATCACGCCCTGCTCCGTGCCGCTGCGCTGCGCTTGGGGCAAACGCGCCAGCCATTGGCTATGGGCCTGCATGAGCATGGCCAGCGAGTTCTTCATATCGTGAACGGTGGAGGCGATCACCGTGGAAAAATCCAGAGCCTGCTTGTCTTGGTTCATTCGCCAAACGCCTTGCTTTTCAGCTTCTGATAACGCGAGTAACGCGCGTCAGTGTCGGGCATCAGACCGACCATTTTCAGGCAGGCCCGACATTCTTCCAGCTCCGCCGACGGCACACTGGTGTCGGTGCCGTGCAGCAGCGACTGGGCCATGTTCAGCGCGATACTGATGTTCTTCGGTTGCATTTTCAGCGCCTTGCGGAAGACTTCGCGGGCCTCCACCAGGTTACCGGTCTTGTACACGCGCACGCCCTGACGGTTGAGGTCGGCGGCGGCGTTGCTGGAACTGAGAATAGTCGGGTCATCGGTGAGCTTGGCGATGTCTTTCATCACCGCCGGATCGTCGCCGTAGATCTCCGCGCAGCTCTTGAGCATGGAGGTGCCCGCCTCGGCCTGACCGAGCATCTGCAACTGCTTGGCGACGAGCAGCGCGGCTTCCGGGCTCATGAACTGTTCCATGCCGTCGAGGCGCATTATGGCCTGCTCGGTGAGCTTGTCGGCGGTTTCGGCGTCGTTGAGCAGCAGACTGGTGGCCTTCATCAAACGCGCGCGAATCTGCAAACCGGGGTCGGTCGGGTTCTCTTTGGCCACGGCGCTCAGCGTTGTGTTGATCTCCAGTCGCGTGCGCGTGTCGAGACCGCGCTCACTGCCTTTGCTGATCAGCGCATGGGCCAGGCCGAGGTTGCTTTCCGGATCCTTGAAACGCGACTGCGCGCCCTGCGATACGGCCTGACGGTAAGCCCGCGAGGCCGTATCGAAATCTTCGTTGGTCATCGCCAGTTTGCCGAGCAACGCCTGTCGACGCACCGCCAGCGGCGACAGCCGAATCGCCTCTTCCAGCACCCGCTGCGCGCCTTTGGTATCGCCCTCGGAAACCAGCACGTCGGCCATCCCGTCATATAGCGCTGGCATCATCGGGAACACTTTCAAGGCTTTTTCGTAGACGCCTTTGGCCTGAGCCACTTGCCCGCGCTTGAACAGCAACTTGCCCAACCCGGCAAACGCCCACGGCAACGGCCGGTCAGCAATGATGCTGTCGTAGAGACGCTCCAGTGCTTCGTTCTGATTCAAGTCGCGCAAGGCATCAGCACGGTAGCGCAGGCACAGCGGCGAATAACGGATGTCCTGTTTGCACAGAGCGATGCACGCGTTGAGCACCTCGACCGGTTTGCCACGGTCGAGGGCTTGCAGAATAGGTTTGAGCAACGTCTTGCGCTGCTCCAGACGCTCCAGCCGCTGGGCCAGGCCAGAACGGTTGAACGGTTTGGTCAGGTACGCATCCGGCTCGTGCTCCAAAGCACTGAGCACCATCGCCTGACTGGTCTCGGCCGTGACCATGACAAACACGGCTTCGTGGCTGATGAGTTTTTCCAGCATCAGGTCTTCGAGTACCTGCTGGCCGTTCTTCTTGCCGTCGCCGAGATGGAAATCCTGCAGGATGAAATCGTAGGACTTCTGCGCACACATCTTCAGCGCCTGCTCACCGGTGTCGGCGGTGTCCACGTCCTTGACCCCCAACTCGCGCAACATCGAGCGCACGGAGCTGCGGAAATCCGAGAAATCATCGACGATCAGAAAACTCTTTTGGTGATACGACAGCATCGAAGATTTCCAGGCAATTGAATTAAAAGTACCGAGGGCTTTTACAGGCGCGAAGATGATAACTGCAGGCAAAATGCTATCAAGTGATTTCATTCGCGGCCGATGAGATTGCAAGAGCCGATCGGGTTATCGGCCACAAGTGACGTTCCCTGAAGCAAGCACTTCAAGATTCCTTGCGCAGCGATTACTCTGCGCGCCTTCTACTCTACCGATACAGGGTTTACCTCGTGTACAGCAAAGGACGCTGCATCGTGTCCGCCTGTGCTCTTCTGATTATCCAGGAGGCGACGGCGGCTGGAATGGACTGCACAAAAGCGGCGAACACCGTTGAAAAGACTATTTGTGCCAATAAAATCGTGTACGAACTGGATACACAGATGGGAACGGTTTATCGGGAATTGATGAAGGCTTCCAGTGATGGCCAAGCTGAACTCAAGAGCACTCAACGGCTTTGGCTAAAAGCACGCAACGACTGCGTTGAAGATACTTGCCTGGAGCAAAGCTATCGCGAGCGTTTGCAGTTGTTGCAAGCGCAGTGGAAGGAGGCTGTTGTCTTCAAACCGAGCGACCTCGATAAACAGGTTCTGGACGATCTGCAAAAACGCATCCGGGCGGCCAGCGAAAACGATCCGGAGTTTGCCCTGGAGCGAACACTCGACTCCTTGGCGATCAAAACCCGTCAGACTTCATTTTCCTCCGAGCCTGATGACGATCAATACTCGGAGAAGACTCACGTTCCCAAAGCAGTCCCAAAGGGTGTCAGTCGGCATGAATGGAGCGCCTTGCTCGCCTCGAACCTGAACGCCCATACCGAGCTTGGTCAAATCACGTTTACGTTGTTTGATCTGGACGGCGACGGACAGCGCGACCTCATCGTTCAGACCTATATGGGTGGCACCGGCCTATTCACGTTATTCGAAACCTATCGCCGTGACGGCGATCGATTTACCCGCAGAACGGCTGCTCTTGATAAGGAGTCAGGCGTTGGCAGTTCGCTGTACTCCACTAACGATCGTGGTGCCAACCAGTCGGTGAACTGGATAACCGTGCGCGGCAAGGTCTACGCCGCCTACCGAGACAGTAGATATGGTGTCGATCAGGTGTACCTGCTCAGCCCCCTGCAAATCAACCGCGAAGTGCCCATCGTCACCGTTCACTACCGCTATCAACTGCGCATCCCCCGCACCCAGCACCACAACGGCAACAACATCACTTACAAGCTCAAGCCTGAACTGCAACAGGCACTCACTCAAGGCTTGGCCACGATGGATGAAGAACTATCTGGTACGAGACAAGAGAGACAACCGATCTGCCCCATTCCTCAGTCTGCCAAGGATAGCGAGGAGGAGTATTACGGCTACGGTGCTGGGTATTACGCAGTCGAGTCCGTTGCCGACTTCCCGGTAATCATTGGTACTGAGTGTTTTATTGCGCGATTGAACAATTGGTTCGGCACTTACAGCGAGAAACATGGGCTGTTTGGGCAATTGAGCTTACGCAAGCCGGAATCAATAGAAGAGGAACGCAGCTACGAGGTGAATGGCCGCCGTCGCATCACGGAGATCAGTACCTCGATTGGTAAAGTCGGAGGCGGTGCCGCGGACGCAGAGTAGATCCAGCACTTGAGTCAGAAAGAGCCCCCTAGGTCATCCTGTTCGGGGCTTTTTTGCAAACCGACAAAAGCGCTGAAGCCCGGGGCAGGTTGTTCAGGGATAAGAACTTTCCTTCGGGCAAAACAAAACCCCAATTGCTTTCGCAATTGGGGTTTCGGAATTTAATCTTGACGATGACCTACTCTCACATGGGGAAACCCCACACTACCATCGGCGATGCATCGTTTCACTGCTGAGTTCGGGATGGGATCAGGTGGTTCCA
>NZ_FYDT01000034.1:0-73826 GCF_900187585.1 Pseudomonas sp. Irchel 3E19
GAGACATTCGCTGACCAGTTTCACTGGTCGTCCCCCGGCAACAAGGGTGAGTGCGCAATCCATTTTCGCGACCGGGCGATCTCCACGGCCTCTTTGAGGATTTCCGCTTCCATCGTTTTCTTGCCCAGCATCCGTTGCAGTTCACGGATCTGCTTGAGCGCATCGCTCAGCTCGGAGGCCGGCACCACGGCTTCGCCAGCACTGACCGCCGACAGGCTGCCGTCTTGATACAGCTTGCGCCACAGGAATAACTGGTTGGCATTGATGCCGTTGCGCCGAGCGACCACCGAAACGCTTTGCCCAGGCTCAAGGCTCTCTCGAACCATGGCCAGCTTTTGCTCTGGGCTCCAGCGGCGCCGCCGCTCCTGGCCCAAAAGCTCACCACTCTTATCGTTGCTATTAGTCATAAACATAACCGTTTGCCTATCCCTTATCGTAAGGGGGAAACGGTGTCCTGTCTTTCATGGGGCTCGTTCATACGGCTCGATGAGTCGTCGTTTCGTACAGACAGTGTCAACACTCGTCCCCCGGCTCTACCAGTACAGTATTGACGAAGTGTTTTGTGACCTTCAGCCAAGGTGAACTGATGTTTGAATCTCAGTTGCTTCTCGAGGCCCTCTTTTCTCTCAGTCAATCACAGCCCGATTCTTTCAGGAGCTTGACTGCATTTTCTCTCGCTGAACGAGAGTGGATGAAAAAAGTCGACCATTCGACCTATATGGGATTGGCCAGCAGTCCTGTCAGCCCACTGACAATCAAATTTGATGACACTGCGACCTCACAGCTCAAAGGCTCTGAAGACCTTTACAAGGTCATGTGTGTGCTTTTAGAGATTCGTGCGCAGTTAAAGAGCGACAAACTTAAAGCTCAGCTACGGCATGGCCTCACCCGACAAATGGCGAGCTGGCTTCAGAACGCAAACTTTCAATCTGTTCATGATGCCCTTCGAGGCGGACGCATCCAGTTCCAGCTGCGCGCCGGGACTGATGTTGCGGACAGAAATAATGCTTTACAAACATTACGGATATTGGGCGGAAACGCTAAGCGAGGGAGAAAGCTATGAGCCAGGCAGCATCATCGGAAACCATCATTTTTGCGAGAAAGATGATTGGCGCAGGCTTTCGAAGTGTTGTGGTCAGAAACTCCACGGGGGTTTCCAGAAAGATCATTGAGAACATGCGAAAGAATTCCGACGCGCCTGAGTCCTCATGCGGCCCATTGAGCAGTGCTGAGACATTGATCAAAAGCAATGCCGCGGCTGTCGAGGCAACCATCTTCTTGCTCAGTTATCGTCAACTGGCGATTAAGCCGGATGAGGAAATCGACGTTGAAGCTGTTATCGCTGCATTCGATGTATACCAGGATGCACACGGGGCTGCTCGCGGAGGTAAAGTCGATGAGACGGTGCTCCTTGATATCAATGACGCCTGGGTTATTGCCCGTGATTACCGTTCTGCAGAACTGAGTGAGCATTACTGCGGTCATTGCGGAATATCGTTTTTTAGGCCCGTTCGCCTTTCTCAAAAATCCTGCCCGCTGTGTCAGCTGCAGGACGTCGAAGATCAACCATCTGCGTTTGATAATAGCCTTAACATTTCCCAAGTAAGGGATGAGGCGTTAAAAATGCGCAACTGGGGTCAATCAGACGATGAAATAGCCCGCTCACTCGGCGTGTCCAGTGATGATGTCGAGAAGTTGCTAAGCCACTGATACCCTCCCCTCCCCTTTCTCAACTGCAGCAGTAGTAAATGCACGTACAGACTGAAGAGCAGATCCAGGGGGTTGGGGAGCAATGGAACCAAAAACCAACGTAAGCCATTTCTGGTTCGTGAACGGCATACGTGTAGCCTCCCCGATGGCTTGGTAGGCGCCGACCTCCAACTCACAGCTATGAGGGATGCATATGGCTGATTTGGCCAAGGTCGGCGACCCTGTTATTTGCCCGCGATGCGGGCCTAACCACATCGTCAGCGGATCACCCGATACCCTGGTGGACCATCAACCCGCTGCGTTGGTGGGCGTCAGCAAGACTGCGTGTGGCGCCACCATCATTTCCGGACTGTCCTGGTTCTTCATCGATAACTGCCATGCTGCCGTGCACGGCAGCATGCACTCGCATGGCGGAGTCGTGTTGTCGTCCTCAACGGTGAAGACGGGAGCGCCCAGCTCCGTCGCCGGGCGTTACACGGCCGCCTCGCCTGTCGATTTCAACCGGGTCAGTTATGAAGGCCAGCGCTATGAATATGGTGCTGATCCGAACCAGACACATCTGAAGGGCGGGCTGGTATTTATCGGCGAGCCTGAGCAGGCTTGCGTCTTTGCCAAGACATGCACCGTGCCGCCAGAGTCAACCGAGGCTGGTACACGGATCGAGCCCGCGGCCAACTTCGGCCAGGCCGTGGTGATGGGTTCGACGGCGATCGTCAGCACGGAAGGCGGCGCAACCCTTGGCCGGGTAGCCGGGCAAGCCGCACTGGAAACGCTCGGCACCTGGAGTCTACGTGGTGCTGCCGCCGCAGCGGGTACAGCGGCCAGTACGCTGTTGTTGGCCCTGTGGCCTACCAGCATGGGCGACTCCACCCTGACCGAGGAACAGTTGCGCGGGATGATGGCGGCCCCTACCAGGGTACGCTTTCAGTTCCGCCGGGATGCCGAAGGCATCATGCGGGTGTACGGCATTCACACCAGCGCGACCTCGGGCATGGACAGCGTGCCGGTGGTCAGCCAATGGCGCCAGGTCGGCAGTGCGATGGAGGCGCAGCTCAACGGCGTTACCATCATCTGGACGCCAAATAACGGCCCCGTGGTGCAAGCGCCGACCACCTATCCGGGTGTGACCGATGCACTGGAAAATATCCTGGTGCATCCGGCCGCAGAGGGCACAGACAGCCAGCTCGAAATTTATCCTGCCTCGGACGATATGACCTGGCAGGACTGCATTCTGGTTCTGCCGACTGAGTCGGGCGTGCCGCCGGTGTACGTAGTGGTTGCCAAACCAGCGGTCAATCCGCTTGAGGTCGGGCCTGCCGGTGAGTTGCAGTCACGCAGCAAAAAGGATGGGCTGGATATCGACCATATTCCCGCACAGAAGGTGTTGGAGTGGTACATGCGGGGCAACTTCGATGGACTCAGCAGAAGGCAGATTCGCGACTCGCCGGCATTGCCATTCCGGCGCGCGTTCACCAGAAGCACAGTGAGACCTATGGCGGACGCAACACTAAAGCCAAGCAAGCCCAGGACGCTGCCGATCTACGGGCGGCAGTGGACAGCAACTTCGACGCGATCAAGCCAGGGCTGCTAGAAGAAGGCTACGCTGGGGCCGACATCGAGGCAGCGCGTTCGCAGCTACATCAACTCAATCAGGAACAGGGGTGGTACTGATATGGACGCCGCAACCATTGAACGTTGGATTCTGAGCCTAGGGCGACCCTATGACGCCATGGTCGCCGAGGGGGTCATCCCCAACATGCCGCTCCAACAGTTATACAAAGGCCGTGATTGGCTAGACATTGAACCGGAGGACGGTCTAGAACTGAGCTTCTGGGCGGAAACCAAGCGACTGGAGGCGGTGTACATCACCCTGCTGAAGACAACTCCGTCCACAGTGCCGTACCAAGGCGAGCTACCCAAGCCTTTCGTCCCGGCAATGAGCCAGGCGCAGGTGCGTGCCAACTTCTGTGAGCCAATGGACTCGAAGGGCCCGATCAAGATGCCGCAGCCGATGGGCATGACTGGTGGCTGGGATGCTTATCGGCTTGATCCAGCCAGCCATCCCAACATAAAGGTGGCGTTCCAATACACTGCTAGCCTGATGGTCGATACGCTGGTCTTTACCCTGATCGACAAGGGTCACGACTGACCCTTCCTCATCAGCCAGGGTCCTTCAACGAAGCGCCCTGGCTCTCCCCTACAGGTCATCCTCTGGATTGCGCAGCGGCCGCAGCTCACCACGGGCAACCTCTTCCGGCACCGCGAACGAGTAGCGTCCAAGCATGTTGATGTGCTCGTGGATCAGCGGCGACAGCCGGACCACGTCCTCTTCCTGCACCGGGTAGCCGTGCTGCCTGAGCCGTTCCACGGCGGCGGTCATGTAGAGGGTGTTCCACAGCACGATGATGTTGACCACCAGGCCGAGGGCGCCGAGCTGGTCTTCCTGCCCCTCGCGGTAGCGCTGACGCAGCTCGCCGCGCTTGCCGTGGAACACGGCGCGGGCCAGGCTGTGCCGGCTTTCGCCCCGGTTCAACTGGGTCAGGGTGGCACGTCGCTTGGACTCGTCGTCGATGTAGGTCAGCGTGTGCAGGGTCTTCTCGATGCGGCCGAACTCGGCCAGCGCCTGGGCCAAGCGGGTGGGACGATCCCCTGTTTGCAGGGTGCGCATGATGCCGGTGGCCGGTATGCGACCGAGCTTGAGCGAGCCGGCCAGACGCAGCAGGTCGTCCCAGTGCTCGGCGATCAGGTCGAGCTTGACCGACTGCCGGGCCAGGCCGTTGAGCTTGCCGTAGTCCGCGTCCGGACGTGAGCGCCAGAAGCGGGTGCCGCCGACGTCGGCCAGGCGTGGGCTGAAGTGGTAACCGAGCAGGCGGAACAATCCAAATACCACGTCGCTGTAGGCGCCGGTGTCGGTCATGATCTGCGTCGGCTGCAACTCGGTCTGCTGTTCCAGCACCACGGCCAACAGGACCAGGCTGTCGCGCAGGGTGCCGGGCACGGTGATGGCGTTGAGGCCGGAGAACTGGTCGGAGACCAGGTTGTACCAGGTGACGCCCCCGCCGGTGCCGAAATACTTCGGATTGGGGCCGGCATGCACGGTGCGCACGGGCACGACGAAGCGCATGCCATCGGCGGACGCAATCTCGCCACCGCCCCAGGCTTGAGCCAACTCCAGTTGGCTTTGCGCGGACACCAGAATGGCATTGGCCGCCGACAGGGTGTCGTCGCGGATATAGTTCTGGCTGACCCAGGACAGCCGGTCGCGCCGCAGCGCCGGATTGTCGGTACGGGTCAGCGGCTCCAGGCCGGTGTTGCAGGCCCCACCTAACAGCACGGCGCAGAGGCTGGTGACCAGGTTGTCGGCCCGCGCATTGCGTTCGGACACATGGATGAAGGCCTCGGCGAAGCCGGTGCGGGCGGCGATCTCCAGGAGGATTTCCGGCAGATCGACACGTGGCATCAGGTCGGCCACGGCCGCCCGCAGTTGCAGCAGCGAGTTCGGTTCCTCCAGCTGTCCAGAGCGCCGAGCGAGGGGTTTGGGGAGCACCGGAACAGAAAGTGCACTTAAGCTCAGTCGCTGCTCAGCAAACTCCACGTTGCCGTCTTTACTGGCGTAGACGTTATCGTCTACCCGCACGGCATTGGCATTCACATAGCTGGGAGCCGCTCAGCGAGGTGTGATGCCCTTTCGCATATGATTGGTGTTCCCAGCATGGGCGCAGTCTTGTGGGTGAAAGTCCCGCCGTGAGCTGACCACAGTGAACGAAGTGAAGCGTAACTGCATGAGGGCGAACGAGTGTGGGGAGGAAGTGTGAATTCGGCGGTTGTGCGGTGAAGGATCAAACACCGCACATCGAAAAAAACAGGCATCCGGACAAGGCCTAATATTCGCAATTCGCCTCTGGAACTATTTTTCGGGCAACCAGCGCTGACTTAACGGCGTATCATCGCGCGCTCCAGAATTCAATGCTTGCAAGCGCGCCTCATAAGCAGTCCTGACCGGCTCCGGGACACCAAGTACCGGGGGCTGCAATGACACCAATGGTTGGACTCCTTTGTCCATCATTTCGCCTGCTACTTTGTCAATAAAACGCTGACGATCAAGGTGACGCAAACCAACTACTTCATCGATAAACCCACTGGCTTCAGCGTTACCTATATTCGGGTATCTATCTGCAATGCCGGCGCGGAGCATGGTGCGATTGTCGGTGGTAAAGTTATTTTCGCCATTGGCCACATAAGCTGGCATCAGTCCCGACAATGCTGCAGCCGAGGCCTTGATCGTGCCTAACTGTGGCGACACGATGACAGATGCCACCTCGATCAAGGTTTGATTTTCCACCTCTGCGGCGACCCCGCGCAGGTTGCCCTTTTTTTCGTTGGTTTGTTGCTGAAAGTAGTCTCGGGCCGCCAAATAATCTTCTACTTGACTCTGCAATACCTGCTTGTCGGGCGATTGAGCGCTATCAACTTGCCAAGTTTGCAGATGTGCCTGGACCTGCTCCGATGTCGCACCCTCTAACAACATTTGCGACAACTCTTCTGCCTGTTTGCCTGGAAGCTTGGTCATTTCCTGAAATATGCGGTCTAGAGCATGATCCTTGTAGCTATGCTGAACATTACCAGCCAACTGGGCAACCGCCGCCCCGACAATAATCAAACCGTTATCGCTATTGGAGCCGCGACTTTGTAAACCTATTACTGTCTTGAAAGGCTGGTCGCTATAGACTTGATCGTAGTCATATACAGGCTCCAGGTGATCAAGAAGACTGCCTAGCATGGCTCCAGCACTACCCGGCTTATGAATATCCTGACCCAAGGCATAAACATAGTAGTCCGCATCCAGGATCTTTTTTGGCTCTTGGGAGTCTTGTCCTGGCGAACTGTAATTCAGTCGCAATGCCGATCCATGCTCTTGCTTTGTTGGATGAATATCTAGTGCATCAACTTTATGCATAGCGCTTTTAGCCAACTCTGGCGCAAATTTTAGTTGGTTGCCATCCAGCAACACCGGATTGGTACTGCGGGTAAACCAAACCACATTTGCCCCAAGCTCCCCGGCGCGTTCAACTGCATCAATGCCAGCGTTTGGTCCATGTACCACCACTGTTTTTCCAGCAAACTTCTGGGGAGAGGTATCACTCGCCCGCATAAACTCATCCAGGTCCAGCACCTTGCCACGCAAGGTTTCCTGCTCATGCAGTTTGATGTTGTCCAGTCGTTTTTCTGCTTGAGTGTGTGGCGTAACGCTGTTCCAAATACTGGTATGGGGCCCGGCACCAGCCCCCAATACAACCTGTCGGCTGTCCAGAATCTGACCATTGTCCAGATTGATTCGAAAACAACCGTCATCCAGTCGCGAAATGCCTGTTACCAGCGCTTCCAAATGCTCTGCGCCTAACCCCACTGTTTGCGTCAGCTGTCGTTGGTTACTTGCAGAAAACTCGGCACGATCAGCATAGTTAGGATCATATTTCGGAACCTGTTGGTCCCAATGGCCGATAATTTCAGTTTGGTGATTGATATAACCTTGTCCACGAACATTCGCCGCCCAAGAGTCCTCCTTACCGACAATACTGACTTTTCCTAAAAATGGTGACGTTACTCCGTCTTCGGCAAAGCGACCATTAAGTTCATTCAGCAGGTAGGTAACACTACTACCCACTCCAATGAACGTCAGTTCGCGTACTCGATGCGGATCCAACGGCGTATTGGTGTTGCTGATAGTCTGGCTGGTTGCGGCCTGGGTCTGTTCTGTAGTGCCAGACCCCGTCACAGTGAGTTGCATATGATGCAAGTTGTACCCAATAAGCATTGTGGTGATCCTCTCTAAAAAATATCCCGGAAGCTCCCGGAGTCCAACATACGTTTGCGACACCTGCTCTTGTTTACGCTGATATAGAATTGGCCGGGGCAAATTTTCCTGCGCATTGGCCGCGATTCGCGGCGAGCATGTATGAACACGCCCTGCTTATTGTTTGCTGCATGAAAACATTGTGCAGCGTGGCAGAATGATCCGGAGTCTGCACGTCCTCCTTGAAGTGAGGCGCTGGCTCACTACATATTTGCAACCTCAAACTATTAGGATGTTTGATGAGCATGGTTCAGCACCGTGGAAAGCACCGCTGGTGAGGCTGCTTCAGCCTAAACAACGCCCAATGGCCATGTCTGTCAAAAAACGCGCAAATATTGTCAAAACGGAAACCTGGATTAGGCCCGCTGAAGGGAGGGAGTGAATCTAAGTGTGCATAGTTATATGTGCCGCTGACTAAAGCGCCGATAGGGTGTCGGAGCGGATCAGGTCAAACCCTGAAGGATGCGACCTTTTTGCCGGAGGGGTCACTGATCGTCCTCTGGATTGCGCAGTGGCCGTAGCTCACCTCGGGCGACCTCATCCGGTACCGCGAAGGAGTACCGTCCTAACATATTGATGTGCTCGAAGATCAGCGGCGACAACCGAGCCAGATCCTCGTCCTGCACCGGGTAGCCGTGCTGCCTTAGCCGTTCCACGGCGGCCGTCATGTAGAGGGTGTTCCACAGCACGATGATGTTTACCACCAAGCCCAAGGCGCCGAGTTGATCCTCCTGACCTTCGCGGTAGCGCTGGCGAAGCTCGCCGCGTTTGCCATGGAACACGGCGCGGGCCAGGCTGTGCCGACCTTCGCCGCGATTCAGTTGGGTCAGGGTGGCCCGGCGCTTGGATTCATCATCGATGTAGGTCAGCGTGTGCAACGTTTTCTCAATCCGCCCGAACTCAGCCAGTGCCTGAGCCAAGCGGGTCGGACGATCCCCCGTTTGCAGGGTGCGCATGATGCCGGTCGCTGGTACTCGGCCGAGCTTGAGCGACCCCGCCAGGCGCAACAAGTCATCCCAGTGCTCGGCGATCAGGTCGAGTTTGACCGACTGGCGGGCAAGTCCGTTGAGCTTGCCGTAATCCGCCTCTGGGCGCGTGCGCCAGAAGCGGGTGCCGCCGACATCAGCCAGGCGCGGACAGAAGTGATAGCCGAGCAGACGGAACAACCCGAACACCACATCGCTGTAGGCACCGGTATCGGTCATGATTTGTGTTGGCTGCAATTCGGTCTGTTGTTCCAGCACAACCGCTAGCAGTACCAGGCTGTCGCGCAAGGTGCCGGGCACTGTGATGGCGTTCAGGCCAGAGAACTGATCAGAAATCAAGTTGTACCAAGTGACGCCCCGGCCGGTACCGAAGTACTTCGGGTTGGGGCCGGCATGCACCGTGCGCACCGGTACGACGAAACGCATGCCATCGGCGGAGGCGACCTCGCCGCCGCCCCAGACCTGAGCCAGTTCCAGTTGGCTTTGCGCCGCCACCAGAATGGCATTGGCTGCTGACAGGGTGTCGTCACGGAGATAGTTCTGGCTGACCCAGGACAGTCGGTCACGGCGCAGCGCTTGGTTATCATTGCGGATCAGTGGCTCCAGGCCGGTGTTGCAGGCTCCCCCCAGGAGTACGGCACACAGGCTTGTCACTAGGTTATCGGCCCGCGCATTGCGTTCGGACACATGGGTGAAGGCCTCAGCAAAGCCGGTGCGGGCGGCGATTTCCAACAGGATTTCCGGCAGATCGACACGCGGCATCAAGTCGGCCACGGCTGCACGCAGGTGCAGTAGCGAGTTCGGTTCCTCCAGCTTGTCCAGCGCTCCGAGGGACAGCTCAGTTTTACCATCAGCGCTCTCGCTCAGCTGGATGGCAGGGTTTTCGGGCAAGCGGGCGGCGACTGCCTGCCACGTTGCATCCAGCTCGACAGACAGGGCGTCCAAGGTGGTTTTGGCATCGATGGTCAGGCCCAGCGAGCGGCAGATGATCGGTCGTGCCGTCAGCCATTCAGCACCATCGAGCAGGCCTATACGCGGGTCGGCATAACGCCAACTGGGTGAAACAAAGACATCGCGGCGACGTAGGGCAGTACGCAGTGCATCAAGCGTACAGAATACATAGGCACCCATGTCGAGGGAGCCATCTTCGCGGGTGATGTGCTGTTGCCAAGCCTTGGCCACGATCTCCTGCGGAGCATCATCTTCCGGCTTTCTCCGAGGTAGGTTCAGTTGCAACCAGTCCAGACTAGCCGCCACGCCCTTGCCAGCCGGACTGAAGCCGAAGCGAATATGCTTCAATAGGTCGGGAAGGAAACGGCGCACGCTGCGATAGCGCTCCTCCAAGGCGAGGTAATACACATCGTTGGCCGGACGGATCAACGCGGTGACCTCTTCGAGGGCTTTCTCCAGCGTGGTACGTGGCAGGTCGTTGAACAGCCAGGCACGGACGTTGTCATCGCTGATCGAGCTATCCAGCACGACCTTGCACGCGGCGGCGAGCATTGCCGCCGAGCGATCTAGGTCTTTTAGACTACGCAACCGAGCTTTCTTGTCGGCCCTCTCCGCGTTGCTGAACAAGTCGCGCAGCAAGGCCTCCAGGACTTCCAGGGCGTCGTCGTGCGCAGTCGCCTCCAGGCAAAGCGCGAACGCCACCAGCGTCGCCATCCGTCGCGAGGCCGGCAGCCGGTTGATCGCCGTGACCTTGGCCGTGTTGGCAAAGCGTGCCAAGGCCGCGATTCGGCTGGGCGGGATATGCGCCGCTGCGGGCAAGGTGATGCCGATGCCGCGCACGTCATCGAGTCGCCGCAGCGCCCGGATCAGTGCGGGCCCACTGATCATCACCGGGCCGGAGCGCAATTGATCCAAGCGGGAGTAACGGTTGCCTTCGACCACTACCAGTAACTCTTGCAGGTGCTGTCTCTGCTCATCGGTCACACTGCGGCCCAAAGTGAGCCAGAGGCGTTCTTCGACACGGCTACGCAGCTGGGCGATAAACCGCTCCAGTACGGTTACGCCAGGCAGTAAAACCTTGTGCGTCAGCAACCAGGTCGTCGCCCGATTGAACAGCTCACCAGGACGATCTGTCCCTGTCCAGCAGAGCGCATACAGCCAGCGAGCCAGTCGAAAGCCGACGCTGGAGTCAGCAAACACCCGATAGCCATAACGCTCCTGAATCTCGCCGGCATGACGTTGACGCTGGCGGGTTTCAGCATAGGCGAGGATGCAAATCGGATCATTGATGCCGAGTTGACGACTGAGCGCTTGCAGCACCTCATCCGGAACGGCTGAAAAGTCTTCCGGGAAGGTGCCCAGGTAGCGGACGCTGGTCAGTTGCGTGGCGTAGCCAAGGCGGTTGTGTTCGCCGCGCAGCGGCAGGAGAGCTTTGTGGTCGTCATCGCTCAGGTGGAAATAGCGTTCCAGCTCTTCGCGGCCAGGAGGATCGACATAGCGACCAAAGCCGTCGCGTTGCTCTTGAGTCAGAAAGCCAACCGGCATCGATCACAGTACCTCGGTGCAGAATACGGCGGGGGTGACAATCCGCGTGCGTTCGATATGCCCGCGTTGCAAGAGGCCTGCGCGGCGATCACCGGTTACCAGGTAGTCCGCATTGCCCGCCAAAGCCATGGACAGCAGAAAAGAGTCATCCGGATCATCGGCTTCAATCTCGATGGTCAAGCGCTCCAGCACCATCGCCCGTTGCAGGTTATTGATCATGGCCCCCACTTTGGCAGGCTGCAAAATGGCCTGAAGCTTGGGGTAACGACTGGCGCGACGAATCTCATCGAGCTGTGTCCGTGAGGTCACTACCTCGAAACGAGCCGAACGCCAGGCCCGATAGATTGCATCGGGAGCCCCATGCGGTGAGATCAGCGCACTGAACAAGATGTTGGTATCCAATACGACCCGCATCAGCGCTTACGCGCCCAGGCGAGCGCTTCATCAACCGCGTCGGACAGTTCTGCCTCACTCAGATGGGCGTTGGAAGCCTTGGCCTGTTCGGCGCTCAGTTCCAGAATGTGTGCCCGCACCGCTTCTTCGATGAAGCGCGACAGGTCGCCCTTACGGCCACCGCCTTGGCTAGCCAGAAACATGCGAAGCGATTGGTCAGTGTCGGTAGAGACAGCGACGTTCCAGCGAGTGGTGTTCATAACTTTTCTCGTAAATAGGTGTTTGTGTGTTTATACACTCACCTTGTGCCGCTCTGCAACAGTTCGAAAAAACCTTCGTTTTGTCGAACTTTAACGAGGCATGACCCTGTTCGTTAACCTGACCATGTTAAAGTTCAAATAACTGGTACGCTTAATCAAAGTTCAATTATTACCAATGCAGTCGAGTAAACGGTACTTTTGATGAAAATCGGATATGCGCGGGTGAGCACTCGGGATCAGAAAGCCGACCTTCAGGTCGATGCCCTGAAGAAGGCTGGATGCGAACGAATCTATCAAGACATTGCCAGCGGCGCGAAAAGCGCTCGGCCGGAACTCGACAAATTACTGGCCAACGTACGAGCGGGCGATGCCGTGGTGATCTGGAAGCTGGATCGACTCGGGCGCTCGCTCAAGCACCTGGTCGAACTGGTCGGTGAACTGGCAGCACGCAAGGTCGGCTTGCAGAGCCTGAATGACCCCATCGATACCAATCACGCCCAGGGTCGCCTGGTGTTCAACCTGTTCGCCTCGCTGGCCGAATTCGAGCGCGAACTGATCCGCGAGCGCACCCAAGCGGGTCTCTCGGCCGCACGGGCACGGGGCCGAATCGGTGGCCGTCCCAAAGGGTTGCCTGCCAAGGCCGAGGCCACTGCCATGGCAGCCGAAACCCTGTACCGCGAAGGACGCCTGAGCGTCAGCGCCATCGGTGAGAGGCTGCACATCTCCAAGAGCACGCTGTACAGCTACCTGCGCCATCGTGGAGTCGATATCGGGACGTATCAGAAGAGCGCCCAGCCGCGGGGCGAGCAGCGCAATGTCGTGTCGCCGGCAGAGTCGGCCGTTGAACGGGTTGCCACCGTTACGCTGCGCTTGGCGGTGGAGAACAACAGCAAGTTCGTGCGTGGCCGGAAGAGGGCCAAGGAGAACATTGAGCGCTACTTCCTGGAGCCATTCGGCGTGAAGCGCCTGGAGTCGGGAAACTATGAACTGACAGTTCCCTATCAGAGCGACGAGGAATTGGATAAGGCGGTGCATAACCTGCTGAGCGAGATCAGTCAGGAAGCCGAGATGCGCAACTGCTTTATCGGGGCGGATGCCTGGGAAGAAGGTACTCAACGACGCTGGTAGGGCTTAAGTGCACTTTCTGTTCCGCTGCTCCCCAAACCCCGACCACAGGCTGATCAGCGACCCCGGCCGCGTGTAGCCGCGCCCGCCGGCCGGCATCGGGTATTCCCAGGCTTCGCCGGTGTAGCGGTTCAGCACCAGCATCGGCCCTACCGCCGGCAATTGCTTGTACGACTGCGAGGAGAAGTTGTCCCAGATATTGCCGCCTAGGGCGTTGGTCGCCAGGGGGCTGCAGGCGTTGGTTTCCAGCAGCGTGACCGGCACCCGAAGACGGGGTGATCGGCTTGCCGCCGATCAGCGGCCGGAAGTGAGTGGTCCACTCCACGCTGTACAGGCCGATATTGATGAACACCCGGTTCAAGGCCCCGAGCGCGCCCACCGAGTCGGCGCCGTCCTTGAGCACCCGGGGGGGTGAACACGGTGTCGGGTTGCTGGTAGAACTTCGCCAGCGGGCTGTCCGGCGTCACCCCGGGCACGTCGTTGAACTGCCGGTTGTTCAGCCCGCCGCCGGCGAGCTGCTCCTTGCCCGGATGCCTGGCCAGCTCCATGCGCGCCTTGAGGTTGTAGTCATGGTGCGCGGGTTGTTGATGTAGTCGGTGGAGACGAACGAGGTGTCCAGCGCCCCGGGCTTTGAGGTGTGGAACAGCTGGAACGGGAAGCTGCTCTTGTCCTGTTTCCACATGAAGATGCGGTCGACCCAGAAGTAATGCGCCCTCGGGTTGGAGTTGAGGTTGGACCAGGCCGGATGCTTGGGATCGGCCGGCGGGTTGGTCGGGTTCGGCCCGACATGGCAGAAACCGCATGACATGCCGACCCGGTAGGGTTTGACCAGCTTGCTGTCGTTGTAGGCCAGGCTCGGGTGGTTGGAGATGGTCTTGAGCAGGTCCAGGTTGCCGACGCTGTCGCGCGACAGCTCGTCCCACAGCGCATCGTTGCCGGCGGTCCAGACGATCCAGTTGTTGCGCCCGCGGGCAACGGGCCGTCTGCCTGCTTGCGGCGACGGGTCAGAAGCGGATGGCGTCGGACGCCCGGCGCATGACGGCAGACCTGGGTCCATGGGTCGCCCCGGGCACTGTCTCGTACAGCCGCACGGCCATCCCCTGCTGGTGCCGCGACTGCGGACAGCAGCCCAGGGACAGCACAAACGGCCCGCTTTCCCATTGCCAGAAACGCCAGCGGCGCGCCTCGGGCGGCGCCAGCGTCTGGCAGGCAAAGCCGATCTGCCCCGGCGTGGCCAGCTCGAAGGAAAAACTGTCCAGCGGGATCGACAGGCCCTGGCCGCGCGCCTTGATATAGGCCTCCTTCAGGGTCCAGAAACCCATGAACGCCGACGCCCGCTCGGCGCTCGGCAGGCTGCACAGGTAGCGCACTTCGCTGGCGGAAAAGAAGCGCTCGGCCAGATCCTCGTCGGCCAGCCGCTGCCGCGGCTCCACATCGATCCCGACACTGTTTTCCAGGGTCAGGGCCAACACCACCAGGCCCTCGGTATGGGACAGGTTGAAAGCCATCGGCAGCGCGGGCGCGACAATCGCCGGCTTGCCCCAGGCATTGCTGGCAAATACCCACTGCTGCGGCGCCACCCACGGCGCATACAGCGACAGCGTCGCGCGCAGCAGCGCCCGGGTGACCAGGTACTGATGGCGATGGCGCTCGAACATGAAATGCTGCATGCGCTGGCTTTCCTCGGCGCTCAACCAGGAGCGATACCGCGCCAGCAGCGTCGGGTCGGCGATCTGCGGGTCCCGGGCGCTCCACACATGGATCTCCCCGGGGCCCAGGCGCAACGGCCGATCGCCGGGCGCGCTCACAGCTCCCCCAGGCACAGCAAGGCCTTGTTGGCGATATGCCGCTCCGACGGATAGCCGAACGCATTGTTGATATAGGTCACGCCCTCCAGGGTGACACGGCGATTGAGGTGGCTGTGGCCATAGATATGGGTCTGGGCCCCCAGCCGGCGCACTTGCCGTTCCAGGCGCGAAGAGCCCAGCACCGGATACAGGTAGCGGTACTGCGCCGGCACGCCGTCCGGCATCAGGTCGATCCTGGGCAAAAAATGCGAGAACGACACGATGTGCCGCGCCCCCCGGGTATCGGGCTGTGGGTTGAGCTCGTCGAATGCCCGGCTCACTGCCGCGTCGTCATGGCCGTCCCAGTGGCAGGCCTTGAAGTCCATCCAGTTGTCCCGCAACGTCTCGTTGACCGGGCCGAAGGAATAGTCATACCAACCCAGCAGCGGCACGATCAGGGTGCTGCCCACGCGGCACGCCCGGGTCTGCACCCCGGCGTCGCGGCAGGCCTGGCCGACCGTGCGGAACTTGTCGAAGGATGAGCGCAGGTCCGAGCGGATCACCCACAGGTCGTGATTGCCCGGCACGAAGCACACCTGGCGGAAACGCCGGCTCAGTTGCGCCAGGCTGGCCCTGAGCCGGCCGATTTCATCGGCGACGTCCCCGGCCACGATCAGGGTGTCGTCGAGGTAGTCCTGGCGAGACAGGCGTTCCAGCCATTTCCAGTTCTCCGGATGATCGGTATGCAAATCTGAAACGGTAAATAGCCGCATTGAGGTACCTGGACAGAGACATTGAAAACAGCCCGCTGGCGCGGGCTGATAGCGTCAGACCGCATCGGTTTCCGTGCCCCGTGCCGCAGGTATTTCCTGCTCTGCACGGGCGCTGAGGCGGATCCTCAGCGTATCCGGCACCGCCGAGGTGGTGAACACTTCCTTCACCTGTTCCTTGTCGATCAGCTCCAGCTCGAAGTACTTGACCAGCATCGCCACTGCCACTTTCAGCTCAATGTTGGCCAGAGGTGCCGCCGGGCACGAACGAGGGCCGAATCCGAAAGGAAACTGCTTCTGCCGCGCCTCTTTCGTATCGATTAAGGCGTGCTGTTCGTCCAGCCAGCGATAGGCGTTGAATACCGAGTCCTCTTGCAGATTCTTCAAACCATCGACTCGAGTCAGGACAATGATCCTGGTGCCCTTTTTCAGCAGGATATCGTCGACGATCGTGTCCTCCAGGGGTTCCACTAACAACCCGGGCACCGTGGACTTGATCCTGAAGGCCTCTTCGATGACCGCCTCCGTCAGCGGCAGGTCGGCCAGCGCGTGATAGTCAAGCTGATGTAGATCCAAGCGAGCGACTTCGCGGCGAAGGTTGTCCTGCAGCGTTGAGTCCTGCCCGAGGAAAAAACACAGCCAGCTGAGCATCGCCGACGTGGTGCCTTCTCCGGCCAGAATCAGCGCCATCATGTTGGCGAAAAGCTCATCTTCGCTGAGCATGCCGTCGCCACCGCTGGCCGCTTCGAGCATGGAATGCAGAATGCAATGGGGCCCCAGATCTTCCTGGAGGCGCATGCGTGCCTGGGTGTCTCTCGCGATCTCGATCGCCAGGCTCTTGAGTTTGATCAGGGAGCGGTCGAAGCGATGGTCGGACGGCAGCTTGAGCACCCGCCAATAAGGCACCACGCTCCGCACGCGTTTGTTGATGGTATTGACCACATCATGAAAGTTCTGCAGAAACTGGTTGTCGTGGTTATCCAGGCTTTTGAGGTCGAAGCCGAACACCAGCAGGCAACTGGCATCCACCGAAAAGCGCCGCAGGTCATCCCGCAGGTCGAACGGTTGCCCCAGGCTGTTGCGCAAGCGATCACGCAATTTCAGGGCGGTAGTGGCGATCTGTGGAGTAAACGCCACCAGGCTGCGTTTGGAAAAAGCCGACATGATCTGTGATCGCTGGCGCTTCCATGCTTCCCCTTCATCGGTAAACAGGCTGCTAAAGCCAACTTCATCGAACAGTTTCGCCATCTCTTTCATAGCCCGGAACTGCGAAGGTCGGTGTTTGAGGATATGGCGCACCTGCTCCGGTTTGCTGAAGACCGCGAATTGCATATGGGCCATTTGCAAGCGGAACGGTTCGTGGTGAAAGTCCCGCGACCATTGCTCAAGTGACAGGAAAATGGAGGCTTTACTCAACTGGTGCAAATTACCCAGCAAAGGCAGACCTGGGTGTTGGGGTAGATCCTTGAGCGTTTTCATTACGATTAACCTCGATATGGATTGATCAAAACAGACAAGTGGTGGGGCCGTCAGGCCCCGGTCTCCCCGCTGTCATGCAGCGCGGCGGCCATGCCCGGAGGCGAGAGATAGGCTTCGGCAGCGCTTGGCTGCGGTTCGAGGTCGTTGTCGACAATGCCTTGCAGCACCTGGCCGACATACGCGGTGACCTGGCTGATGCTCTGCCCCGGCTCGATAAACAGGTGATTGCCTTCGAATGCCTTGAAGGTGAATTGCGCGTTGCCCAGCTGTCGCCAGTCGCGCACATCGCGCTCCGGCACCTGGATGTCCCCCAGGCCATGCAAGCCGGAAATCGGCAAGGCCAGGGGCGCTAGCGTGCCCGGCCGGAACCGGTCGACCATCTCGAAGGTAGCCACCAGCGAGGGCAACTGCGCATGGATCAGCTCGCGGCTGAAATTGAACACCCCGGCCTGCTTCATGGAGGACTCGAGGGCGTCGATCAACTGGCCGATCATCGGCTCGGCGCCGGGTTGGCAAATGTCGTCCAGCGAAGGCATCCGATCCAGGCCGTGCTGGCGATAAACCGTGAGCATGTCGTGGATCACCGGGTTGACCGCTCGCCCTGGTGCCGAAAAGGCCGCCACAAACAGATGCCGTGGCAATGGCTTGCCGACCGCCCGCAGATGCAGGCACCACACATACGCCATCAACGCTCCGGCACTGTGGCCATACAGGGCAAAGGGCTGGTCCAGCTCATCGCCCAGGACTTCGGTCAAAGTCGCCGCCAAGGTCCACATATCTTGCAGCGGCCGTTCACGCAGGCGGTCGCCACGGTTGGGCAGTTCGATGGGACGCACCTCCACATAATCGGGCAGCAACGCCTGCCACTCCTTGAATACCGTGGTGGACAGGTGAGCGTAGGGGAAGCAATACAGACGAATCCGGTTCCCCGGTCGCGCCTGCCCTCGCAGCCAGAGACGCTTGTCCCTGGACCAGGATTTGAGCTCGGTAAAGGGTGGATACGTGCTCTCGACCACCGGCGTTACAGCATGGGTTTTATTCGGTCTCTCGATGCCCGTCGGCTCACTCGGCCGCACCTGCGCCAGCAACTGGCGCAGGGTCATCTTGAACAGGCCGCTGATGGCGATCCGCTGATGGTCCAGGCGTTTCTGCAGCTTGATCAGCATCAGCGAATCCATACCCAGTTCCAGCAGCGCCTTGTCCAGGTCGATCTCGTCGGGGGTGCATTCCAACAGGTCGGCGATGATCGACAGCAAGCCGTCGCCGGACAGCCCGTCCGCCTCGGCCAGCCGTCTCTGTACCGCTTCGGACAGTTCACGATTGCTGGTCGCCAGTTGCTGCAGGCTGGCGCGGGCGCAACCGATCGGGCTGTCCCCACGGCTGTCCAGCAGCGCCCAGGCGGTCTGGAAACGCCGCACGCCACGGGCCGGGGCCGCGTCGTCCGCCGGCCCGTGCAGCAGGTTGACCAGGCGATAGGTCTCATCCCGGCGCAACGGACCGTTGAGATAAATGTCCTCCATGCTCGTGGTCATGTAGGGCACGTTGTGCTCGCTGTCGGCCAGCAGGATCGCCGGCTGCAAGGCCGCGTCGATCAGCCCCGGGTGGGCGCCGCAGGCATAAGCGCCGGGCTCGAACCGCGGGGTCAGGCTCGACAGGCTGAAGCGTTCGTGCAACTGGCACTCGTCGATGGCCCGCACGAAGCCGTCGGCGGGAAAGCCCATCTGCTCGTAGCGGGCGTAGAACGCCGTCCGGTCCAGGGTCCGCAGCGGCTTGCCAGGGGCTTGCAGCACCGCCGCCAGGCGTGCCTGCACCGGGTTGTCGGCCTGGGCCTGGGTGGCAAAGTCCACCAGGGCTTCGGCCGTCTGCACCCAGGCGCCCGGTTGTTGGGCCAGGGCCCGATAATCGAAGCGCAGGCGATAGGCCTCCTCTGCCTGGGGTTCGATGCTTATCCGCACGTCGGTGGTGAGGTGATGGGCGATCAGCAGCGGCGCCTGGAAGTCGAAACGGCTGACATGCAGGCTACTGCGTCCGAAGCGCTCGCGGAACACCTGGTAGAGCGCCTCCAGGTAGAAGCCGACATGGAAGTTGCCGGTGTCCAGCAAGCCCGGGGTCGTCGGCGCCAGGGTCAACAGCGCTTCGCGGGTGGCGCTGCCCTGCCCCGTGTAGGCAATGTTCAGGAAGGCAGTGGGGGCAACGGCCTCGACGGGGGCGGCAACAGCCGGCGCGCGCCGCGCCCAATAGGCCTTGAGGGCCAGCCGGGGTTGCGGGTACCGGGCCTGGAACAGCCGTTCGCGTTCGGCGGCAGGCACCGGCGTGTGCCCGGGCATGTCCGCCGACGTCAGCACCACATGGGCATTGACCCCGCCAAAGCCGAAGGAGCTGACCCCGGCCACCCGCCCCGCCCCGTCCCAGTCCAGCGGGCGGTCCGGCAGGCGGAACGCCGGCCGGGTCGGCGCCAGCAGCGGATTGAGGGTCGTCAGGTGGTTGTTGCCGGGGATTTTCCCCAGGTACAGGCACAAGGCGGCCTTGATCACGCTGGCGATGCCCGCCGCGGGTTCCAGGTGGCCGATATTGGTTTTCAGGCAGCCGAGGATGCAGCCTTCGCCGCTGTCGCGGCCTTCGTTGAAGACATTGCCCAGGGCCTCTATTTCCACCGGATCGCCCAGGTAGGTGCCGGTGCCGTGGGTCTCGACGTAGCCGACCCGGGCCGGAGCCAGGCCGGCGCGCTGGAAGGCCTGGCGGATCACTTCCTCCTGGGCCAGGCCGTTGGGCGCGGTCATGCCGTTGCTCTTGCCGTCCTGGTTGACCGCGGAGCCGGCAATCAGCGCGTACAGCCGTGCCTCGGGGTGTTGCGCCAGGTGCTGGCGGGCGTCGGCCTGGCGTTGCAGGACGATCATGCCCACGCCCTCTCCCGGCACGTAGCCGTCGGCCTTGGCATCGAAGGTCTGGCAGCGCCCCGACGGCGACAGCATGCCCGAGTCCTGCAGCAGCCGGGTCAGGGCCGGGCTCAGGTTGAGGCTGACACCGCCCACCAGGGCGAAGTCGATCTGCCCGCCGCGCAGGTACTGGCAGGCGATATCGATGGCCACCAGGGTCGAGGAACACGCGGTGTCCAGCACCAGGCTGGGGCCACGGAAACCGTAGTGGTAGGACAGCCGGTTGGCGGCGATGGAGCCGGCGTTGCCGGTGGCGATGAACAGCGCGTTGTCCTTGTCGTAGTCATTGGCGAACTGCATGTACTCGCTGGCGTATTGCGCGATGAACACCCCGGTGCGCGCAAAGCACGGATGGTCCTTGATCTGCGCATCCTCGATGGCCCGGTGGGCATTGAGCAGCAGCAGGCGCTGCTGGGGGTCCATGAAACGCGCTTCGCGCGGCGAGATATTGAACAGGCCCGGGTCGAACAGCTCGATGTCGTCCAGGTAGCCGCCATGGATGCCCTGCAGGTCCTGGTCGCTGAAGCTGTCGCCCAGGCCCAGCAGGTCGCGCCGGGCCCGGGG
Organism: Pseudomonas sp. Irchel 3E19; assembly: GCF_900187585.1. Classification (NCBI taxonomy): domain Bacteria; kingdom Pseudomonadati; phylum Pseudomonadota; class Gammaproteobacteria; order Pseudomonadales; family Pseudomonadaceae; genus Pseudomonas; species Pseudomonas sp. Irchel 3E19. The sequence goes on from NZ_FYDT01000034.1 coordinate 20,361, forward strand.
GTAGTGGCCGACGCCGTCGAAACCGGCGCACAGTTGCTCCCAGAACCTTGGCAGGTCGGGTGCCTTGGGGAACTGCCCGGACATGCCGACGATGACGATCGCGGCATTGTCCTCGGCCTGGGCCACAGGTGTCTGGCCGCTGGCTGCCGGAGCCGCTGCGTGGCGCTCGTCCAGCGGCCCCGGCTCGCGGTTGGCGGCGATGTAGTCCGCCAGGGCGCGGATCGTCGGGTAGCGGAAGATCGCCGATGGCAGCACCTGATAGGCCAGGCGCTGGGACAGGCTGGCGAAGAACGCCAGGGAGTTGACCGAATCCAGGCCGATCTCGGCGAACGTCTGGTCCGGGTGGATATCCTCCAGCCCCAGCAGCCGTTGCAGTTCGTCGCGCAGCAGCGCGCCGATATCGAAGGGCTCGCCCGCTGCCGTGCGGGCGGGCGTCGTGGCCTGGGTCGCCGCCGGCGCGCGCAGGCGCTGACGATAGTGGGCGAACACCGGCAGGCCTTGGATCGCCGGGTTGATGGCGGCGAAGCGCTCCCAGTCGGCATCGAACACAATGCACTCGTCGATGGCATTGGCCAGGATCCGCTCGAGCAGCGTCACCCCTTGTTCGGGCGTCAGCATGCGCATGCCCAGGGCATCGAAGAACGCCCGGTGATTGTGCGCCACCGCCATCCCGGCGCCGTCCCAGTCGGTCCACTGGATCAGCTGCGCCGGCAAGCGCCGTTGCCGGCGCTCGGCGGCGAAAGCCACCAGGCCGGCGTTGGCGGCGCTGTAGGCACTCAGGCCGTTGCCCTGCATGCCCTCCACCGCCGAGATCGACGAGAACAGGCAGAAGTAACGCAGCGGATCGCCCAGGGTGAGGCGCTCCAGCAGTTGCGCCCCCAGCAGTTTCGGCCGCACCACGTCCGCCAGCAGCGTCGCCGAGGTGGCCTGGATGGCAATGGCCTCGGTGGTCACGCCGGCCAGGTGGAACACCCCGGTGATCGGTCCGCCGAGCAGCGGACGCAGCTCGTCCAGTTGCCGGGCCAGGGCGGCTTCGTCGGTCAGATCCGATTGCACATAGTGCAGCCGGACGCCCTGCTCCCGCGCCCAGCTGTCGATCAGCCCCTGCACCGTGGTGCCGGCGCTCAGGCTGGGGTGCCGCAGCTGTGCCGACAGCGGTTTGCGACCGATGACGATCAACGATTTCAGGCCTTTGCCCACCAGCCAGCGCAGCAGCGTCAAGCCGATGCCGCCAAAACCGCCGGTGACGATCATGCTGCCCGACAGGTCCAGCGCCGGGTCCGCCGCGGGGTCGCGGGCGATGTCCAGCGGTTGCAGGGCCTGGGTCAGCCATTGGCCGCCTTGCCAGCGCAGGCGCAGGTGCGCCTGCCGGCAATGCAGTTGCTGGCGGATCTGCTCCAGGCGCGGGCTTTCCAGGCTGTCGGTGTCCAGTACCAGGCTGCCGAGTTCCGGGACTTCGTAGCGCAGGAAGCTGAAGTACTTCGCTAGGCTTTCCTGGACCGCGTCGGTCCGGCCGTCCCGGGTGATGTTCAGCAGCACCAGCTTCAGGCCCTTGCGGGTCGTGGCCAGGCTGGCCAGCGCCTGCACCCGTTGGGTCAGGGCCGCGGCCTGCCGGGCGAAGCACCGCTCCAGCCCCGCGCCCGACAGGCCCGACAGCGCTGTATACGGTTGCACCAGCACCAGGGTATCGGCCTGGCTGTCCTGGATCAGCCGCGCCATACGCGGCTCGTCGCACGCCTCGGTGCACAGGCTGACGCCCGGCTGCGAGGCCCAGGGTTGCAGCAGTGCCTGGTCCTCGCCGAACACCAGCACCTGGCGCGGGCCGGCCTGCACCGGGTCGAGCCGGGCTTCGACCCAGCGCGTCTGCATCAGCCAGTGGTCGAGGTTATCCGCTGGCGTCGCGCTCTGGAGCGGATTCTGGCGCGGGCTGGGCTCCAGCCCCGCCAGTTGGTCGGCGATCCAGTGGCGCTTGGTCTGGAACGGGTACACCGGCAGCGGCACGCAACGGCCGGGAGCCGGGCTGCCCGGCCATTGCATCGGTAGCCCGGCCACCCAGGCCTGAGCCTGGCCATCCAGGTCGTCGGTGGCCGGGGCACTGGCGCCACGGTCCAGACTGTCGGCCTGGTACAGGCCGGGGATCGGGGCGCCGGCACCCTGCTCCAGCCAGCTGCGCAGGCGCGCACGCGCCTCCTGGCGGTCGGCCACCACCATGGCCAGGCGAAAACGCAAGGCCGCCCGGTGATGGGCCAGGGTCAAGGCGATGTCGTTCAAGGCATGCCGGTCGTTGGCCGGGTTATCGAGGAACTCCAGCAGGCCCCGGGCCTGCTCTTTCAGCGCGCCCGTCGCCTGGGTGCTGAGCAGCAGCACGCAAGGACTGTCCGGGGTCGCTGGCGTGGCGACGGTCTCGGGGGCCTGCTCCAGGATCATATGCACATTCACCCCGCCCGCGCCGAACGAGCTGATCGCCGCGCGCCGCGGCACTGCCCGGCCCTTGCGCTCGAGCACCGGCCATGGCATCGCCCGCTCGGGGATATGCAACCCGGCTTTGGCGAAGGGAATATCGCTATTGAGCGGCCCATGCAGCAGGCTCGGCACCAGGGTGGCGTGCTGCAATTGCAGCACGGTCTTGGTCAACTGGGCGATCCCGGCGCTGGCCTCGCCATGGCCGATGGAGGCCTTGACCGAACCCAGGGCCCGCGGGACAGGTTCCTCGCCGCCGGCCACATAGGCGTCGATCAGGCCCTGGATCTCGATGGGGTCGCCCAGGGCCGTGCCGGTGCCGTGGGCCTCGATGTAGTTGATGGTGTCCCGCGGCACGCCGGACCGCGCCAGCGCCGCATTGATCGCCTGGGTCTGGCTGACCGGGTTGGGCACGGTAAAGCCCTGGGTCTTGCCGTCGTGGCTGACCCCGCTGCCCCTGATCAGCGCCAGGACCCGGTCGCCGTCCCGCACGGCATCGGCGTAGCGCTTGAGCAGCACCACGCCGACCCCTTCGCTCGGTACATAACCGTCGCCACCGGCGGCGAACGCCCGGCAGCGCCCGTCGCTGGCCGCGAAGCCCGCGGCGCACAGGGTCAGGTATTTGCTCGGGTGCAGGGTCAGGTTCACCCCGCCGGCCAGGGCCGCGCGGGTTTCGCCGTTGCGCAGGCTTTCGCAGGCCAGGTGCAGGGCGTACAGCGATGAGGAACAGGCGGTGTCCACCGTCAGGCTGGGGCCGGTGAGGTTGAAGAAGAACGACACCCGGTTGGCCACGGAGAAGGTCTGCGACCCCGCCGGATAGAATGGAGCCCAGCCCTTGAGCGCATCGGCCCCCACCAGTTGGTAGTTGTTCACGCTGACCCCGGCGAACACCCCGAAATCCCGGGGCTTGGCCTGCCAGCGCGGCCCCAGGTAGCCGGCGCTTTCCAGGCAGTTCCAGGCCATTTCCAGGAACAGCCGTTCCTGGGGGTCCATGAACGCCGCGTCCATGGCCGAGACATTGAAGAACGGCGCGTCGAACTGGCTGACGTCCCCCAGGAAACCGCCCCACTTGCAGTAGATCGCGTCGGCGCGGCCTTTGGCCCCCGGGTTGAAGATCGGCCGGTAGTCGAAACGCTCCAGGGGGATTTCCGTCACACAATCGACGCCATCGCGCAGGTTCTGCCAGAAGGCTTCCAGGGTCTGGGCCTGCGGATAACGGCCGCTCATGCCGATGATCGCGATGCTGTCGTCGAGGGGCGGCTCATTGCCGGTCTTGGCCGAGGGCGCGCTGGCGCTGCTCTCGATCTCTGCCTTGACCTCGGCAGCCGGCACGGCACGGCCCGGCCGCGTCTCCAGGTAGCCACTGAGTTCGCTCAGGGTCTTGTACTTGTAGAACAGGGTGGCGTCGGTCTCGCCGATCCAGGCGCCGACCCGCTGGTTGAGCTTCATTATCGTCACCGAGTCCAGGCCCAGGCTTTCGAAATCCCCATGGGGGTCGAGGCGCTCGGGGCTGATGCCGGTGATCTCGAACAGCGCCTGGGCCAGGTGCTCGAAGGCTGTGGCCCGGACCGCCGGCTCTGGCGTGGCGGCCGTTGCCTGTAGCGTTGGCGTGGCCTCGACAATGTTCGCCTTGGCCCGGGGCTCGAACCAATAGCGTTCCCGGGCAAAGGGATAGCCCGGCAGGCTGATGCGCCGTGGCCGGTACTCATGGCTGGCCGTGGCTTGCAGCAGGCGCCAGTCCACGGCGGCGCCCTGGGACCAGAAGCGCAGCACTTGGTCGAAGCGTTGCCGCTCGAGCCAGGACTTCACCAGCAGCTGGATATCCGCCTCGGCCAACTGCCCTTGCAGGGCTTCGCCGCCTGACGGGCGTTCGCCGACGAACACCTGCTGTTCGCGCAGGCGCGCCAATGCCGGAGCGTCGAGCACCTCGACGGCGAGGAACAGCTGCAGTTTCTCCGCCAGCTGCGCCAGGGAGTCCACCAGCAGCCCGAGGCGCTGCCGATGCGCCTCGCGCCCGGTCTGCAGGGTGAACGCCAGGTCCGCCAGCCGGCGCTGACGGGCGTCCGCGGCCGGCGCCTCGTCCAGCAGGCCGGCGACCCGCGCGCCCAGCGCCCGGGCCAGGCGTTGCAGCTGCGCCTGGCTGGCGGCGGACAGCGGGATCAGCAACGGCCGTGGCGCGACCGCGCCCTGGTCCTCGGCCTGCAGGTATTCCTGCAACAGCACATGGGCATTGGCGCCGCCGGCGCCGAACGAAGACAGGCCGGCCAGCCGTGGCAGGGCCTCGCCCCCCCGCTGCTGCGCCGGCCAGTCGTCCAGTTGCTGCTGCACCACGAAGGGCGAGGCGGCGAAGTCGATCCGTGGGTTGAGGGTCGCGCTATGCAGCGAAGGCACCCGCTGGCGGTGCTTGAGCTGCAGCAGCACCTTAGTGATCCCGGCGATCCCGGCGGCGCTTTCGCAGTGGCCGATATTGGATTTCACCGAGCCTATGGCGCAGAACTGGCAATCCTCGGTGTGGGGCCGGAAGGCCGCGCCCAGGGCGGCGATTTCAATCGGGTCGCCCAGGGCGGTGCCCGTGCCGTGGGCTTCCAGGTAGCTGATCTGGCGTGGGTCGATGCCGGCGCGCCCATAGGTGCGGGCGATGACCTCGGCCTGGGGCTTGACCCCCGGTACCGAATAGCCGGCGGACTTGCCGCCGTGGTTGATCTCGCAGGCCTTGATCAGCCCGTAGATATGATCGCCATCGGCCTCGGCCCGGGCGCGCGGCTTGAGCAGCATGGCGCCGACCCCCTCGCCCGGCACATAGCCGTCGCCACCTTCGCCGAAGGCCTGGCAACGGCCTTCGCTGGAAATGAAGCGCCCCTGCCCCAGCATCAGGTATTTGTTGGGGTGCAGCGACAGGTTCACCCCGCCCACCAGGGCACTGCCGCAATCGCCCCGCTCCAGCGCGCGGCACGCCAGGTACAGGGCGGTCAGTGACGACGAGCACATGGTGTCGATGGCCATGCTCGGCCCGGTGAAGTTGCACACGTAGGACACCCGGTTGGCAATGCTCGAGGCACTGCCGCCCAGGGCCATGGGGTTGCCAAGCACCGTCTGCTGCGCGCCGTACAACTGGTACTCCTGGTACATCACGCCGACATAGACCCCGACATCCCGCGCCAAGCCCTGGCGGGTGTAGCCGGCATCTTCCAGGGCATGCACCGCGCACTGCAGGAACAGCCGCTCCTGGGGGTCCATGAACGCCGCCTCGCGGGGGGTGATGGCGAAGTAGAAAGGGTCGAACTGATCGATATCCTCGAGGAAGCCGCCCCAGCGGCCGTAGGTCTTGCCCGGCTGGTCCTTGTCCGCGTCGAAGAAAGCTTCATGGTCCCAGCGCGTGGCGGGAATCGGGGTGATGCTGTCGACGCCTTGGCTCAGGTTGCGCCAGAACTGCTCCAGGTCGGCGGCCCCCGGATAACGTCCGGCCAGGCCGATAATGGCGATGTCGTCCTGCTCTGGCGGCGTCACGGTCTCGGCCCGTGGGCGGGAGAAGTCGGCGTTGCTCAGGCGCGCCGGGTCGCTCACTTGCCTGACCGACGCATTGCGGATGCTGGCCAGGTGTTCGCCTTCGAGCGACAGCACATCGACGTCGAACGCGATATAGCCGGCCTTGGCCGTGCGCAGGCGATTGACCAGGTAGACCGTGGACGGCAGCGGCTTGGCCTGGACGATGGCTTCGATTAGCAAGGGCACATACATGCTCGACTGTGGCTGGCCGAAGTCCGGGTCGCGAAAGAAGAAGCAGCCGTTGAGCAGCAGCGGGTCGAAGCCGTAGTGGCTACGGCCGCCCTTGACCCGGGGGGCGCCGAGATCGACCTTGCTCACCAGCAGGCCGTCGCCGTCGGTGTAGGCCTCCTGGATGGTGCGCACCAGCGGGCCCACGGTGAATTGCGGGATACGCCGGTAGGACTGCTCGATCGCCGCGTCAGGCAGCCGCGTCAGCCCCGCCAGCAGGCTGTCCGGTGCCTGGTGGCGGGCCTCGAAGCGCACCCCGAGGCGCAACTGCCCGACACAGCAGGGTTCGAGGGCCGCCCCCGGGTCGCGGCGAAAACCGACGCTGAACGCCTCGCGCCGGGGCTCCAGGGTCACCGCCAGTTCAACGGATTCACCGGCCTGCAAGGTGATGGGCCCGCCCAGCAAACGCACGTTGCCCAGGCTCAGGGGAAAGCTGTCGGCGCCCCACTGCTGCACACAGGCCTCGATGGCCAGGCACGGATGGGTCACCCCCATCAGGGCCGGCGTGCCGAGTACCAGGTGGTCTTGCAGATAGGCTTCCTCGGCGACGAAGCGCTGGGTCCAGGCCGCGCCTTGCTGCACTGGCGGCTCCGGCTCCGTCGCCGGGCCCGGCGCCACGCCATGGTGCTGCTGGAAGAACGCCCCCAGCTCCTGCAAGGTGGTGTGCTCGAACAACAGGGTCGGCGACAGTTCCAGCCCCAGGGCCTGGCTGGCATCGGCCACCAGATCGAGCAAGTCCGCCGAGTCCAGCCCCAGCTCGTAATAGCCTTTGTCCAGGGCCACCTGGGCCAGGCTGGTGCCCAGCTTGTCGGCGATCAGCCGCAGCAGCCTGAGCAGCACCGGATGTTCGCTGCCATCGGCCGCTGCCCGCGGGCCGGGTTCGAGGGTGGGCGCCGGCGCCGCTATCGACGGTTGATGAAGGTCCTGCCCGGCGCGCACCCGCTTGGCGGTGAAGCGCTCTATCTGGGCGATTTTCTCGCCGCTGGCGGCGAAAAACTCCAGGGTGAAGACCACCAGCTCCCCTTGCACGTTGACCGAATCGGCCTTGATCCGTACCCGGCATTGCGCGGTGATCGGCGCCACCGCGCTGAAGCCCTGGAACAGCAGCGGCAGGTACAGGTGGTCCGGAGGTAGCGAGTGCTCGCCGTCCCGCAGTTCCAGGGCCTGGGAACTGATGGCGGCGCCGTCGAGCAGCGCCGGGTGGAACAGGAACCGCGCGGCATCGGGCAGCGCCAGCGGCCCCAGGCCCAGGTCGGCCAGCAGGCCTTCGGCGCCGATGTTGATCTGCCCGCGCACCTGCATGTAGTCCTCATGCACCAGTTGCTGGTCTCGGCACTGCCCATAGAGGGTCTCCATGGACAGCTCCCGGGTAGCGCCGGCGGCCTGGGGCGCGAGCCGTTCGCCCGGGGCGAAAGCCGCGGCGCCGGTGTATTCGAGTTGCGCCGTGGCATAGGGCCGGGCCTGGCCGTCGGCGCCCGGGTCTTCGACCACCAGGCTGTAATGCCCTGGGCCATCGCGAAACAGCGCGACCCGCACCACCCGTGTGCTGCCCGTCTCTTCGAGGGCCAGCGGGCGGTGGATGCGCAAGGTCTGCAAGCGGTGCTCGGCGAACGCCAGGTCATGCTGGCGGCACAGCTGATAAATCAGATCGATATAGGCCAGTCCCGGAAACACCGGGCGCCCGTGCACCCAGTGGGCGCCGATGACGGGGTTGGCGCAAGACAGCGAAATCTTGCTCTCGGCCAATAGAGTGCGCATCAGAGTTGCTCCCAGATCATGGAGGTGGCGTTCGCGCGGTCGCGGGCCAGCGGTATCGGTTTCAGCGTCGCCGCCGGGGCCTGGCCCTGGCACTGACGGTGCAGGATCGGCGCCGCCAGGGGCTGGCGCCTTGCGGGTGTGGCGGGGGTTTCGGGGCTCTGCAAGATGGCATGCACGTTGTTGCCGCCATCGGCGAAGCAGTTCAGGGCGATCCGCAATGGTTGCCCCGCGGGCAATGCCACCGCGTTGCGCGGAAAGTAAAAGGCCGAGCGTTCGAGGTCGAAATGGCGCAATGGCTGTTGCCCCGAGAGGAACGGCACCAGGCTGCGGTGCTGGATCATCAGCACCGCCTTGATGAAACTGGCGATGCCTTCGGCGCACAGCGGATGACCGATATTGGGCTTGATCGAGCCCAGCCCGCAGGGGCTTTCGGGGCTGTGTCCGGCTCCGGCGCCAAGGCCGTACACCGCATCGATGGCCTTGAGCTCCAGCAGGTCGGTGACCTGGGAACCGGAACCGTTGACCTCGATGTAGTCGATCTGCCCGGGCGTCAGCCCCGACTGGCCCAGGGCCTTGCCCATCACTGCCTTCTGGCGCTGCACATTGGGCGTGGCCGGGCCGGCGGTGCGCCCGTCGTTGTTGCTGGCCAGGGCGCTGAGCCGGGCATACACGGTGTCGCCATCCTGGCGGGCCCGGGCCGCGGTCTTGAGCAGCACCAGGCCGACGCCTTCGGCCAGCACGATGCCGTCGGCCCGCTCGTCGAACAGGTGGAACTGCGCCCCGCCGCTGAGCAGACCGCGCTGCTGGAACAGCCCGTGGGTGCGCTCGCCGTCCAGCAGGCTGACCCCGCCGACCACCGCCGCGTCGATCTCGCCGCTGCGCAGGGCCTGGACGGCCATGCCCATGCCCACCAGTGCCGAGGAACAGGCGGTATCGATCACCATGCTCGGGCCGCTGAAGTCGAAAAAGTGCGAGAGGTTGGCCGCCAGGTAATTCTGCCCGGCCACCACTATGGGGTTGCGCGCCTTGCCCAGGGCCTCGGGGTCCAGGCTGCTGCGGGCGCGGCCGCCCAGGTAGACGCCGATGGCGCTGCCGCGGGTTTCCTCGACCCGGTAGCCGGCATGGGCCCACAGGTTCAGGCACTCCTCCAGCACCAGCAGGGCCTGGGGGTCCATGGCGTGGAAATCTTCCTCGGGAATGTGGAAGGTCTGGCGATCGAAAAGATCGTGGTGCTCCAGCGTGCCGGCCAGGTAGTGCCCGCCGTGCGGCCAGCGCCGGGAAGGCACGGGCGCCAGGGCGCTGCGCCCTTCCTTGAGCAGGCGCCAATAGTCGTCGAGGCTGGACGCCCCGGGAAAGCGCGCCGACATGCCGACCACGACGATTTCATCCGCCTCGGCGGCGCGCGCGACGGGCGCTGCCTGGGCTGACTGCACTTGGGGCTGCGGCGCGGGCGCGGCCACGGCTAGCGGCGGCATCTGCGGCGCGGGGGCGGCGGCAAAGGCCTGTTCCAGCGCCGGCCGCTGATGGGTCAGCAGCCACTGGCTCAGATCGGCGAGATTCGGCTGTTCGAGAATCAACGACGGCGCCAGCTCGACCTTCAGCCGCCGATTGATGTTGCGCAGGATCTGCGCCATCAGGATCGAGTCCAGGCCGTAGTTGGCAAAATCCAGGCTCGGATCGAAGTCCGCCGCGGCGATGCGCAGTTCGGCGCAGAACAAGCCGCCCAGCCAGTGTTGCACCTCCGCCTCCAGGGCCGCGCCCGGGATGAGCGTCTCGGCTATGGGCGCCTGCAACCACAGCTCCGGGTCGAAGCAAGCCGGCAACAGCACCCCCGAACGCCCGCTTGCCAGGGCAAGGTCCAGCAGCGCCAGGCCGTCCTGGTCGCTCAACCCCAGCAGGCCGCTGCCGCGATACAGCTCGCTGTCCATGGCGCCCATGCCGGTGTCGCTCCAGCTCGGCCATTGCAGGCTCAGCACCCGATCGGCCTGATGCTGCGCGGCAAAGGCATCCATGTAGGCGTTGGCCATGGCGTAGTCGATCTGCCCCGCCGCCAGCTCGGGCAACTGCGCGCTGACCGAGGAGTAGAGGACGAACAGCGCCAGCGGCGAGCCCCGCAGCGCCTGGTAAAGGTTGTCCAGGCCATGGGTCTTGGGCGCCAGGACCTTGCGCACCGCGGCCAGCGGCTTGCGGATCAGCGCCGGGTGGTCGTAGTCCCCCAGGCCCGCGCAGTGGATCACCCCCGCCACGGGGCCCAGCTCGCGGCCGATCCGCGCCACCGCCTGCTGCATCGCCTGGGCATCGTTCATGTCCACCGCCAGGGTCAGCAACTCGACCCCCTGCTGCTGCAAGGCGTGCAGCGCGCTCAGCTTGTCCCGCAGAGGGCTGGCCGGGCCCGACAGCAGCGCCGGCCATTGCTCCGCTGGCGGCAAGGCCTCGCGACCGCTGAGCACCAGCTTGCGCACCCCATGACGGTTGACGAAGTGGCGAGCGCACAGCAGCCCCAGGCCGCGGGTACCACCAGTGACCCAGAGCACCCGGTCGCCGGGCAGGCTGAAGGATTGCGCGCCGTTCACCGGGGCCAGCGCCTGGAGCGCAGGCACATAGGCCTGCCCGGCGCGATAGCAGGCATGCCGTTCGTGGGGCTCGCGATACATCTGCTCGATAATCTGCGCCACCAGCAGCGGGTCGTCGGCCGCCAGGTCGGTGTCCATATGGCTGCTGCGCAAGCGCTGATACTCGGCGCCCAGGCAGCGGTACAGGCAGGCCGGGAGCGCTGCCTGGGCCGCGGGGGCCAGGGACGGCGGACGCTGGAAGGCTTCCAGGTAGCGGGAGACGTACAGCAGGCGGATATCCCGCAGGCGCGTCTGCTCCACCAGCCGTTGCACGCCCTCGAACCAGCCCTCCAGATCGGTGGTGCAACGCTCGACGAAGGCCGGGTCGCAGCCGGTGATATCCAGCACCCCGAACAACCCGTGGCCATTGGGTTGGCACAGCGCTTGCGCGTGCTCGGCCAGCTCGTCGATCGGCACGATCCGCGCGGCGTCCAGCCCCGCCGCTAGGCGCTCGGCCAGGGCCTGGGTGGCGGCCGTGCAGATAATCAGCACAAACCCCTGTTCATGGCTGTGGGCGGCAGCGCTCGCCGTTGCCGCGCGGGGCAACCAGTGTTGTTCGAACAGCCCGCTGTGGACGGTTGGCAAGGCCGGTTCCAGGGCTGCCGGGCGAGCGCCGCCCGCCGCGAGTTCGGCCAGCCAGTAGCGCTCGGTCTTAAACGGATAGGTCGGCAGCGGCAGGCGCCGGGGCGGCCGCTCGAAGCCCTGGCCGGGTCCGTACAGCTGCGCCCAGGGTGCCGCCACGCCGAGCACCCAGACCCGGGCCAGCACCGCCAGGTTGGCTTTGTCCAGCCAGGTCTGCAGCAATTGCCGGGCGTCTTCGTCCCGGTACAGGTCCTGGGTGTCCTTGCCCTGGCTGGCGACGCCACGCTGCCAGTGCGGGTCGACGGCGGAGGCGGCCAGGCTGTGCAGGCGCTCTTTGAGTTGCTCGAGGTCGCCGACCACAGTGGCGGCGCGATGCTCCATGGCTTCGCGGCCCACTTGCAGGGTGTAGGCCAGGCTGGGCAGTGCGTCGTCGCTCAGTTGCAGGCGCTCGATGGCCGCCAGCAGGTTGCCGGCCATCAACGGCAGCCGGGACGCGTCGCGGGCCGACAGCAGAATCAGGCAGGCGGCCGCGGGGCGAGCCTGGGTCACAGCCAGCGGATAATCCTCGACCACGGCATGGGCATTGACGCCGCCGGCGCCGAAGCTGCTGATCCCGGCGATGCGCCGCCCCTGCCCGCCCTTGGCTGGCCAGGGCTGCAGCTGCTGGTTGACCTGGAACGGCGTCAGGGAAAAATCGATATTGGGGTTCAGCGTCCGGGAATGCAGCGACGGCACGATGAGCTGGTGGCGCATCTGCAGCAGCACCTTGATCACCCCGGCGACCCCGGCCGCGCCTTCGCAATGGCCGATATTGGATTTGACCGAACCGATCAGGCAAGGCGTCTCCCGGGGCTGCGCCGGATCATGCTCGAAGGCCTTGGTCAGGCCGCTGATTTCAATGGGGTCGCCCAGCTTGGTGCCGGTGCCGTGGGCCTCGATATAGCTGATCTCATCCGCGCTAACTGCCGCCCGGAGCAGGGCCTGGCGAATCACCTGGGTCTGCGCCGAGGGGTTGGGCACGGTGTAGCCGCTGGCCCGGCCACCGTGATTGACCGCGGTACCACGGATCACCCCATGGATGAAATCGCCATCACGCTCGGCGTCCTCCAGGCGCTTGAGCAGCAGCACGCCGACGCCTTCGCCGGGAATGTAGCCGTCACCGCCCTCGCCGAAGCTCTCGCAATGGCCCTTGGCGGAAATGAACCGGCCCTGGGACAGCATCAGGTACTTGCCGGGGTGCAGGCTCAGGTTCACGCCCCCGGCGAAGGCCGCGTTGACCGCCCCCGAGCGCAGGGCCTGGCAGGCCATGTCGAGGGCCACCAGGGAGCTGGAGCACATGGTGTCGATGGCCATGGCCGGGCCGTTGAAGTTGCCGACATAAGCCATGCGCGTGGCCACCGAAGAGGTGCCGCCGCCCAGGCCCACGGCGGCCGCCGATTGCGCAGCGAACAACGGGTACTCCTGGCCCATCACGCCGGCGTAGATCCCGACGTTGGCCGCGCCGTCCCTTGCGGTATTGCGCTGCAAGGCTTCGCGGGTGTAGCCGGCGTCTTCCATGGCCATCCAGGCATGCTGCAGGAACAGCCGCTCCAGGGGGTCCATCACTTCGGCTTCCCGGGGCGAAATCTGGAAGAACAGCGGATCGAAGCTGGTGGCATCCTCGATAAAGCCGCCCCATTTGCTGGAAATGGTTCCCGGCTCACCACTGTCGCTGTAGTAGTCGCGCCAGTCCCAGCGGCTGGCGGGGATTTCGCCGATGCAATCCTGGCCCGCCTGCAGGTTCTGCCAGAAGCCATCGAGGTCGTAGGCCTGGGGAAAGCGCCCGGCCATGCCGATCACCGCGATCCGCTGGCCGCCCGCGGCCGGGCCTGGAGCCGGGCTCGAAGGCGCATCCGCCCGAGCCGCGACGGCCGGTTCCAGGCGGCGCAACGAGGCATTGTCCAGCGATGCCAGCGCCCGCCCCTGGGCATCGACGATCAGCGAGTCGAAGGCGATGAAACCGTCCTTGACCCGCTTCGGCCCGGTCACCACGAAGGCCTTGCGGCCAGCGTCGCGCCACAGGGTCAGGCGCTCGATCAGCAGCGGCACGAAGGTGGCGGCCGAGCCCTCGGACGACGGCCCCGGGACCGGAAACAGGTAGCAGCTGTTGAGCAGCAGCGGGTCCAGGGCCAGGCCATCGACAAAGCGCCGCCCGGTGGCGGGCAGCTCGACCTCGCAGATCAGGCTGCCGTCGGCGCCTTCATAGGCGGCGACCAGGGTCTTGAGCATCGGCCCCAGGGCAAAGGCCGGCACCGTGCGGTACCAACTGTCGATCTGCTGCGCGCTATACGGCCGCGCCGCGGCGATCAGCGCCTTGAGGTCGAGGGCGGCCGGCTCGGGAGTGTCCGGCGCGTGCACCAGGCCTTCGCAACACAGGCCGGCGCCCTCCCCGGCCAGTTGTTGATGCACGCTGAAGCGTCCGCCGCCATCGGCTGGCAGGCGGACCTCGACCTCGGCGATCTGCCCCGCCCGCAACTTCAGCGGGCCGCCCTGGAAGCGGATGTCCTGCAGGCTCAGCGGCAGCTGCGCCGCGCCGGCCAGCGCGGTCTGCAGCACCAGGCTCGGGTAGGTGATGCCCATCAGGGCCGGCTGGCCGTTCACCCGATGATCCTGCAGGTAGGCCTCGTCGGCGGCGAAGCGGTACGCCGCCGCTTGCGGTTGCCGGGTGGGCACCGGTGCCGCCGGCCTAGTCGCGAGCTGGGGCGCCAGCTCGCGGATATGCGTGAGCAGTTCCTCCAGCGTGTTGTGTTCGAACAGCAGGGTCGGGTTCAGGCGCCGGGCCAGCAGGCCTTCGATTTCCTTGAGGATGGTCAGCATCTGCGCCGAACTGAGCCCCATGTCGAAGAAACCGCGCCGTGGGTCCACCTGATCGGGACGGGTCTGCAGATGCCGGGCGAATACCGCGAGGATCTCGGGCGCCACATCGTCGGACTGCGCCTTGGCCGGCTGCGGGCTGTTTGGCGCCGGGGACGCGACGGCCCCCAGCGTCGCCCTGACCCGCTTGCCGGTCAGCTCGCCGAGGCTGGCCACCCAGCGGCCCGCCAGGTCGTAGAAATCGATGTCCAGCTTGCGGATATCGTTGGCCGTGGCGATCCGCCCCAGCTCGACCCGGGCCACGCAGGCCTCCTGCAACAACGCCCGGGCCTGGAAGCTGCCGTAATGCAACGGCAGGTACAGTCCGTCGTCGGCGGGCAACTGGTCTTCGAGCACCGCCGAGGCCACCGCCGCGCCATCGATCAGGGTCGGATGAAACAGCGCATCGGGCATCGACTGCCGCCACTGCGGCGCGACGCCCAGCTCGATCAGGCAGCCCCAGGCAAACCGCTGGACGCTGCCTTCGGCCAGCAGCAAGCCGTCATGCACCAGCTCGCGCTGCCGTGCCTGGGCATAGAGCTGCGCAAGCGGCACCCGGCCATCGGCTTGGGCCTTAAGCGCGGCCAGATCCAGATCCGGCTTGGCTCCCGCCTCCGGGGATGCCGGGTGCAGTTGCGCGGTGCAGTATTTCACCCGTTCCCCGGCCACGGCGTTGTCCCGCAGCGGCACGCCGTCGACATCCACCGCCCAGGCGCCGTCCTGCGCTTGCAGCGTCAGGGTCAGGCGCAGCGCCGAGCCGGCCGGGACCAACAACGGCTGGTAAATCACCAGGTCGCGCAGTTGGGTGTGCAGGCAGTCCAGCCCCAGGCCGTCGCGGGCCACCCGCAGCAGCAGGTCGATATAGGCCAGGCCCGGCAGCACGGCCTGGCCCTGGACGCGATGATGGGCGACCAACGGATGGTCGGCGCCGATCGTCAGATCAAAGTACTTGTTCATGAATCACACCCCAGCTTGACGGGATAGAAGAAGGCGCAACGGCCGCTGCCATGGCCGCAGGTTCGACCTGGGCAACGGGGGCCGGCGCGTGGTCGCCATGGCGGGCAAAGGAACGGCGGTCGAACAGCGGGGCCGGCAGGGGCTGGCGCACCTGCACATAGCCAGCGTCGGCGATGAACTCTTCGAGGATCACATGGCAGTTGGTGCCGCCGTCCGGGAAGCAACTCTGGGCGGCGACCCGGGGCCGGCCGTCGGGGGTTTTCCAATCCAGCGTGCGCCGGTTGAAGTGCACCCGCGAGGCGGCGAAATCGAAGTGTTCGAAAGGCGCCAGGCCACAGGCACTGGGCACGATCTGCCGCTGCTGCAGGCTCAGGGCGCAGCGCGCGAAGCCGGCCAGCCCCGAGCTCAGCAGCAGATGGCCGACGCTGGGCTTGACCGAGCCCAGGCAGCAGGCGTCCAGGGCGCTGTCGTTGAGCTGGTAGACCTGGGCCAGCGCCTTGATCTCCACCGCGTCGACCACCACCGAACCGCCGCCATTGACCTCGATATAGCCCACGTCCCGCGGGGTCTTCCCGGCCTGGGCCAGGGCCTGGCGCATCACCTCCTGCTGCGCCTTGAGGCTGGGCGAGCCCGGCCCCAGGGTGCGCCCGTCGTTGTTCACCGCCAGGCCCTTAACCACGCAGTAGATCCGGTCGCCGTCGGCCTGCGCCGCGGCCAGGTTCTTGCACACCAGGGCCACCACGCCTTCGCCCAGCACATCCCCCGCGGCACGGTCGTCGAAGATATTGAAGGCGCCGTCGGGGCTAAGGATATTGCGCGCCGAGAACAGGTCATGGGCGTCGGACGAGGTCAACAGGCTGGTGGCGCCCACCAGGGCCATGTCGATGCTGCCGCTGCGCAGGGCATCGAAGGCCAGGGACATGGCGGTCAGGCCCGAGGAACAGGCAGTGTCCACCACCATGCTCGGACCTGTCAGGTTGCAGAAACGCGACAGGTTGCTCGCCAGGTAGTTCTGCCCCACGCCCAGGATCGGGTTGCTGGCCTCGGCCAGCGAGCGGGCATCGGCGGTGACCCGCAGACGGCCGCCGATGTACACCCCCACCGGCCGCGCCGACAGCTCCCGCAGCGAATAGCCGGCATCGAACAGCGCCGTGACGCCCTGTTCCAGCATCAGCCGCGCCTGAGGATCCATCACCGCCGCGTCCTTGGGGTTGAGGCCGAAGAACGCCGGGTCGAACCGGTCGATACCGTCCAGCCAGCCGCCCTGGGCCTGGCCATGGCCGCCCGGCCAGCGGTGCTCGCGCATCGGCCCGATGGCCGATTCGCCGCTGCTTTGCAGGGCCCAGAACGCCTGGGTATCGGCGGCGCCGGGCAGGCGTACCGCCAGGCCGATGATGGCGATCTCCGCGGGCCGCGCGGGCTCGGCCGCGGCTACCGGTTCTAGCGTTGCCGGAGCCGATTGCTCCAGCGGGGCCGGTTCGGCGCCCTGATCCTGGAGCCCCAGGTGTTGCGCCAGGGCTTCAGAATAGGTGCTTGCCAGGTGCTCGCACAGGCTGCCCAGGGTGGTGAACTCGAACATCAGCGACGGGTCCAGGCGGTTGCCCACCCAGGCGCTGAGGCTCTCCATCAGTTGCAGGACCATGATCGACTCGATGCCGTAGTCGGCGAACGCCATGTCGCGGTCCGTCAGTTGTTCGGCGGAGAATTTCAACTCCTCCATCAGCAGTTGGCGCATGGTCGCTTCCACCGCCGCCAGCAAGGATGCCGCGGCCACCGGTGCCGGCGCGGCCGGGGTTTTCGCCGCCGGGGTGACGGCGGGTCGTTCGCTCAACCGCGCCGGGCTGAAACGCTCGACCTCGACATGGCACGGCAGGCACACACCCGGGTTGGCCGGCGACAGGGCCAGGGCCAGCACCCGATCGAGCAAGCCCAGGCCGACGGCCGTGTCCAGCGGCTTGAGCCCCAGCTGCACCGCCAGCGGCCCGCCGTTGCCCACCGCCATGCCGACCTCGGCCCAGGCCGGCCATTGCACAGAGCACAGCCCCGCGCGCCGGTGGGCCAGGGCGAACTGATCCATATAGGCATTGGCCATGGCGTAGTCGCTCTGCCCTGCCGCCAGGGTCGGCACGCTGGCCGAGACCGAGGAAAACATCAGGAAAAAGCGCAGCCGCTGACTGTCCAGGCGCTGATACAGGGCCGCCAGGCCAGTGATTTTCGGCGCGCACACCGCCGCCATCTCGGCCAGCGATTTCTTGATAAAGGCCGGCGAGGCACTCACGGAACCTGCGCAGTGGAAGACCCCGGTGACCGGCCCCAGGCGCTCCTCGATAAGATCGACGGCCTGCTCGACGGCTTCTTGCGATTCCAGGCTGCACGCCTGATAGGCCAGCCGCACGCCCTGCTCCACCCAGGCTTGCAGGCGGCGCACCCTGGCCACTACCCGGTCGTCGACGGCGGCTTTATCGGCCAGCAGCCGTGGCCACTGCCCGGCATCGGGCAACGGCTCGCGGCCGATGATCGCAATGGCGCGCACGCCGCCCTGGACCAGGTGGTCCACCAGTGCCGCGCCGATCCCGCCGGTGCCACCGGTCACCAGCAGCACATCGTCCGCGCAGTAGGCCGGCGCTGTCGTTTCGGTCGTGGCGATCGGCTCGAAGGCCGGGACAAACCGCTGGCCCTGGCGGTAGCAGCAGTCCGCCTGGGCCCCGGCGTTGAACTCGGCTTCGATCTGGGCGATCAGCGCGCTCTGTTGCGCCGCGTTTAGGTCAGTATCCAGCACACCGGCCCGCACGCCGCGGTACTCGGCATTCAACATCCGGTACAGGCCCGCGGTGCGCGCGCCTTGCAACGTCGGCTGGATCTGCCACGGATGCAGGCCATGGCTCACCAGCAACAACCGTGGCGCGTGTTGCCGCTGCTCGGCGACAAAGGCCTGGAGCAGCGCCAGCTTGCCGCGTTCGAGGGCGGTGCCGGCCTCATAACCGGCGTCCAGGGCCGTCAGGTCGATCAGCCCCGTCAACGGTCCCGGGCAGCGACGATAGGCGGCCAGGGTAGTGTCCGGGTCATGGAAGTCGAGCGCGCCCTGGCCCTGGTGCACCAGGTAATGCGTATCCAGGCCCTGGCCGCCGGAGGCGAACAGGCCCTGGGCCAGCGCGTGGGTGCGCTCGGTGCACAGGATCAGCAGCCCGCCTTGGGCGACGGGAGCATCCGGCTGTTGCAGAGGTGCGGCGTGCCAGGTGCGGGCCAGGATCGGCTGGTCCGCCACTGCTGGCAACGCCGGCGCAAGCGCATCCCGTCCCAGGGGCGCCCAGTAGCGTTCCTTGGCAAAGGGGTACAGCGGCAGGCCGATGCGCCGGCCCAGGCGGTCCGGGCGCAGTTCGGCCCAGTCCAGCGCGGCCCCCTCGACCCAGGCCCGCAGACGCGCCTCCAGGTCAGCCCCGGCCGCAACTTCGGCGGGCGCGGCGCCGGCCCGGGCGCGGAAGAACACCCCTGCCCCGGCCGGATCACGCCACAGGCCCTCGGCGCTCGCTGCCTCGACCTGCGCCCAGTTCAGGCTCAGGGTCTGCAGGCGCGTGGCCAGGGTCTCCAGCGAGTCGGCCATGAACACCAGCCGCTCGCGCATGGCTTCGCGCCCCTCCTGCAAGGTGTGGGCAATGTCGGCCAGGGTCCGCGGACTGCCATCGGCCAGGGCCAGGCGCAGTTGTTCCAGCTTGTCCCGCAGTTGCCCCGCGGTGCGCGCCGACAGCGGGATCGCCCGGGCGTGCCCGTTGTCGTGCTCGGTTGCGGTGGCGCTTTCCTGCGCCGTGGGTTCGCGCAGGATCAGGTGGGCATTGGAACCGCCGGCGCCAAACGAGGACACCGCCGCCACTCGCGCCTCGCCCGTGGCCACCTGCCAGTCCGCCAGGGTCTGCTGGACCCGGAACGGCGTGCCGGCAAAGCCGATCTTGCCGTTGAGCACCGCCGAGTGCAGCGACGGCACCAGTTGCCGGTGCTGGAACTGCAACAGGATCTTGGTCAGCCCGGCGATACCGGCGGCGCTTTCGCAGTGGCCGATATTGGACTTGACCGAGCCTATGGCGCACTCCCGCGGGCCAGCCCCCAGGGCCTTGCCCAGCCCGGCGATTTCGATGGGGTCGCCCAGGGCCGTGCCGGTGCCGTGGGCCTCGATGTAACTGATAGTGCGCGGGTCGACCCGGCCCCGTTGCAAGGCAGCCTCGATCAGCGCCGCCTGGGCATTGGGGTTGGGCACCGAAAAACCGTTGGTTTTGCCGCCATGGTTGATGGACGATGCCTGGATCACCCCATAAATGCGGTCGCCCTGGGCCAGGGCATCCGCCAGCGGACGGATCAGCACCGCACCGACCCCTTCGCCGGGCACATAGCCGCTGCCGCCCTCGCCGAAACTGCGGCAACGCCCGTCGTCGGAGAGGAAGCGGCCCTGGCCCAGCACCAGGTACTTGTTCGGGTGCACGGTGACGTTCACGCCGCCGGCGATCGCCAGGGCGCAGTCGCCGGCCAGCAGGCTCTGGCAGGCCATGTGGATCGCGGTCAGCGACGAGGAACACATGGTGTCCAGGGTCACACTGGGGCCATGCAGGTTGCAGAAATAGGACACCCGGTTGGCAATCGAGGCGATGTTTCCGGGAATCGCCAGCGGATGGCCCAGGACCGTCTCCTCGGGACCGTAGAGCTGGTACTCGTTGTACATCGCGCCGACGAACACCCCGACGGCGGCGCTGTCCAGGCGCTGGGCGGCGCTGTGTTCGCGGCTATGGCGACGGGCCGTGGCGGCCAGGCTCGCCCGGGTGTAGCCGGCATCTTCCAGCAGGTGGTAGGCGCATTGCAGGAACAGCCGCTCCTGGGGATCGAGCAGCTCGGCTTCGCGAGCCGAGACGTTGAAGAACAGGGTGTCGAAGCAGTCCAGATCCTCGATGAAACCGCCCCATTTGCCATAGGTGGTGCCCGGAATATTTTTCTGCTCGTTATAAAAGCGTTCGTGGTTCCAGCGCCCGGCCGGGATCGGCGTGATGCAGTCGCGGCCTTCGCGCAGGTTGCTCCAGAACTGCTGCAGGTCCGCCGCCAGCGGGTATTGGCCGCTGAGCCCGACGATGGCGAACTCCATCGGCCCTTCGGCGACGGTCGCCGGCTGCTCGGGCGCAACGGTCGCGGTCACCGTCGGGGCCGTCATCGGGGCCAGCGGCGCGGTAGCCTCGGCGGCCGGGGCTAGGCGGCGCGCCAGTTCCGGCCCGTGCTGATCCAGGAAATACCCGCAGAGTTTCTCCAGGGTCTGGAATTCGAAGAACAGGGTCTTCGACAGCGGCCCGAACACCTCTTCAAGCCGCGCGGTCAGCCGGCCGACCATGATCGAGTCGATGCCGTAGTCTTCCAGGGGCGCCCGGGCATCGATCCGATGCGCCGGCAGCGCGAACACATCGCAGAGCAATTGCTTGAAGTACTGCTGGACCTGCTCGGCGTTCGGTGCGGCTGCTGGAGTCGAGGCCGACACGGCCTGGGGTTGCTCGTCCCGGGTCCGAGGCTTCTCGTGCAAATCCAGGGACGCCAGCGCCCGGGAACGATCGCCCTCGGCCACCAGCACCTGGGTCGCGCCCGCGGCCAGGGCGCCGCGCAGCGCCGCCAGCGCCACCGCGGTGCTCAGGGGGCGAATGCCCGAGCGGCTCCACAGCCGCTCCTCGGTCGAGGCGTCGGGGCGCATGCGGCCTTCGGCCCAGAGCGACCAGTCCATCGACAAGCTATGGCCGTGGCGCTCGCCACGAGCCACCTGCCGGTTGCGCACCTGGGCGAAGCCATCGAGGAAGGCATTGGCCGCCGCGTAGTCGGCCTGGCCGACATTGCCGGTCACGCCGCTGGCCGAGGCACCGAGCACAAAGTAATCCAGGGCCATGTTGCGGGTAGCGTGGTCGAGGTTGGCGGTGCCCCGCACCTTGGGTTCCAGCACCCTGGCGAACTGCGCCAGGGTCTTGTTGACGATAAAGTCGTCGGCGATGAGACCGGCGTTATGGATCACTCCGCTGAGGGGGCCATGGGCCTGTTGCACCGAGGCCAGCAGCGCTTCGACTTCCGCCAGTTGGCCGATGTCCGCCTGGCAGTACTCGACCCGTGCCCCGCGCCGTTCGAGGGCGGCCAATTGCTGATGTTCGGCCGGGCTCAGCAGTGAGCGCCCCACCAGCACGATGCGCGCATCGCGGCTGTGTTCGATGATGTCGCGGGCAAACAGCCGTCCCAGGGCGCCCGCGCCGCCGGTGATCAGGTAGCAGCCGGCGTCCTTCCACACTGGCCGCTGGGCCGCCAGCGCCCCGCCGTCGGTCCAGACCGGCACCCGCTGCTGGCCGCCGTCGAGCCAGACCGTGGCGTGCCCGCCGTCGATCGGCTGCCGTTCGAGGGCCTCCAGGGTCGGCGTAGCGATCAGTTGTCCGCGCAGCCGTGGGTTTTCCAGGCTCGCGGTTTTCAGCAGGCCGTCCAGGCCGAGCATCGCCGGCGCCGCCGGCCAGCCGAGCAGAACCACCTGGACGAACAGCGGCTGCTGGCTGGCGCCGGCCCCCAGGCAGCCTTGCAGATGGGCGAACAGTGCCTCGGCCGCCGCCTGGTAATCCCGGGCCAGGGCCAGGTTGTCCTGGCCGGTGCAGGCCACCGCCAGCGCCTGGACCCGCGCCTGGGGAAACAATCGGCGCAGGCCGCTCAATGCCGGCGCCGGATCGCCCGCGGCGAGCAACAACAGCTGATGTTCGCCGTTCACAGCCGGCACGGCGTCGGCCTCGGCCACCGTCTGCCACTGGCGCAGCAGGCGGATCGGCGCGGGGGCCTCGCCGGCGCCCAGGGCAATGTCCCGGGCCGCCAGCCCCCGCAGGCTGACCCGCAGTTGGCCCTGATCGTCGTACAGCCGCGCATCGACTTTGCTCACGGCACCCTGTTCATCGAGGCTCAGCAGCGCCCACAGCGAGGCATCGAGCCGGCCATGGATATCGATCCGCTCCAGGGCGAACGGCACTTTCGGCGGCAGGCTGCCGCGGCCATCCGCGCCGAGGAAGAACCCCGCCACCCCTTGCAACGCACCGTCCAGCAAGGCGGCGTGCAAGGTCCAGGCGCTGGCGGGCTGGCTGCCCGGCGCCTCGGGCAGTACCAGGCGCACCAGGCACTGGCGCGCGTCGCGGTAGACCGCCTCGATCACCCGGCAGGCCGGCCCGTAGGCCAGCCCCGCGGCCTGGAAAGCGGCGTAGCAGTCGGCCCCGGACAGGACATGGCGGCTGCGCGCCTTGAGCGCCTGGATATCCAGCACGTCGCAGTCTTCGGCCAGGGCCGTGTCGAACAGCGTGACCACGCCCTGGCCATGCACCAGCGGCTCAGACTCGGGCTGATCCGCCAGGCGGCTGGCAATGCGGTAGGCGAAGCCGCCTTCCAGCGGAGTCAGCCGGGTTTCCACCTGCCGCGACCGCTCGGCGTCCCAGATCAAGGGCGCCATCCAGCCAACCTTGGCGATACGCGCGCTGCGCCAGTGGGGATGCAGCGCCGTGGCGGCCTGCAGGGCCATTTCCAGGTAAGCCACCCCTGGCAGCACGTGATGCCCTTGCACCACATGGTCGGCCAGGAAAAACTCTTGCCCGCTGAACGCCGAGACGAAATGTTCGCCGTTGGCCTGGGAGGTCTGGTGGCGCACCAGCGGCCGGACCGCCGGCGCAGGCGCTTGCCTGCCGCGACCGGGGCCCTGGGGATCGACCCAATAGTGGCCATGCTCGAAGGGATAGGTCGGCAGTTGCAGGCGCACGGGCGCCTGCCGCGGGTAACGCAGGTGCCAGGGCAGCGCGTAGCCCTGGCAGTAGAACTCGGCCAGGCCGCGCAGGGTCTCCTCGTAGCCCTCGACCTGTGGAGTGGCGTCCAGGTCATCCCCCAGTAGCCGCACCCATTGCTCGATGGTGCGCACGATGGAGGGTTGCGGCGCCTGGCGCTTGTCGCCTTTGCCGAGCAGTACCCGCTCCTGGAACACCTGCGCCGGGAAGGCATCGTCGCTGGCCGCCCGGGCCCGCGCCTGTGGCAGGTACTCGCTGGCCAGCTGGCGCAGCAGGTCCAGTGCCGAAGCTTGATCCTCTACCACCAGGGCGCAGCGGTATTCGAAGTGATGGCGGCCGTCGAGCAAGCTGTGGCTGACTGCGGCCAGCTCCAGTTGCGGGTTGCCGACCAGCACCTCGATCAACTGCTCGACCCGGTCGCACAGCGACAGGATCGATCGCGCCGACAGCACCAGCAGATAGGCCGGCGACGCCTGGAAGCGCTGCGGCTGGCGACGCTCGCCGGGCGCAAGGTCACGCAGCACCGCATGGGCATTGGTGCCGCTCATGCCAAAGGCACTCACCGCGCCGTGCCGCGGGCCGTCGGCCTTGACCGGCCATGGGCGCGGCGCGGTGTTGACAAAGCAGCCACTGGCCTGCCAGTCGACAAAGTCGTTGTGGGTCTCGAAATTCAGGCTCGGCGGGATGGTTTCGTGGCGCAGCGCCGATGCCAGGCACAAGGTGCTGACCAGGCCCGATGCGGCCAGGCAGTGGCCGAAGTTGGTCTTGGTGGAGGTCAGCGCGCAATGGGCCCCCTCCTGCGACTGGCCGAAGACCTGTGCCAGGGCATTGACCTCCACCGCATCGCCCAGGGCGGTGCCGGTGCCGTGGGTGACCAGATAATCGATCTGCCCTGGCGCCAGTTCGCAGGCCTCGTAGGTCGAGGCCAGCAGCCGCGCCTGCGCGGCGCCGTTGGGCGCGGTGATGCCGTTGGTCTTGCCGTCGTAGTTGATCGCGCTGGCGGCGATCACCGAGACGATCGGGTCGCCGTCGGCCAGGGCCTTCGACAGCGGCTTGACCACCAGCGCCACCACCGCCTCGCCGGGGACCATGCCATTGGCCCGCTGGTCGAAGGTGTGGCAGCGGCCGTCCGGCGACAGCATGCCGGCCTCGTCCATGCGGGTGAACGACTGGCGCATGAGCATCAGGTTGGCACTGCTGACCAGGGCCATCTCGCACTCGCCCAGGCGCAGGCTCTGGCAGGCCTGGTGCAAGGCCACCAGCCCCGAGGAACAGGCGGTGTTGAGGGCCATCACCGGGCCGTCGAGGTCGAGGAAATACGCCAGATGCGAGGCCGCGATGGCGCTGTGGTTGGCGGTGATGGAACCGCCACCGCCCAGCTGGAAGTACTCGCCCTCCTCCAGGCCGACGAACACCCCGACCCGCTGGCTGGCCAATTGCCGGGGACCGACCCCGGCATCTTCCAGGGCGCGCCAGGACTCTTCCAGCAACAGCCGCTGGCGCGGGTCCATCTCTTGCGCCGCGCGCGGGGAAATGCCGAAGAACAGGGGGTCGAACTCATCGACGCCGCGCAGCGAACCGCAGCTGTAGCCCTCCGCGGCCTGGGCCGTGCTCACGGCGCTGCGGCCGTCGAGCAGCAACTGCCACATTTCATCGACCGAGTCGCATTGCGGGAAACGACCGCTGGCGCCAATGATCGCCATGGGCTCGGCCGGCCGCGTCGATGCGGCCTGGTTACCGGGGGCCTGTACAGGCGCCGGAAGCCGTCCCAGTGGCACGCTCGACGGTTGCGGTGCCTGGGCCGCGGGCGCCGAAGGCGCGGCCTGCGAACGATAATGCTCCGCCAATGGCGCGCCATGCTGTTGCGCCAGGTGCCCGGCCAGCCGCTCCAGGGTCGGATGGGAGAAAAACAGCGCCGGGCTGACGGCGAAACCGAAGCGTTGCTGCATCTTCTTGGCCAGGCGGGCCAGGTTGATCGAATCGAAGCCGAAGCTGCTCAGGGTGGCATCGCCAGGCAATTCCGTGGCCGGGATTTGCGCCACATCGCTGCACAGGCCTTGCAGCTCCGACAGGACTTGAGTGTGCAGGTCGATCGGCGCGGATGACGGCAGCGCTGCGGCCACTGGCGCCACCGCGGGTTGTGCCGGAGTGTCCAGGTCGAACAGTTGCGCCAGCCGGGAAGCGTCGCCGCAGGCCACCGCCGCGTGCTCCAGACCGCTGCGCAGAATCGCTTCGAAGGCCGCCAGGCCCTGTTGCGCGGTGAGCAAGGCTTGACCGCTTCGGTGCAGGTACGACGCCAGGTCACGCCCCTGTTCGGAGTCGGCGGCGGCCCGCACCGGGCCCATGCCACCGTCTTTCCACAACGGCCAGTTGATGGCGATGGTTTGCCCATGGCGCTCGCCGCGGGCCACCCGCTGGTTGCGATACGTGGCGTGGGCCATCAGAAAACGATTGCCCATGGCGTAGCTGCCCGCGCCCATGTCGCCGAGCAAGGCGGCGGTCGAGGAGAAATAACAGGCATGGACCAACGGATCGCCAGCGGTCAGGGCATCGAGTATTTCGCTGCCGGCCACCTTGGGCGCCAACACCGCCTGGAATGCCTGCGCCGAGGCCTGCAACAGCCTGTCCCCCTCTTCGACACCGGCGGCGTGAATGAACCCCTGCAGCGGGCCAAAGGCAGTGCGGGCCTGGATCAGCACCTGCTCCATGGTGGCGAAGTCCGTCACATCGGCCTGCCAGTAACGCACCTGGGCGCCGCTGCCGGCCAAGGCTTGCAAGCGCTGCTCCAGGGCCGGGGTCGGGGCTGAACGCCCCACCAGCGCCAGGCGCAGGGCGGTGCCCTGGGTGCGCGCCAGATGATCGGCGAACAGCAGCCCAAGATGGCCGCTGCCGCCAGTGATCAGCCAGGTGTTGGCCCGGGCCGAAGGCAAGGCCGCCGGTTGCGCGGCTTCGTCCACCTCAAGGGCCAGGCGTTGCATCGACAGTTGATGACGCTGATGCCCCACATACAGGCTGCTGCCGCCTGCGCCGCCGCGCCATTGTGTCAGCAACGGCTCGAAACAGGCGCTCGCCCGCCCCTGGCCGGCCAGGGCGAAGTCGCAAGCCGCGGTGCTTTCCAGCAGCACGGTCTGCCAGACGGTGTGCGACAGGATGCGTGGCATGGAGCGCTCCAGGCCAATCCAGGATTCCAGTTGGCAACGGTCCGCCCCGTCGCGGCAGATACCGCCCAGCAACACCCGCTGCACGTTCTGCTGCAACCGCGACAACGCCTGCACCAGGCTCACCAGCAGGCCGGGCTGGCGGCTGAGTTCCGGCGTCTCCAGCGGCCACAGATACAACAGGCCGTCGATGGCACCGTGCCGCTGGATAACCGTCCCCAGCACCTCGTTGAGTTCATGGACACGCTGCGGGTCGAGAGCAAAGCTGTTGGCGCCGGCATGGCCCTGGCGCGACAGGAACACCAGGCGACTGCCAGGCATCTGCGTAGCCGCCTGCTGGCGCAACTGTGCCTGATGGGCCGGATCGGACAGACAACACAGTACCAGCCGCGGTTGCTCCGGCGCCGCGCTGGCGACCTCGGCGAGCGCCGGTTGCCAGTGCTCGGCGAATGTCAGCAATGTGTGTCGGGGGGATGGCTCGGGCGCCGGCGGCGTTGGCACCGGCGGTTCGTCGATGGCCCAATGACGAATCCGCGCAAACGGATAGCTCGGCAATGCCACCCGGCGCACGCCGGCGGGGCGCGACAGCGCGCGCCAATCCAGGGCTTGCTCGCGATGGCGGGTCCACAGTTGTGCCAGGGCCTTCAGGTCGCGGGTCGCGAGGGCCTGATCCCACTGCTGGCCAGGTGACTCGGCGCTGGTGCTGTCGGGGCTGCTCCAGTAGACCCCATCGGCGCTCGCTGCCCCGTCGCTCGCTTCACGCAAGCGTTGCGCCAGTTCGGCCACGCTGCCCACCACCAGCGCCAGGCGCTCGGCCAGGGCATCGCGGCCCACTTGCAGGGTGTACGCCAGGTTCGCCAGGGAGATCTGCGGTTGTTTCTCGAGATGGCGGGCCAGGCGCCGGACGCTCTCCAGCAAGCGCTCGCGCGTCCTGGCCGAGAGCACCACCAGGTGCTCGTTGTCCTCATGGGGCGTGCCGGCTGGCGCTACATACTCTTCCAGCACCACATGGGCGTTGGCTCCGGCAAAGCCCAGGCTGCTGACCCCGGCCCGGCGTGGGATCGGTCGACCTTGCGCGTCGGTCAGGACCGTCCACGGCTGTCGCTGATCGACAATGTAGAACGGGCTGTCAGCCAGTTTGATGTACGGATTCTGCCGGTCGAAATGCAGGTTGCCCGGCAAGGTGCGGTGCTGCATCGACAAGATGACCTTGAACAGCCCGGCCATGCCGGCGGCGGCTTCCAGATGACCGATATGGGTCTTGACCGCCCCCAGGCCGCAGCGTCCTTGGGGAATATTCACCCCCTGGTTGCGCGACAAGGTGGCGAAGGCATCTTTCAGACCATTGATTTCAATGGGGTCGCCCAGGGGGGTGCCGGTGCCATGGGTTTCGATGTAGGTAATGGTCGAGGGGTCTATTCCCGCGCGGGTGTAGGCATCCACCAGCAGCATCGATTGTGCCACCGGGTTCGGCGCGGTCGGGGAGCTCGCCCGCCCGCCATGGTTCTCAGCTGTGGCGTGGATCACCGCGTGGATGACGTCGCCATCGGCAATGGCCTGGTGCAGCGGCTTGAGCAACACTGCGCCGGCCCCTTCACTGCGCACATAACCATTGGCCTTTTCGCTGAACGTCTTGCAGCGACCGTCCTCGCTCAACATCCCGGCATCGCTGAACGACAAGGTGAGGTACGGACTCAGGAGCAGGTTCACGCCGCCGGCAATCGCCATCTCGCAGCCATTACGAATGGACTCCACCGCCCGGTGCAGGGCTACCAACGAGCTGGAGCAGGCGGTGTCCACCGGCTCGCTCGGGCCATGACAGCCCAACTGGTAGGAGATGCGGTTGGCCAGCATCGAGTGGGACAGCCCGGAGGAGGAATAGGCGCTGATCGGCGCACCGGACTCCACCAGCAGATTGAGATAGTCGGTCGCGCAGACACCGATGAAGACTGACGTCTGGCTGCCGGCGAAATCGCTGCTGGCGTAACCGGCGTTGCCAATGGCACTGAAAACCGTCTCCAGGATCAGTCGCTGGGAGGGGTCCATCAGCTTCGCTTCATGGGGCGAGATGTTGAAATACAAACTGTCGAACTTGTCGACATCGTCGATGAAGCCACCCCATTTGGCGCGGGTCTTGCCGCCCTCGGCCGGGTCGCCGTAGATCGCCTCCCAGCTCCAGCGTTGCGCCGGTACCGTGGTGATCATGTCATCGCCCGCGAGCTGGTGTTCCCAGAAACGCTCCAGGTCGGGCGAACCCGGCAACACCCCGGCCATGCCGATGATCGCGATCGGCATGACGCCATTGTCGGCGTGTGGCATGGCCGAGCCTGCGGCCGCGGATGCCACGGCCGGCTCCGGTTCCGGCACTGCCGCCGGCACTGCCGCCGGCGCTGGCGCCGCGACGGTTTGCGGGTATTGGGCCGAGATAAATCCACCCAACGCGGCCAGGGTCTTGTGCTCGTAGAACAGCGCCGGGGTGATATCGATGTCGTAGTGGCCGTTGAGCTTGTTGGCCAGTTCGACATAGGTGATGGAGTCGAAGCCATAGCTGCCCAGCTCGCTGTCGACGTTGAAACCCGAGGCGGTCTTGTGCAGCACCTGGGCTGCCAGGTCCTTGAGAGTGGCCATCAGGTCGGCGCCTGCGTCGCTGGTGACAGGCGCCGCGTCGATGACTGGCACGGCAGGTGTCGCCGATGCCTGCTCGAGCGCCAGAAATTGCGCCACGGCCTCCAGGGTCTTGTGCTCGTAGAACAGTGCCGGGGTGATGTCCAGGGCGTAATCGCGGTTGATCCGGTTGGCCAGTTCCACATAGGTGATGGAGTCGAAGCCGTAATCCGTCAGGGCGACCTGGGGGCGCAGGCTGCCGGCATCGCGTCGCAGAATATCGGCGGCCAGTTTGCCCAGCGCGCGGACCAGCCCCTCGCTGGCGGCGATCGCGGGTGGGCGCACCGCCATGCTCGGTGTTGGCTGCAACGGGGTCATGCCGAGGACTTTTTCGATCTTCGCGCGATCGCCCACGGCCACGCATAGCGAGGTCGGGCTGGTCGTGGACAGGCCCAGCAAGACCTCCATCCCCGTGTCCAGGGACAGCGGCTGCACGCCCATCACATTGCGCATCAGGGTTTGGTTCTGCTCGCTGAGGCGCATGCCGCCGTCGCGCCAGTACGGCCAGTTGACCGACAGCGACTTGCCCTGGCGTTGCCCGGCCCGCACTTGTTCGTCGCGCCACTGGGCAAAATGGTCGAGGTATTCGTTGGCATAGGCGTAGGCCGACTGGCCGACGGTGCCCGCCAGGGACGAGATGGACGAAAACACCAGGAACAGGTCCAGCTCGTCGCCCCGGGTCACCTCGTCCAGGTGACGCACACCGGCGACCTTGGGCTCGATCACCGGTCCCAGGGCGCTCGGGTCCTGCTTGACGATCAGGCTGTCGCGGATCGCCCCGGCGGCATGCAGCACGCCATTGAGGACGCCGAACTCGGCCTTGATCGCCCGATGCAGCGCCTCAACGTCGGCCTGGCGGCTGACATCGGCCTGCAGATAGCGGGTCAGTCCCGGCAAGCTGGGCTCTTCGGCCTGCGCCAGGGCCTGCGCCACACGGTCCGCAGGGGAACGCCCGCAGAGCATCACCCGCGCGGCGAAGCGCCGGCGCAGCTGGCGGGCAATCTGCAAGCCCAGGGCGCCGGCGCCGCCGCTGATCAGGTAGACACCGCCCTGGCGAAACAAGCCCTGGGGCACAAGCGCCGCCGAGCGCTCCAGGCCTTCGAGCCGTTGCACCTGGCGCACCTGCTGCTGGTAACGCACCAGCACCTGGCCGGCCACCGGTCCATGGCGCAACTCTTGCTCCACCTGGCGCGCGGCGTCGGCCTCGGTGCCGCTGACCTCGAGGACACCGGCCCACAGCCCGGGATGCTCATGGCGCAGGACCCGGGCGAACCCGGCCAGGGCGCGATGCCCGGCCTGGGCCGAACGGCTGACGAACAGCAGGCGTCCCTGGGTCCGCTGGCGTGCCACCAGCACGGGCACAAGCTGATACAACAGGTGCAGCAGCGCCTCGCCTTGCAGTCCCTCCTCCAGCAGGAACAACAGATTCAAGTCGCCGCTGGCGGGCAGCGCGTCCAGCCATTGCTGCCAATGCCCGGCATTCCGAGGGTCGATGCCCAGGCTCTTGCCGTCTTCACTGACGTGCACCGAACCGTCGCTGGCCGGCGTTGGCGACACGCGCCATGGTTTGAAGCTCAGGGCCTGTTCAAGAGCCTGCCACCCTCCCTGAGCCGCCCTGAACAGCACAGTGTGGGCGGTCAACGGCTGGGCTGGCTGGCTGTCGAGGTCTTGCGCCTGCCAGTGGGGAGCAAACAGTTGCAGGTCGTCCTTCTTGCGCAGCGAGTAAGGCCGATAGGACAGGCTGCGTATGGCGACCAGCACTTGTCCGTCGTCACTCAGCAGGTCGATGTCGAAACGCTTTTCGGCGAACTGCGCCGCGCCATGGTTGCCCGCCACTCGGGCATAGCCGTAACAGGTTGCCGTGAGCGGTGCGTAAACCGTGATCTCGTTGAGGGAATAAGGGATGTACAAGGTGCTGTCGCGGCTGGGGTCGCCGAGCAGCCCCAACATGCTCTGCAAGGCGCCTTCCACCAACGACGGATGCAGGGTGTAGGCTCCCAGATCATGGCGCAGGGCCTGGGGCAAGACCAGCCGAGACAGGGATTCGGAGGCGTTGAAATACAAGGTTTCCAGGGCGCGCAAGCTCGGCCCGTAGACCAGATCGTTGCGAACGAAGATCCGATAGCAGTCCGCCGCCGGCAAGGCCTCGGTGCAACGGGATTTGATCGCCGCCAGATCCATCCGGGGCATCTGTTGCGGAGCCGGCACCCAACCTACCCGGCCCTGGGAAAACAACTGCCCCGCCCCGTCACTGATCCGATAGGCCGTGCCGCGCTCGGTCTCCTGCAGGTCAACCTGCACTTGCTGGGGTTGATCGGTGACGATTACCGGCTTGATCCAGGCCACGTTCCGCACTTGCTGTAGCAGACCGTCCGGGACGCCTTCCCCGGCCAGGCGCTGAGCGGTGACGGCCATTTCCAGATGGGAGACGCCCAGCAGGGTCGGTGCCCCGGACACCAGATGATCCTTGAGATAGACCTCGTCGCTCTCGAAGCGATGACTGAAGCTGGGCTGTGGTGTCCCGTTCAGCCGGTGCAACTGAATGGGATGCAAGGCTGCCACTTCGCTGGGCACGACGGGCGTGCCAGCGGCCCAGTAAGGGGTCGCGGCAAAGGCATAGGTGGGCAGCGGGACACGACGCAGGTGCTCCTGGGGCGAGAACAGAGGCCATTGCACGGCCGCCCCGGCCGCCCACAGGCGGGCCAGGTCGCGAGCCATGGGCTGTGGCAGCGCGGCAAGCTCGGCCTGGGCCGCCTGACGACCCTGCTCGTCGGCTTCGTCACCGACAAACACCAGCTGGCGATCGGCACCCTCGGCAAGAAAACCGCGCACCCCCTGGGCCAGCGATTCCAGGGAATCGCACAGCAAGGCCAGCCTGGCAGGCATCGGGTCGCGCCCGCTTTGCAAGGTGTGCAGCACGTCGCGCAAAGCCGGCAGCGGGGCGTTGCTGTCCAGCCAGTGCAGCAGGCGCTCGGCCATGACCTTCAGGCGTTCGGGGGTGCGCGCCGACAGCACCGCCACACTGGCGCCCGGGGCGTCGCAATGGCGGGCGGGCGCTGGCGCGGCAGGCACGTACTCTTCCAGCACCAGATGGGCATTGGTACCGCTGAACCCCAGGGAACTGACACAGGCCCGCCGCGGGTGATCGGCCTGGGCCGTCCAGGGCTGCAGGCGGTCGAGGGTGAAGAATGGGCTGTTGGCAAAATCGATGTGCTGGTTGGGTTGCTCCAGGTGCAGGGACGGCGGCAATGTCTGGTGCCGCAGGCACAGCACGGCCTTGATCAGGCTGGTGATCCCCGCCGCGACCTGGGCATGGCCGATGTTGGTCTTGACCGAGCCGATGGCGCAGAACCCCTTGTCCTCGGTGCGCTGGCGGAAAGCGGCGGTCAGGGCCTCGACCTCGATGGGGTCGCCCAGGCGCGTGCCCGTGCCATGGGCCTCGACGTAGCCGATGCTGCGCGGGTCGATCCCGGCGCGGGCATGGACGTCGCTGAGCAACTGGGTCTGGGCATAGGCGCTGGGCACGGTAATGCCCGGGGTCTTGCCGTCCTGGTTGATCCCCGATGCGCGAATCACCGCGTGGATGGTGTCGCCGTCGCGTTCGGCGGCCGCCAATGGCTTGAGCACCACAACCGCGACCGCTTCGGAAATCACGATGCCGTTGGCCCGCTCGTCGAAGGTCTTGCACAGGCCGTCCGGCGACAGCATGCCCAGCTGCGAGGCCAGGACAAACAGTTCCGGGGTGTTGTACAGCATCACCCCACCGGCCAGGGCCACTTCGCACGTGCCGCTTTGCAGGCTTTCGCAGGCCATGTGCACCGACACCAGGGACGACGAACACGCGGTGTCCACCGCCACCGCCGGGCCTTTCAGGTTGAGGAAGTAGGACAGCCGCGCGGCGAGGATCGACGAGGCGTTGCCGGTCAGGCTGTAGGCATCGGCTGGCATCTGCTGCTGGCGCAGGTGCGTCAGGTAGTCGCCGGTGACACAGCCGACAAACACCCCGCACTTGCTGTTGGACCAGCTGCCAGGCGCATAGCCGGCGTCTTCGATGGCGCCCCAGGCTTCCTGGAAAAACAGCCGCTGCTGGGGGTCCATCAGCAGCGCTTCGCGGGGGCTGATATTGAAAAAGTCGGCATCGAAGCCCTTGATGTCGTCCACCAGGCCGGCCCATTTGCTGTAGCTCTTGTTGCGGGCGTTGCGGTCGGGATCGAAATAGTCGCGGCTGTCCCAGCGGCTGGCGGGAATCTGCGCCACGCTGTTGCGCCCGGCCTTGAGGTTGTCCCAGAAGGCGCTTGTGCTGTCGGCGCCGGGAAAGCGCCCGGACATGCCGATAATCGCGATATCCATGGCGCCCGCGGGCTGTTCCCGGACAGGCTGGCCGTTGCCGGCCACCAGGCGCAGCAGATCGCGCCCCTGGACCAGGGAGATGTGGCCGTCCTTGACCAGGTTGAGGATGTCGGTGGTGGTAATGCACACAGTCATTGGAAATCACCCATTAAACGGTTGGCCTGGTCGACGCTGAGTCGACCGCTCTGTAATTGCGCGAGGATGTCGAGCAAGGCCTGGTCCGGGTCGTCCGGGACAGGCTCGGCGGGCTGCGCCGGTGGGAGGGGGCTGCCCCCAGCTTGGCGTTCGAGCGCCTCGGCGAAGCTGCCCAGGGTCGGATGTTCGAACAGCAGGCTGACCGGCAGCGTG
Organism: Pseudomonas sp. Irchel 3E19; assembly: GCF_900187585.1. Lineage (NCBI taxonomy): Bacteria > Pseudomonadati > Pseudomonadota > Gammaproteobacteria > Pseudomonadales > Pseudomonadaceae > Pseudomonas > Pseudomonas sp. Irchel 3E19. The sequence goes on from NZ_FYDT01000034.1 coordinate 53,718, forward strand.
ATGCCCAGTTCCTGCTGGACCTGGTAGATCAGGCGGGTCGCGGTGAACGAGGTGCCCCCGGCGTTAAAGAAGTGGCTGTCGTCGCGCGCCCGCGGCAGGCCGAGGATCGCCGCCCAGATACCCGCCACCTGCTCGGCCCGCCCGCTGGCCATGGGCCGTCGCGCATGGACGGGGTCGACGCTCTCCGGTGCGGGCAGCGCCTTGCGATCGATCTTGTTGTTGGGGGTCAGCGGCAAGGCGTTCAGGCCGACGTACAACGACGGCACCATGTACGCCGGCAGGTCCCGCGCCACGCGCTGGCGCAGCTCGGCCTTGAAGGCTTCGTCGAGGATCGCCGGCGCGACGACGACCACATAGGCGGTCAACACCCCTTCGGCATCGCCGCCGCTGCCGCGCTGGCGCAGGGTGACCACGCAATCGCGCACCTGGGGATGGCCGCGCAGGCTGTTCTCGATTTCCCCCGCCTCGATGCGAAAGCCACGGACCTTCAACTGGCCGTCCTCACGGCCGAGGAATTCCAGCTGGCCGTCGGACGTGAGGCGCGCCTGGTCGCCGGTGCGGTACAGCCGGCCGGTGGGGCCCTGGATGAATTTCTCGGCGTTCAGGTCCGGGCGGTTGAGGTAGCCGCTGGCGACCCCTTCTCCCCCGATGCACAACTCCCCGGCCACCCCTGGCGGCACTTCTGCCTGGGCCTCGTCGAGGATATGGATGCTGGTGTTCTGGATCGGCTTGCCGATCGGCACTATGGCCGACGTGCCCTGCCCGTCGACCCGCTCGACACAGGACCAGATGGTGGTTTCCGTGGGGCCGTAGAGGTTCCACAGTTCACGGCCGCGCGACAGCAGTTCGCGCGCCAGGCTGCGCGGCAGCGGTTCGCCGCCACACAGAATGCGCAGATCCTGCTTGCCGGCCCAGCCGCTGCCGACCAGCATCTGCCAGGTGGTTGGGGTGGCCTGCATCAGCGTGATCCGCTGCTCGTCCAGCAGGCGCTGCAATTGCAGGGCGTCCATGGCCGCCTCGCGGGACGCCAGGACCACACAGGCGCCGTTGACCAGCGGCAGGTACAGCTCCAGCGCGGCGATATCGAAGGAAATGGTGGTCACGGCCAGCAGGCGGTCCTGCGCCGACAGCCCCGGTTCGCGGCCCATGGATTGCAGGAAGTTGCTCAAGGCCTGGTGGGCGATCTGCACGCCCTTGGGGCGCCCGGTGGAGCCCGAGGTGTAGATCACATAGGCGCTGTCGTGCATGTGCGACCGGCACGCCAGGTTATCGGCCGGGCGGGCATCGATGACCCCGGCTTGCGCGGCCAGGTCGAGCAAGGTCGTGGCCTCCAGGGTCAGCCCCTGGGGCAACCCGGCCAGGCTGTCGACCAGCATGAAGGCCGGCCGGGCATCGTCGAGCATGTGTTGCAGGCGCTGGGCGGGGAAACCCGGGTCCATCGGGATGTAGAAACCGCCCGCCTTGAACACCGCGAGCAAGGCGGCCACCAGGTCGCCCGAGCGTTGCATGCACAGGGCGACCCCCTGCCCTTGCCTCAGGCCCGCGGCCTGCAAGTGATGGGCAAGGCGATTGGCCCGCTGGTTCAAGGCCTCGTAGCTCCAACTGCGCCGGGAGTCGAGCAGCGCGGTCTGCGCGGCCTGGCGCAGCACTAGCTGCTCGAACAATTGGGCCGTGGTCAATGGCGCCACGGGCACCCGGGCGCCTTGCAGCCAGGTGGCCGAGCGCGCCAGATCCTGCCCGGCGACCACCGGCAGCGACCAGACCGGGGTCTCGGGCTGGCTGACGCAGTGTTGCAACAGGGTCAGGAAACTGTCCCGCATGCGCGCCATGGTCGGCGCGGCGAACAGGTCGGCGTTGAACTTCAGGGCGCCGGCCAGTCGCCCGTCGATGTCCATCATTTCCAGGCCGATCTCGAACTGCCCCTCCTGCTGGGCGAACGGCACAGACTCCAGCTGCAACCCCTGGTGCCGGATCGGCACGCCTTCCTCGGGCGACAGGATGCGGATCAGTTCGCTGCTCTGGTGCGGCTTCTGATACACGAACTCGGCCTGGAACAGCGGCGTGCGCCCGGCCTCGCGGGGAGGGTTGAGGTCCTGCACCAGCCGGGCGAACGGCACCCGCTGGTTTTCCAGGGCTTCGAGCACCACCTGTTTCTGCTGTTGCAGCAGTTCGCCGAAGGACGGATTGGCCCGCAGGTCGGCGGCCAGTACCACCGAGTTGACGAAGTAGCCCACCAGCGGGTTGAAACGCTGGTCGATACGCCCCGAGACCGGCGAACCGATCCACACCTGGCGGTCCGAGGAGTAGCGGGCGAGCAGGCATTGGTAGGCGGCCAGCAGCACGGTGAACACCGTGACCCCTTGGCGTTGCGCCAGGGCCTTGATGCCTTCGCTCAGTTCGCTGTCGCACTGGATCGCCAGCGACGCGCCATTGAAGGTCTGGGCCTTGGGCCGCGGGAAATCCAGCGGCAGGTTCAGGCGCACCTCTGGGTCGGCCAGCCGGGCTTTCCAGAAATCCCGCTGGCGCTGGCCGGCGGCGCTGAGCAGAAACGCCTCTTCCTCGCTTACGAAATCGGCGAAGCTGGCCGTCAATGGCGCCAGCAGCGGCTGCTCGCCGCGGCACAGGGCGGCGTAGCCGCCTAGCAATTCATCGAGCAGCAGCCATTGGCTCCAGGCATCCGACACCAGGTGGTGCACGGTCCACAACACCAGGGTGTCGCGCTCGCCGCAGATAAACAGGCGCAGCCGGCTGAGGGCGCCCTGTTGCAGGTCGAACGGCTGGCGATGGGCGGCCTGCAGCGCCTCCTGCACCTGCTCGCGCGACTGGCCGGCCAGGTTGTACAGGCCGATGTCGGGCAGCACCGTTGGCGGAATTTCCTGCACCGGTTGCCCTTGGCGTTCGCTGAACCGCGCGCGCAGCGCCGGGTGACGCTGCAGCAACAGGCTGTAGGCGCGCTCCAGGGCGGCGCGATCCAGGGGCGAGCGCAGACGGAAAGTCATGGCGATGTGATAAGCCGCGCTGGCTTCGTTGAGCTTATGGATAAACCACAGCGACTGCTGGCCATGGCTCATGGGCCACACCTCGGCCTCGATTGCGGCCGCGGCGGACGGCGCGCTGCTGTCGATCCAGTCGCCCCTGGGCACCGGGGCCAGGTAAGGATCGGGGTAGTTCACCGCGACCGCCGGCGCCGCGAGCGGCGGCTCGGCCTGGGTCTGCTCGGCAACCTCGGCTGCGGGCAGATGCTCCTCGCAGATATGCGCGATAAAGGCCCTGAGGCTGGTGTGACGCAGCAACGCCGCCGGTTGCACGTTGATGTCAAAGGCGTCGTTGATCTTGTTGATCAGCATCATCGCGCCGATGGAGTCCAGGCCGTACTTCATCAGGTCCTGGTCCGGGTCGATGTCGGCGGGCGCCAGCTTGAGCAGCTCCGCCAGCTCGCCGAGGGTCCGCTCCCCCACCGCCGACGAGCCCTGGCCCTGCGGGCTGGCGGTTGTCGGCCGGGGTGTCGCGGCGCTGCCACGCGGCGCCTTGGGGAACTCGTTCCAGGCCGCCTGGATGGCGTTGGCCTGCCCCTGGACGACCACCAGCTGCGTGCCCTCCTCGATAGCCAGGCAGTGCTTGAGCGCTGCGATCCCGGCTGCGGCGTCCAGGGCCTGCAGGCCGCGGCTGCGCTCCAGGAACAGCGAACTCTGCGCGTCGAGCTGCATACCGCCGTCGCGCCACAGGGTCCAGTTGAGCGCCAGGCTGCGCCCCTGGCGCAACCCATGGCGGACCCGGCGCTGGCGCTGGGCGACAAAGCCATCGAGGAAGCGGTTGGCATAGGCGTAGTCGGTCTGGCCGGCAAAGCCCATCACGGCCGCAATCGACGAATAGACCACGAACAGGTCCAGGGCTTCGTGCTCCAGGGCCTGGTCCAGCAGGGTGACGCCAATGGCCTTGGGGTTGACGATGCGCGCGATCTGCGCGGCGTCCTTGTGCGCCAGCGTGGCGTTGTCCATGCTCCCGGCGCAATGGAACACGCCGTGGATGCGCCCGGCCCGCTGCCTGATCCCGGCCACCAGCTCGGCGCTGCCTTGGACGTCGGTGATATCGGCGGGCAGGTATTCCACTCCTGCGCCCTGCCCGTCCTGGTCGAGTGCCTCAATGACCTGCCGGCTCGCCGCCGGCAACTGCGCCAATGGCGTGCGGCCAGTGAGGAAGACCCGGGCGCGATAGCCCTGTACCAGCGCCCGCGCGAGGATCAGCCCCAGGCCACCGGCCCCGCCGCTGATCAGGTAGACCCCGCCCTCGCGCAAGGCGTCCTGGCCCACGGCGGTCTGAGTATCGGGCACCGCGCTCAGCACCAGGCGCCGGTCCTCTTCCAGGCGTACCTCGACCCCAAGGCCGGGTTGCTGCGACACGCCAATTTCCCGCGCCATCAGTGCGGCCAGGGGTTGCGCCCCAAGGCCGGGCAAAGCGATGGAGCGGGCCACCCACTCCGGCCGCTCGGCTGCCAGGCTGCGCATGAAGCCGCCCACGGCCACCCCGGCCGGCACGTCATGGGGATAGAAATGCAGCAGCGTGGTGCCCTTGGCGGCATCGCCACGGAGCAACTGCTGGGCGATGAAGGTCAGCGCATACAGATTGAGCGCCAGGGCTTGTTGCAGCTCCACCGGCGCCCCCAGGGCCCAAGTATGGACCAGGGTCGACACCGGCTCGGCACAGGCCTCCCACAACCTGGCGTAATCCTGCGGATTGTCGGGCACTACCTCATAGTGCCGGGGCCCGACGCAGCGAAAGGCAGCGCCGGGGTACACCAGGATGTCCTGGGGCCGGGCCAAGTGCTCGGCCAGTTGCCCATCGGCGACGAACAGCAGGCGCGCGGCCTGCGCCTGGGCGGCGTCGATCTCGGGTGCCGGCGCCGCGGCCAGCCAGTCCATGCGGTACAGCTGGCTGGGCGACGCCGCCTGTCGCGCCTTGATCGGCCGCAGGGTCAGGTTGTCGATATGCACCAGCAGCTCGCCGCTCTCGCCGAGGATGTGCACCGAGCAACGGGCGCTTTCGGCGTCGATCTCCCGCAGCTGCGCGACGCTGTAGAAGCGTTCGGGCAAGGCCTTGAGCACGGTGATCTGCTCCAGGGCGTAAGGGATGTAGGTGCTGCTGGGGTCTTCGTCCTCGCAGAAACGGATGCACGGCTGGAACGCGCTGTCGAGCAGCGCCGGGTTGAGGATAAAGCCGTCGAGCAGCCGGTAATGCTGGCCAAGGCCTTCCGGCACCGGCTGTTCGCCCTGGCCGCCGCCCGCCTGGCGCTGGATCTCGGCGATCAGGTAGCCGCCGCTGCGCGACAGGCTTTTGATGGCGCGGAAGGTCGGCCCGTAGGCAAAACCCTGGGCCGCGAAACGCGCATAGCACCCGGCGCCTTCGTCCAGCCGTTGGGCCTCGGCCAGCAGTCCGGCAAGCGACGGCACCGGTGGCAGCTCGGAGGCGCCGGCCTCGATGACGATTTCACCCTGGGCGCAGAGCTGTTCGCGGGCGCCGGAAAGGTCGTGGATTTCAAAGCGGGTCTTGGCGTTTTTCTGCTTCAGGCGCAGTTCCAGGGTGGCCGGCTCGCGGTCCACCAGGAAGGGTTGCAGCCAGACGATATTGCGCACCCGGGAAATCGCCTGGCCCGAGGCCAGGTAGCCGGCGGTGCAGGCCATTTCCAGATAGGCCACGCCGGGCAGGGTCTTGCGTCCGGCAATCACATGGTCGGCGAAATAGAACTCGTCGCCGTTGAACCGCGAACGGAACGCCACGCCCTCGAAGGTGGAGACATTGCGCTGCAGCAGTGGCGACAGCCCGGCGGGCGCCGTCGGCGCGGCCAATACCCGGAACACCGGCATCTGGCAGGGTCGCTGGGCAAACGGATAGGTCGGCAGGCTGACGCGCCGCGCTGGCGGCTCGCCGTCCTGGGCCCGCAGGGGCTGCCAGTCGAAACCGCCGCGGCGCACCCACAGCCGCGCCAGCGCCGCCCACTTTCCCTCCCGCGCCCAGCGCAAGGCGGTCGCCGGGAGTTCGTCGGCATCGAGCAGGGCGTCCTGCTCGACCACAGGCTTGCCGTGAAACAGCCGGGCCTCGCGGTCGTCGCCAGGGGCCACCGCCAGGTAGGCGGCCAGGGCCTGTTCCAGGGTTTGCATGGAATCGGCCACCAGGGCCAGGCGCGCGTCCATGGCCAGGCGTCCCACCTGCAGGGTGTAGGCCAGGTCTTCGAGGCGCAGCGTCGCCCCCTCGCCGCGCAGGAACTCCAGCAGCTTGCCGGCATAGGCGCGCAGGCGCTCCTCGTTCTGCGCGCTCAGCACTATCACCTGCTCGGCGGGTGCGCTGGCGGGCACGGGGCCGGGCTGCGGGTACTCTTCCAGCACCGCGTAGGCATTGGTGCCACTGAAGCCGAACGAGCTGACCCCGGCGCGCCGCCGAGTGCCTTCGGGCACTGTCCATTCGCGGTTGTCGGTATGGATATAGAACGGCGACCGGTCGAGCTGGATATGTTCGTTGAGGGTCTGCAAGTGCGCCGAGGGCGGCAGACGCCGATGGCGGATCGCCAGGAGCGCCTTGAAGAACCCCGCCACCCCCGCCGCCGCCAGCATGTGCCCCATGTTGCCTTTGACCGAACCCAGGGCGCAGAACCCGCGCTCGTCGGTGAACGGCTTGAACGCATTGACCAGGGCCTCCACTTCGATCGGGTCGCCCAGGGGCGTGCCCGAACCATGGGCCTCCATCAGCCCCAGGCTGCGCGGGTCGATACCGAACTGCTTGAACACCGCCTGTTGCAACTCGGCCTGGGAAGTCTGGCTGGGCGCCGTGATGCCGTTGGTCTTGCCATCCTGATTGACCCCCCAGCCGATCAGCGTGCCGTAGATCGGGTCGTTGTCGCGCTGGGCATCCGCCAGGCGCTTGAGGGCCACCACTCCGACCCCTTCGGCCGGGACAAAGCCGTTGGCCCGCTGATCGAAGCTGTAGCAACGGCCGTCGGCGGACAACATGCCGGCCTGGCTGGCCATGATGTGGATCGACGGGTCGCTGAGGATCGACACGCCACCGGCCAGGGCCAGGTCGCTGTTACCCGTCACCAGGCTGTCGCAGGCCTGGGCGATGGCCACCAGGGACGCGGAACAGGCGGTGTCGATGGTCAGGCAGGGGCCGCGCAGGTCCAGCAGGTAGGCGATGCGTGCGGCCAGGATCGAGGCGCTGCCGCCGAGGAAACCGGCGGCGCTCAGGGCATTGCCGTTCTGGCTCTGGCCGTAGCTGCCACAGCCGACGAACACCCCGCATTTGCTGCCGGCCAACTGTTGCGGATGCAGGCCGGCATCTTCCAGGCAGCTCCACGCCTCTTGCAGGAACAGCCGCTGCTGGGGGTCCATGGCGTCGGCATCGGCCGGGGAAATATTGAAGAACAGCGGGTCGAAGCAATCGATATCGTCGACCGCGCCGATGGAATCGGAATAGGTCTTGCCCGCCTGGCGCGTCGGGCTGTAGGCCTGGTCCATGCGCCAGTAGTCCCGGGCGACGCGGCTGATGCAGTCGCGGCCTTCGGCCACGGCGGCCCAGAACGCCCGCGCGTCGCGCGCCTGGGGAAAACGCCCGGACAGGCCGATGATGGCGATGGCGCCGGCATCGCCTCTGGCCTCAGGCCTGGCGACAGGCACCTGAGGGACGCTTGCGGGCTCGACGCTGGCCGGGCGCGACCGAGCACGAAACGACGCCAGCTTCCTCGGCTGCGCGGGAATGCTGGACGCCGGCGCCTCAGGCAGCGCCGCAGCCGTTACCGCGGCAGGCGCCGGACGCCGCCCGAACATCGCCCGTGCCGGGCGCTGGGCACTGCCCTCCACGCCCTGCTCGGCCTGTTCCTGGTGCACCAGTTCGGCCATCCGCGCCAGGGTCGGGTAGTTGAAGACCCGCACCGCCGGGATGCTCAGCCCATAGGCCTGGTTGACCTGGGCCATCCACATCACGCCGATACGCGAGGTCAGGCCCAGTTCGAAAAAGGTCCTGCTTTCGCTGATGTCCTCGGCGGCGACGCCCAGGGCGTCAGCCAGCAGGCGACGAATAGTGTTCTTGACCGATTGCACGTCTTTGACAGGCATCTGAGTTCCATCCAGAAAGTTAGCGGCGCAGGCTGCGCGGGGTTGCGCTGCAGGGCTTGATCGCGATCACGCTGGCATGCTCCAGGCCATCGCTGGCGGCGTGGCCCTCGAAGTCGATGGCCAGGCCTTCGTAGCCGGCCTCCTCCACCTGCAGCCCGGCAAGCCGGCATTCGCGGGCCAGGATCTCGGGGTCCACCAGGTTGATCAGCGGGGTGCCGTTGAGGGCGTCGCTGGCATGGCTGCCGCTGTCGATGGCATTGCCGGCGCTGGCCTGGACGCGGCTGCGGAAATAGCCGGCGATATCGGCGATATAGCCCGGCCACTCCTCGCCCGCGGCATTGAGGCGCTCGTACTCGTCGACCCGGGCCGCCCAGTGCGGGAAGTACGGGGTGTCGCAGGTCAGGAACAGCTGGCCGCCCGGGGCCAGCCAGCGGGCCATCTTGCGGATCGACTCGCGAAACGCCTGGGGCGCCAGGAAATGCAGGACCCGCGCCGCATGGATCGCCTGGAACCGGCCCGGGGCGAAATCCATGTCCGGCAAGGCGCCGGCCAGTGTGCTCAGGCGCCCGCGCAGGTGTGGCGGCACCTTGTCGGCGAGAATCCTCAGGTGCTGCTCCTCGATATCCACCGCCAGCACCCGGGCGCCCTGCTCCAGCGCGGCGATGGTCGCCACGCCGTAGGCGCAGCCCATGTCCATCACTTCCCTTCCGGTGGTGGCGGCGAACTCGACGAACAGCTGCGAGCAGGCCGGCAGGACGGTGGTCATGGCCCCGGTGCCGTTGAGCGTCGGGATCATGCCCTTGATCTGTTCGGGCATGCTTACCGGCACCGGTCCGGGGGCCGCGTCCAGGTCATTGCCATGGCTGCACACCAGGTCCCGCAGTTGCATCAGCACCTCGCCCGCCCCATCGCAGATATCGATGTCCAGACGGGACACCGTGGACGGCATCTCCACCTGGGCGAAATCGTTGTCGGAGGGGCGCAGCCACAACCAGGCGGCCTGTTCCAGGGCGCCATCGACCCGCACTTCGTCCACCGACAGCAGCGTAAGGGCCGCGACCTCGCAGGCCTGCTCCCGGGCCAGCAAACTGGTGAGTTGCAGCAGTACCATCGCCGGCTGCGTGACCGGGTGCCAGCCGGCCTCGGCCGCATCGGCCGGCAGTTGCAGCGCGGCCACGGATCGGCGTGGCTCGAACAGCGCCTGGCCGCGGATATGCAAGACCGCGTCGCCCTGGCCGGGAGAACTGAGACGGTAATCGATCAGCTCGTGTTCACCGGGGACCAGGGTCAACTCCACGGCGACCGGCTGCCGCTCCACCCACAACGCGTGGGGAAAGACGATGTCGTGCAACACCAGGCCAACCGGTTCGTCGGCCGTCACTTCGGCCGCCTGGCGCGTGGCCTGGATCAGCATGGGCAGGTGCGCCAGTTCGACGAAACGCCGCGACAGGTCGGCGCCGCCAGCGACGAACCAGGGCTCCTGGCCGGTGAATTCCGAGCGGTATTTCTGCGCCATGAAGGTCGACACGTTGTGCTGCAGGATCGGCGCCGGCAACGCCACGGCCGGACCGTTGGCGGGCGCCTGGGGAATCCACAACGCATGCCGGGCAAAGGGATAGGTGGGCAACTGCGCTTTTTTCAGCGCTGGCTGGCCGGCATACAGGCGTTGCCAGTCCACCGCCACCCCGGCGACCCAGATGCGTCCCAGGCCGCGCTGGTTGCGCTCGTCGAGCCACTGCCGCACCACCGGTTGCATCTCCGGGCTGGCGAACAGCTGACGCACATCCTTGCCGGTTTCCAGGTCGCGCTTGAGGAAGGCGCCGGCATCTTCCTGGCCGGACAGCAGGCGCTCCAGGCGCTCGGTCAGTAGCGCCAGCGAATCGGCGAAAACCACCGCGCGGTGTTCGAAGTGTTCACGGCCGGTCTGCAGGGTGCTGGCCACATCCCGCAGGCTCAGCTGCGCGGCCTCGGGGGATTGCAGATGGGCGAGCAAACGCTTGGCGGCCTGCTCGAGCTGGTCCGCGGTGCGGGCGGACAACGGCACCGCCTGCTCGCCAGCGGCGGGCGGCGCCATGGCGGGCGCTTCGGGGGCCAGGTATTCGCCCAGCACCATATGCCCGGTGACGCCGCCGAAACCGAAATTGTGGATGCCGATATGCCGCGCCTGGCGTTGCCCGTCGCGGGTCTTCGGTGCCCAGGCGGCGGTCTCGCGTATCGGTTCGCAGGCAAACTCGCCCTGCCCGGGGTTCCAGTTGAACTCCTCCAGGTTGGCGATCTTGACCAGGGTGTCGTGCTGCAGCGCCAACAGGCTCTTGATCAGCGAGATCACCCCCGAGGCCCCGGAAAAATGCCCCAGCTGGCCCTTCAGGGTGCCGAAGCCGGGCTTGCTGGCGCAGCCCTTGAAGACCTTGTCGAAGGCATTGAGCTCCACCTCGTCGGCCATCGGGTTGGCGGTGCCCTGGGCCTCGATATAGTCGATATCCCGCGGTTGCAGGCCGGCCTGTCCGAGGGCCTCGGCGATGGTTTCGCAGTGGATCTCGGCATTCGGCGCGGTGAGGTACAGGCTCTTGCCGCCATGGCGCACCGACAGGCCCTTGATCACGCCGAGGATGTTGTCGTTGTCGCGCTCGGCCAGCGACAGGCGCTTGAGCATCACCACCCCCAGGCCGTCGCTGAAGAAGTGCCCGTTGGCCTGCTTGTCGAAGGGCCGGACGATGCCGTCGCCGGTGAACAGGCCGAGCTTGCGGTTATAGATGTTCACTTCCGGGCTCAGCACCAGGTTGACGCCGCCGGCGATGGCCGCCTGGGCCTGCCCGGTGCGCAAGGCCGTGATCGCCCGGTCGATGGCGACGAACGAGCTGCTGCAGGCGGCATCCACCGTCGACACCGGGCCCTTCCAGTCGAAATAGTGGGCGATGCGGTTGACCAGCATGGCGTGGGCGTTGCCGGTATTCAGGTGGCCGTCGATCGCCACCTGGCTGGCGCGGATCAGGTCGGCGTAGTCCTTGCGCTCGATGCCCAGGAACACGCCGATTTTCTGCTGGCGCAACTGATCGCGCTGGTAACCGGAGGTTTCCAGGGCTTCCCACACGGTTTGCAGCATCAGCCGGTGCTGGGGGTCGATCAGCGCCGCTTCGCGCGGGGCGATGTTGAAGTGCAGCGGATCGAAGCCGCGCACATCGTCGATAAAGGCGCCGTGATAACAGTCGGTCTTGTCCGGGCTGTCGAGGTCGCCATAGATCGCCCGCCAGTCCCAGCGGTCGGCCGGCACCTCGGAAATGAACGGCTCGTCGTCCACCAGGCGGCGCCAGAAGTCGGCCAGGCTGTCGGACTTGGGCAGGCGCGCGGCCATGCCGATGATCGCGATGTCCTCGTGCAGTGCCGCCGCTTCGTCGTGGTTCTCCGTTCCCGAGCCGGCCTGCGGCCGAGGCCCCTGCCCGGCCGAGGCGCGCACGACTCTGGCAATCGGCTGGACCGTTGCCCCGGCCGCCTGGCCCTGCTCGTGGAAGTAACGCTGCAAGCGCTCGGCGACTACATGCTCGACGTCCACGGAGGCCGTGGCCGGGGCTTCTTGTCCAAGGCCGGCCCTGGGCGCGATGTGGCGCGCCAGGGCCGCCAGCGACGGATGCTCCATAAAGGTCGAGGACGCCAGCCGCAAACCGGGAAACCGCGCGCCGATACGCTGGGAGAACTCGGTCAGGGAAATGGAGTTGAAGCCATAGTCCGCCAGGCTGCGCTCGGGTTCGATTTCGCCCTGGTCGAGGTGGATGGTGGCGACCAGGAAGCCGCTCAGTTCGGCCAGCACCTGTTGCTCGACGAGAGTGCCCCGGGCCGGCGCTGGCGCGGGTTGCTGCACCGACTCATGCAGTTGGCGGATCAGGTCCAGGGCCTGGGCGTCGGAAATGCTCTGGCTGGAAACCTTGTCGATAAAAGCGTTCAGGTAGGTCATCACGAGGCCCTTGAGATTTTCTTCAGTTCCGACAGAAAGTTGTCTGCGTTGATTTCTTTGCGCTGGATCTTGCGGAGCAGGCCCAGGTACAGGCGGTCATGCTCGGCGATCACCCCGTCCTGGGATTGGGTGGCCTGGTCAATGGCCAGCGCCCGGTCGCTGAGGGGCGTGAGGAACTGGCTGTCCCAGTCGAGCCGCAACGGATCGTCGAGCCGGGCCAGGGCCGCCTGCCGTTCCTCGGCAGTAATCTGGCCCTCGGCCGCCAGGCGCGCCACGGCCTCGCTGCCCAGGCCGGCCAGCAGGCGCGCCTTGACGATACTGATTTGCTCGTCACCGGTTTCGTCCTGGATAAAGGCGCGCTGGCGGCTCGCGGCGACGATGGCCGCGGCCCCGGCGCTGGCGTGGGGCCCGCGCAGGCGGTACTGGGCGGGAAAACCCGGGGTATTGAGCAGGCTCCAGAAGGCCTTGAATTCGCGCGCTGGGTCCGGCACCAGGCCGAGCTTCAGGCCGATCACCACGCTGGCCAGGGGGCCCATGATGATCTTGTCGGTATCGGCGGTTTGCCGCCGTTCCTGCTGGCTGAGCCGGTACTTGCCGGAGACCACCTGGGCATACCAGCGCGAAGTCATCTCCAGGTACGGCAAGGTGCCGATCACGCCGATTTCCTGCAGCCCGTACTGGTTGAACAACAGCGGGTCGTCTCGGTGGAACAGCCCCATGGCCAGGTCGCGGACAGGCTCCAGGCCTTGCACATAGTCATACAGCGCCCCGGTGCGGTAGCCGGTGCACAGCACCACCACATCGATGTCCTCGAGCACCTGTTCATGGCCGAGGTGGAAGCAGCGGTTGCCGACGAACTTTTCCACCTGGCCGAAGATCGTCTCGATCTTCCCGGCGTTGACCAGGTCCACCACCTCATCGTTGATGTGAATGAAGGGGTGCTGGCGGAACTCGTTGAGGGTCGGCTGCAAGCCGCTGCGCTGCAGGGCCTCGCTGAAGGCCGGCAGCGCCAGGCGCAGGCGGTCGATATTGCGCTGCGCCCGCAGCCCCGCGGGCATCAGCAGGTTGGCCGGGGAGACAAAGTCGTTGGGCAGGAACCCTACCATCCGCGGCAGGATGAACTTGCGCGAGCGCAGGCTCCAATAGACTTTGGCGGCGACCTTGCTGGCTTCGCCGGCGATGTCCATGCCGCTGACGCCATTGCCGATCACCAGCACCCGCTTGCCCGCCAGCGGCGCGTTGTCGAAATACTGCCCCGAATGCAGCACCTGGCCGGTGAAGGACTCCAGCCCCGGAATCCGCGCGTGGCGCGGAATCTGATATCGCCCGTGGCACAGCGCGACCCCGTCGAAGGTCTCCTGGCGACGGATGCCCGCGGACTCGATTTCCACCTGCCAGCCAGCGCCCTCGGCCTTGACCGAAACGACCCGGGACTGGCAGTGGATATGGCGCTCCAGGTCAAAACGGCTGGCGTAGGCCTGCAGGTAGCGCCGCACATCCTGGACATTGGGAAAGGTATCGCTGATGTCTTCGGGGTAGAAGTCGGAAAAGAAGCTGGTGTCCCTGGAGTTCTGGAAGCGCGTGGTGGTGTAAGTGCCGACCTGTTTGTCGTGCTTGAGGTTCCATACCCCGCCCAGGGTGTCCTGGGACTCGTACACCACCGGCTGGTGCCCCTCCTCCAGCAACGATTTGGCCATGACCAGGCCGCCGGGACCGGCTCCGATCACGCAGATCCTGCGCGCCCCGGGCGTGGCCGCCGGCTCCGACTCGTCCGGGGCCAGGGCGTTGTAGCGCTTGAACTGGAACGGGTACTGCGGCAGCGCCAGTTTCTTCGCGCTGCCGGGCGGATGCAGGCGGTGCCAGGCCGGCGTCACGCCCGCCACCCATTGCGCGGCCAGGGTGGCCAGTTCGCCGTCCGCCGCCAGCTGCCGGCCGCTGTAGAAAATCCCCGCCGGCCAGGCGTCGGCGCCTTCGGCCAGGCCTTCCAGGGCCCGGGCCAGTTGTTCCCGGGCCTCGGCGATCGAGCTGGCGACAAAGGCCAGGCGCGCCTTGAGCCCTTCGCGGCCGACTTGCAGGGTGTAGGCCAGGTCCCGCAGCCGCAGCTGTGAATGGCCCTGCAGGTGGGCCAACTGGTTTTCCAGGACGCTGGCCAGCTGCGCCGGGGTCCTGGCGGAGAACACCAGCAATTGCGCGTCGTGGTCTTCGCCGCGGGTATCGTCCGGCGGGCAGTACTGTTCGACGATCACATGGGCGTTGACCCCGAATCCGTAGCTGTTGATGGCGGCGCGCCGAGGCGTTGCGCCAGCGGCCCAGGGCTGGTTGCGCGCGCTGATCCGGAACACGCTGGAAGACCACAGCCGGGCCACGTCCTCGTCGCTCACGCCGGGTACCCCTGGCTTGATGCCTTGCTGCAGGGCGAACACCACCTTGATCAGCGCCGCCATGCCGGAGGCCACTTCGCTGTGGCCGATACAGGGTTTCAGGCTGCCCAGGGTACAGTCCGCGGTGCTCGCGGCGCCTGGGGCGTGTTCGGCGAACACCGCTTCCAGGGCGTTCACTTCGACCCGGTCGCCGAGCAGCGAGCCGGTGGCATGGGTTTCGATATAGCCCAGCGATTGCGCCGTCACGCGGGCATCGGCCAGGGCGTCGAGCATGGCGTTGCGCATGCCCTCCTGGTTCGGCGCCGTGAGCGACGAGGAGCGCCCGCCGTGGTTGACGCTGCTGCCCTTGATCACTGCCGCGATGCGGTCGTTGTCGGCGAGCGCCCGGGCCAGCGGCTTGAGAATCACCACCGCCGCGCCTTCGGAACGCACGTAGCCATTGGCCCCGGCCTGGAAGGACCGGGTGCTCTGGTCGGGGCTCAGCAGGCCCATGGCGTCGTAGCTGTGAAAATACTCGGGGGACAGCAGCAGGTTGACGCCCCCCACCACCGCCTGCTCGCACTCGCGGTGGCGGATGGCGCGGATCGCCCGGTGCAGGGCCACCAGGGATGACGAACAGGTGGTCTCGATGCATTCGCTGGGCCCCGAGAGGTCCAGGGTGTGGGACAGCCGGTTGGCGACCATGGACACCAGTTGCCCGGTGGCCAGGTAGCCTTTGTTTTCTTCGGCCTGCGCCGCCGCGACCCCGTAGTCGTTCTGCGAGGCGGCAATGAACACCCCGGTACGCCGCTGGCGGAACGCCTCGGCGCTGATACCGGCGTCCTCCAGGGCCCGCCAGGTGTAGGTGAGCATCAGCCGCTGCTGGGGATCGATCAGTTGCGCTTCCTTGGGCGCTACCTGGAAAAACACCGGGTCGAAGTCGAAGGCATCGGCGATGAACCCGGCCCACAGCGGCGCATCGGCGCGCACCAGCTGCGGACGCATCAGGGCCGCGGAGGTCATGCAGTTGCGCCCGGCCAGGACGTTGCCCCAGAACGCCTGCGCGCACCCTGCCTGGGCGAAACTGCAGGCCATGCCGACAATGGCGATGTCCTCTCGCGAGTCGTCGTCCCACGGGTCCCTGCGCTCATCGCCTGCGGGCTGCGGGGCAACGGCGGCCGGCGCCGCTTGCGGGCCATGCAGCAGGCGTTGCGCGATGGCCGTCGGGCTGGCGTGGGCGGCCAGGTCGGCCAGGACCAGTTGCGTGTCGAACCGCCGGTTGAGACGGGCGAGAAAGTCATTGGCCGCGATCGAATTGCCGCCCACCTCGGCGAACAGGCTGTCCGGCTGGATATCCTCCACCCCCAGCAGCGCCTGCCATTGCTCGATGATGTAGCGCTCGACCTCGCCCCGCGCCGCCGTGCTGGCGCCCGCCGCCACGGAAATGGGGCGCTGGGCCAGTGCCTTGCGGTCGACCTTGCCGTTGGGCGTCAACGGAAGACGCTCGATGGCCAGCAGAAAGCTCGGCACCATGAAGCCGGGCAAGCGTTCGTCGAGCCAGTGCTTCAGGCGCCCGGCCAGGGCGGCATCCGGTGCCTGCTGGCGCGGGACGAAGTAGCCGACCAATTGCGCGGAGCCGGCCTGCTGCCGGGCCACCACCACCGCTTGCAGGACCTCGGGATGGTTGTCCAACTGGGCCTCGACATCGCCCATTTCGACCCGGTAGCCACGGATTTTCACCTGGTTGTCGATCCGGCCCAGGTGCTGCAACAGGCCATCGGCCTGCCAGCAGGCCAGGTCGCCGGTGCGATACAGCTTGCCGGAGCTTTCGAAGGGGTTGTCGATGAACTTCTCAGCCGTCAGCTCGGGACGGTTCAGGTAGCCCTCGGCCACCCCCGCCCCGGCGATGCACAACTCGCCCGGCTCGCCGATGGCGCAGTGGCCGCCATCTTCACGCAGCAGGTACAGCCGGGTGTTGGCGATGGGCCGGCCGATGGAAATCGCCTGCCCGGGCTGCAGTTTCTGCAGGGTCGACCAGATGGTGGTTTCGGTCGGCCCGAACATGTTCCAGACCGCATTCCCGGCCTGCTCGAAAGCGCCCTTGAGGGTCTCGGGCATCGGCTCGCCGCCACAGAGGATGCGCAGTTGCGCCAGGGGTTGCCAGCCGGCGCGCAGCAGCATCTGCCAGGTCGCCGGGGTCGCCTGCATCAGGCTGGGGCGGACTTCGGCGATCAGCTTCATCAACTGGCTGGCATCCCCCGCGGTCTCGGCCGGACAGATATGGCAACGCCCGCCGACGATCAACGGCAGGAGCAACTCCAGCCCGGAAATATCGAAGCAATGGGTGGTCACCGCCAGCAGGGTGTCGGCGGCGGACATCCCGGGCACTTCGGCCATCGACAGGAGAAAGTTGCTCAGCGCCCGATGGCTGATCATCACGCCCTTGGGTTGGCCGGTGCTGCCGGAGGTGTAGATGATGTAGGCCAGGCTGCCGGGCGCCGAGACCGGCTCGGGCAAGGGCGACTGGCAGGCGGCGACCAGCGGCCACTGGCGGTCCAGGGCGAGGCTGACGCAGCGCTCGCCCAGCAGTGTGGCGAGCATCGGCTCGACCTCCGCCTGGGTCAGCACCCAGCGGCTGTCGCTGTCCTCGAGCATGTAGCGCAGGCGCTGTTCGGGGTACACCGGGTCCAGCGGAATATAGGTGGCCCCGACCCGGGCGATGGCGAGCATCGCCACCACCAGGTCGGGGGAGCGGTTCATGAACAGGGCGACCCGCGAGCCGGCGCCCACCCCCTGCCCGACCAGGTAGGCGGCCAACTGCCCGCTTTTGTCGGCCAGCTGGCGATAGCTCAGGCGCTGCCGGGCGTCCGCCAGGGCGATAGCGTCCGGGGTGGCCCGGGACCGGGCGTCGAACAACTGATGAAAACCCGCTGCGTTGTTGAAGTCGCGCGCGTTGACGCGCCACGCCGATGGGACAGGATTGACTGACATGGGCTACTCCCCTGAACGGCCGGTGATTTTGTTGAGAAGGATATGAAGGTTGCTCAGGTCCTTGCCGAACTGATTGATCGAATGGCTGTAATTGAGACTGTTGGGGCGGGTGTACTTGATGAAGTTGGCCAGCGAGCCGGTCGCGCTCAGGTCGACGAACAGCGCCTGGCTGCCACTGCTTGCCAGGTGCTTGACCAGGCCATGGAAATCCACGCTCTGGCGGATGACGCGCCACAGGTAATCCCGGGCGTTGCCCAGGTCGCCGGCGTGAATGGCCCGGGCGAACGTGGAGGAGTAATAGGGGATGCGCGGCGCGCCGAACTCGATGCCTTCCAGGATCGCCAGGATCTTGTCCCGGACCGGCTCGATATTGCTGGAGTGAAACGGATACTGCACGGGCAGTTCGATGCAGATCACCCCCATGGCATCCAGGCCCTGCTTGATCCGGGCCAGGTCGGCCCGGGCGCCGGAGACACAGAAATTGTCGGCGAAATTGATCCCGGCCAGCTCCACCCCCTGGTAAAGCCCGGGATGCTGCTGCAGGTGCTCCACCGGCGCCAGCACGCTGAGCATCCCGCCCTTGGGGCAATGCTCGGCCAGCACCCGCGACTGGCGCAGGGTCAGGCGCAGCCCGTCCTGCCAGGACAGGCAACCGCTGACCGTCAAGCCGATGTACTCGCCCAGGCTGTAGCCCAGGACGGCCCTGGGCTCGACTCCTTCGGCGCGCAGCATGGCGGTCAGGCTGTAGCCGACGGCGAACAGCGCGGGATGGGTTTGCAGGATCGAGTCGAACGGCTCGTAGACCCGGCGCGATTCATCGTAGATAACCTTGACCAGGGAAAATCCCGACTCTGCTTCCACCAGGGCGCTGCAGGCATCCATCTGCTGGCGGAAGGCCGGGTTGTGCTGGTACAGCTCGCGGCCCATCTGGAAATACTGGGTGCCTTGCCCGCCATACATGAAGATCGTGTCCCGCGGCGCCGGGGCGACCGGAGCAGGCGGCGCGGCAGTCGGCGCGATGGCCATCGGCGCCTTGACAATCTTGTCGGTCAGTTTGCTCAGGACATTGCCCGGCCCGAGTTCCTCGATCGGCTGGATATCCTGGGTCAGCAGCCAGGAAATGCTTTCGTACCATTTCACCGGATGGGTGATCTGCCCGCTGAGGATGGCGGCGTAATCGCGCTGCGGATAAGGCCGCGCCGTCATGTTCGAGACCACGGGGGTGGACAGGGGCTGTAGCGAGAACCCCGCCAGGTAGTCGGCGAACTCGCGTTCGACATCCTGCATGTAGCGTGAGTGGAAGGCGGCGCTGACGTTCAGCGGTACATAACTGGCGCCGGCCTGCTCGAAGATCGCTCGGGTCGCTTCGCCGACAATATCGTCGTGCAGGCCGGAAAGAATGATCTGATCTGGCGAGTTGATATTGGCCAGGTCGATAGCGTCCAGGCCCTTGTCGCGCAGGACAGTGCGAACCCTTTCCTCGCTCAGGCCCAGCACCGCGGCCATGCCGCCCCTGGGCGCCTGGCTCATCAGTTGGCCCCGGCGCTGGACCAGTTGCAGCCCGGTGGCAAAGTCAAAGCCGCCAGCGGCGAAGAGCGCGCAGTACTCGCCCAGGGAATGCCCGGCGAAATACGCCACCTGCTCGTTCCCGGAAGCGCTCTGCAAGCGGTCCAGGTAGGTCAGCGCACTGACCGTATAAAGCGCCGGCTGAGTGTATTGGGTCTGGTTCAGGCGCTGGTCGCGGTCTTCGAGACACAGGTCGACGATGGAGTAGCCGAGAATATCGCTGGCCAGGTCCGTATAGGTTATGAACTTGCCGAACACCGCCTCGCCCATGCCCTTGAGTTGTGAACCCTGGCCAGGAAAAACATAAATCTTTTGCATTCAATCACCTTTTAGCAGGTACAGACGCGCCTCAAAGATGTATTTGATTCAGGCATGCCGCACACTCGGCCCGCAACGAGACTGTCGCAGCCTATATAGAGAGGAGCTGATTAATACCAATCGACTACAGGAGAACTTTTGAGTTCATCCAACATGGCCACTCAATAGCCATTACGGCAACTATCGAATATCGATAAATCCTATCACAGGGAATTAATGGTTTTTGTTAAAAACTGACTGATTTTTTTTATGATTAAAAAATATTCAATTAAATCAATGGTTAATGTTTACATTAAACCTGATTTAGAGTGACTATGCCCCGATCACCTGAAAAACATGAACAAAATTTAATATATAGGTTTGACACCAATTTCATGATCTACATGTCGCCATACGATATCCGGAAGCCATGTAAAACAGTAACTTGAAGTCAGCGAATTATTTAACCGAGTAGTTACTTCCAGCAAAAAAAAGAAAGGTTCTTCACGGATTACCGGGAAAGACGCTCTTGATTTTCATGAAAAAGAATTCGCTATCCCGGTAACCGTACGCCATCCGTTTGATAACCTTTATTCGATTGTTTATGCCTTCCAACTGCCCCGTGTGCATCGGCCAGCGAACCCGGCTGACGATTCCCCGCCAGTAACCCTTGAGCCGTTTGGCGAACAGGATCAGAGCCGGTATCGCGCTTTCATCAGCGTGGCGCAGCCATTGCTTCCAGGCTGATCTCCAGCCCCAGGCGGTACTTGGCGTCCAGAGCGTTTTGAGTTCAGCTTTCATCAAGTAGACCGTCATCAACGCTTGGTTGGCCGCCAGCAAATCC